>DIHI01000075.1:26521-30519 GCA_002420085.1 Lysobacterales bacterium UBA5700 | reverse complement strand
CGGCTCAATATCTGGGCGCCACCGGCCCAGACGCCGAGGGCGGTGCCGGTGTTGGTGAGCATGAAGTTGACCAGGGTTCGGGCGACCCGGTTGCGCCACCAGCCGCGCAGGCTGCCGGTGTCATCGCGCAGCGACATGAAGTCGGTATAGCCGGGTCGCCGCAGCCAGGCTTCGCAGGCGGCACTGAGCATGCCCGACGACAGGGCCGGGTGCAGCGGGGTGATCGGCGAGGCGAGGAAGGCGACGGCGATGCTCAATGGGTGACCGCCGGCAAGCGCGCAGCCGATCGCACCGGGGATGCCGGTGGCGAGGATCCAGGTCAGGGCGAGGCTGCTGCCGACATCGACGCCCTGCGCGAAGCCCCAGGCGAAGCCGCCGATCAGGAAGGCGGCCAGCGCCAACGTGAACCAGGGGATACGGCTGCCGGTCGGGGTGTGCTCCAGGTCGGCACGGATCGCCTGCGGGTCGTCGGTCGCGTTGGCCAGGTAGTCGGCGGTTCCCTTGAGGTGGCCGGCACCGATCACCACCAGCACGTCATGGACCTCCGGCGCGAATTCGATCGCCCGCAAGCGGGCGGCCATGTAGCGATCACGCTCATCGATCAAGGCCCGATAGATCGGAGGGGTGTCGCTGGCGAATTGGCCGAAGCTGCTCTCCAGAAGGTCACCTTCCTTGAGCCGTTCGATTTCGTCTTCGCCGACCTGTTCATCGACCAGCAGGGCGGTCAGCAGGGCGGACATCAGTTTGGCGCGGCCCCAGAAGCCGAGGCCATGCCAGACGCGGCGCATGGTCAGGCCGACTTCGCGATCGATCAGGCTGAGCGGCAGCCCGGCTTCGCGGGCGCCGTCACTGGCGGCCTTGAGTTCAGCGCCGGGCTCGATGCCGAGTTGTTCGGCGATCCGGCGCTGGTAGGCGGACAGTGCGAGATTGGCGGCGACCAGACCGGCTTTGCCCTGGCGGACGATGGCGAAGATGTCGAGGCGGTGCAGGTCGCTGTCGCCGGTCAGGGCACGGTGGCGGTGTTCGTCCAGTTCGACCGCCACCGCCTGGTAGCGGCCGGAGGCGATCGATCGGCGAACGGCATCGACGCTGGCATGCGAGACATGGGCGGTGCCGAGCAGGGTGTAGCGGATGCCGTCGCGTTCGACCACGGCATGCGGCTGGTCGATCGCGCTGAGGGCCGACGCGCCGGAGTCGGCGCGGCTGTCGTCGGTGGTGGTCATGGTCGGGTCCGGTTCGGGCGACCGCATCAGTCGCGATAGCGCTTGAGCAGGTCGTGGTAGGCGTCGATGCGGCGGTCGCGCAGGAACGGCCAGATGCGGCGAACCGATTCGCTGCGGCCGAGGTCGATTTCGGCGAGCAGCAGTTCCGGGTGGTCGGTGCCGGCCATGGCCAGCACTTCGCCCTGTGGTCCGAGCACATGGCTGCTGCCCCAGAAGTCGATGCCGGCGCTGCCCAGCGGCGAGGGTTCCAGACCGATCCGGTTGCAACTCAGCACCGGAAGGCCGTTGGCGACTGCGTGACCGGCATGGCTGGTCAGCCAGGCGGCGCGCTGGCGGGCATTCTCGTCGGCGGCCTCGCTCGGATCCCAGCCGATCGCGGTCGGGTAGAGCAACAGTTCGGCACCGGCCAGGGCCATCAGTCGTGCCGCCTCGGGATACCACTGGTCCCAGCACACCAGGACGCCGAGTCGGCCGATCGTGGTGTCGATCGGGGTGAATCCGAGATCGCCCGGTGTGAAGTAGAACTTTTCGTAGAAGCCGGGATCGTCGGGGATGTGCATCTTGCGATAGCGTCCGGCGAAACGCCCGTCGCTGTCGAAGACGACGGCGGTGTTGTGGTACAGGCCGGGCGCGCGGCGCTCGAACAACGAGCCGACCAGCACCACGCGGTGACGCGCGGCCAGGGCCGACAGTCGTTCACTGCTCGGGCCGGGGATCGGCTCGGCGCGATCGAACTCGCTGACCGCCTCGTGCTGGCAGAAATAGGCGCCGTTGTGCAGTTCCTGGAGCAGGACCAGACGGGCGCCGGCCGCTGCGGCCTCGGCGACGCGCTGTTCGATCACGGCCAGATTGGCATCGGTATCGCCGTGGTCGCGTTCCTGAACCAGGGCGACGGGCAGGGTTCGAGTGTTCATCGGTTCATTGTACCGGCGCCGGTGGCTGGCCCTGATGGTCTGGCGGTGCCGACAGCAGGCCGGCTGGCAGTTGCATGGTCAGGCAATGCAGACTGCCGTTCTGCCAGATCAGCGGTCGGCACGGAATCATCACGATCTCGCGGTCGGGAAAGGCATCGGCGAGGACCGCCTGGGCGCGGACGTCGGCAGGGTCGTCGTAACTGGGGGCCAGCACGGCGCCATTGACGATCAGGAAGTTGGCGTAGGACGCCGCCAGGCGGCGGCCGGCATCGAGGATCGGTCGTGGCCACGGCAGGGGAAACAGGCGAAAGGGACGGCCCTGGTCGTCGCGCAGGGCCGCCAGTTCAGCGGCCATCGCGGCGAGTTCGGGGTAGTGGCTGTCGCTTGGATCATCGCACGCCTGGTAGACGATCCGATCCGGGCCGGCGAAGCGCGCCAGCGTGTCGATGTGGGCGTCGGTGTCGTCGCCTTCGAGATGGCCGTGTTCCAGCCACAGCACCCGGCGAACCGACAGGCTGTCGGTGAGGACGGCCTCGATCTCGGTCCGACTGGCATCCGGATGGCGTTCGCCGAGGCAGCGCCAGGTGGTGAGCACGCTGCCGCGACCATCGCCATCGATGGCGCCGCCTTCGAGCGCGAAGTCGATGCGCCGATGTCGGGCCGTCGGGAACAGGCCACTGCCGTGCAGGTGGGCGACCAGGGCATCGTCCTGGCCGGCGGCGAACTTTCCGCCCCAGCCGGTGAACACGAAGTCGAGCAGGACGAAACCGTCGCCATCGATCAGGGTGATCGGTCCGGAATCGCGCAGCCAGGTGTCGTCGTAGGCCAGTTCGACGAACCGGATGCGTGCCAGGTCGGCGCCGGCAGCGCTCAGTCGCAGTTCGAGGCGGTGCCGGGTTGCCGGGTCGGGGACGCACAGCAGCAATTCCTGCCGTGCGCAGATGGCGACGGCCAAGGCCGTGAAGCAGGGCTCGACCTGATCGAGGCGAGCTGCCCAGTCGGTTCCGGGGTGGGGCCAGGCGATGGCGATCGCCGACTGCGGCTCCCACTCCGCAGGCCAGCGCGGAGGGGTTCCGCTCATGTCGGGTTGCTTCACTCGATGGGTTTGGGGCCGCGTTCGTCGGGCCGGGTACGGACGAGCACGGTGTTGATCACCCGCTCGTTCTCGAAGTAGACGATGAATTCGGGGTAGACCCAGCGGTTGATGATCGGCCAGTTCGGCTGCTGGCCACCCCGGGGTTGCAGTTCGGACTGCGGGGAACCGAACGCGGCACGCACCTGGGCCATGGTCTGTCCCCGGACCGGCAGGGTGGTCGTGCTGGCGGCTTGGACCCGTTGGATCAGCAGCACATCGGCGGATGCCGAGTCGGCAGCCAGTCCGGCGATGAGGATGGCGACGGCGAGGGTGATCGAGCGGATCATGGGCAGTCTCCTCGGATGGACAGTCGTTTTTACCAGATTGCCGATGCCGCCGTCAGGTCGCGGGGGCGCCACGCCGTGCTCAGCCAGACCTCGGTGACAGTGCCACGGGCCGGTCCGGCCGGTCTGATCGGCGTGAGTCTGGGCTTGCCTGGCAACAACGCGAAAGGCCGCGCGAAGCGGCCTTTCGGGTCACGAGGCGGCAGTCGGGCCGATCGGCCGGGCCGCCGACGGGATCAGCGCTGACGCGCCTTGAAGCGCGGGTTGGACTTGCAGATCACGAAGACCTTGCCGCGACGGCGGACGATCTTGCAATCGCGGTGACGGCTCTTGGCCGACTTCAATGAGGAGAGAACTTTCATGGCAACGATCCGATGCGAAGGCCAACAAAGACCGGCAAGTATAGCGGGTCGGTCCTGGTCGCGCAAGAATCGGTCTTGCC
>DIHI01000075.1:9891-26427 GCA_002420085.1 Lysobacterales bacterium UBA5700 | reverse complement strand
TCGGGGTCAGGCCGGGCTTGGGCGTTGCCGGAACTGCCGGGTGGGCGTCCGGCGGCTGAATTCGTCTGCGTGGGAAATGCCCGTGCCAGCCATCGGCAGGGTAGGCTAGGCAGATGCTTTATCTGGCCTCGAAGTCGCCGCGACGGCGTGAACTACTGTCCCAGATCGGACTCGAATTCGATCTGGTGGATGTCTGGGTGGACGAGCAGCGTGCCGTGGGCGAGCCGCCGGATGCCTACGTGGTGCGGGTCGCCCGTGAGAAGGCCGAGGCGGGTCTGGCCCGTCTGGCCGGTCGGCAGGATGTGCTGGTGCTGGCTGCCGACACCGAGGTGATCGCCGATGACACGGTGTTCGGCAAGCCGGTCGATCGTGATCAGGCGGCCGCCATGCTGGCGCGTCTGGCCGGTCGTGATCATCGGGTGCTCTCGGCGGTCTGGTTGATGACCGAGGACCGTGCGGAGTGTGTGCAATCGCGTTCACGGGTATGGTTCGCAGCCTTGTCGGATGCCGAGATCGCCCACTACGTCGATTCCGGCGAGTGGCGCGACAAGGCCGGAGGCTATGCCATCCAGGGCCGTGCGGCGGCCTTGATCGAGCGCCTGGATGGCAGCTATTCGGGGGTGATGGGCCTGCCACTGTTCGAGACGCGCCGGCTGCTGGCTGCGTTCGGCGTGAGGGTCTGAGCCGGGCGGCCAGGCAACGGAGCCAGGCAACGGAGCCAGGCAACGGGGCCAGGCACCCGGCGGCCATGAAATGATCCCCGCTGTCGGTCGGGCAGGTTCGCCGGCAGCGGGCGCAGAGAATCCAAATCGAGGCAAATCGCGGTGAGCGAAGAAATACTGGTGAACGTCACGCCGCGCGAAACCCGCGTCGCCGTGGTCGAGAACGGCATGGCCCAGGAGTTGATGATCGAGCGCAGCGCGCGTCGGGGTCAGGTCGGCAACATCTACAAGGGTCGGGTCCAGCGGGTGATGCCGGGCATGCAGGCGGCATTCGTCGAGATCGGCCTGCGTCGGGCCGCCTTCCTGCATGTCTCGGATATCGTTCGGCCACCGACCTCGGCCGGCGAGGACGCCACCGAGGCCGGACCGACCCTGCTGCCCTCGATCGAGGAACTGGTGCGTGAGGGCTCGGAGCTGATCGTTCAGGTGGTCAAGGATCCGATCAGCAGCAAGGGCGCGCGGGTCACCACCCAGCTCAGTATTCCGTCGCGCTATCTGGTGCATCTGCCGCAGACCGATATTCTCGGAGTTTCGATCCGGATCGAGAGCGAGGACGAGCGCCAGCGGCTGAAAGGCATCCTGCACGCACTGCGGCCGGCGACGCCGGGCGGCTACATCGTCCGCACCAATGCCGAGGGCCAGCCCGAGGATGCGCTGGCCGAGGATCTCGAATACCTGCGCCGGGCCTGGTCGGACGTCCGGGCCAGGTGTATCCGGGCCACGGTCGGCGAGCGCATCTACGAGGATCTGCCGCTGCCGCTGCGGGCCTTGCGTGATCTGACCCGGCAGGACGTCGAGCGGGTGCGGGTCGATTCCCGGGAGACCTTCGATCGGATGCGCGATTTCGCGCGCCGGTTCATGCCTGATTTCGTCGAGCGGGTCGAACATTACCCCGGCCCACGGGCGATTTTCGATCTCTATGGCATCGAGGACGAAATTCAGCGGGCGCTGTTGAAGGAGGTGCCGTTGAAGTCGGGCGGGCACATGGTCATCGATCAGACCGAGGCGATGACCACGATCGACGTCAACACCGGCTCGTTCCTGGGCCAGCGCAATCTCGAAGAAACGGTCTATCGGACCAATCTTGAGGCCGCTCAGGCGGTGGCAAGGCAGCTTCGGCTGCGTAATCTGGGCGGTATCGTCATCATCGATTTCATCGACATGCTGGATCCCGAACACCGCCGGCAGGTGCTGCGGACTCTTGAGCGTGGTCTGGCCCGTGACCGAGCCCGGACCACGGTTCATGAATTCTCGCCGCTGGGGCTGGTCGAAATGACCCGCAAGCGCACCACCGACAGCCTCGCGCGGCAGTTGTGCGCGCCCTGCCCGACCTGTGCCGGCCGTGGCCTGCTGCGCACCGCCGAGACGGTCACCTACGAAATCTTCCGGGAAGTGACGCGCGCGGTGCGCCAGTTCGATGCCCGCGAATTGCTGGTCATGGCCGCGCCCTCGGTGGTCGATCGGATCCTGGAGGAGGAATCGGCGGCGGTCGCCGAGTTGGAGGAATTCATCGGCCGCAGTGTCCGTTTCAAGGCCGAGGGCAGTTATCTGCCGGAGCAGTACGATGTCGTCCTGCTCTGAGCGAGTGGAGCCGGGCGCTTGAGCGGACGCTGGCGACATCGAGTGCGCCGGGTCCGTCGGCTGCTGGCCTACGGGGTGGCCGTGGTCCTGATCCTGGTGGCCTCGCTGGTCGGCCTGGTCAGCCAGGTGTTGCCGATCCTGGAGCGCTACCCGGACCAGGTCGCCGCCTGGATCAGCGCGCGGGCCGGCCAGCCGGTCTCGTTCGATCGCCTCAATGCCCGCTGGACGCGCAGCGGGCCCTTGCTGTCTCTGCATGGGCTTCGGGTCGGTGAGCCCGGTGGCCGGATCGAGGTCGGTCGCGCCGATCTGGTGGTGGCGGTCTATTCCGGGCTGTTTCCCGGTCGACCGCTGACCGAAATCCGACTGGCAGATCTGGCCCTGGAATTGACCCGCGAAGCCGATGGCCGATGGTCTCTCCAGGGGCTGGCCAGCGGCGACCGCCAGACCGACCCGTTGGCGACCCTGCGCGGTCTGGGCGAATTGCAGGTGCGCAATGCGGCATTGACCGTGCGGGTTCCCGATCGCGATCTGATGGCGACCATCGACCGACTCGATGCCCGCATCCGGGTCAGTGGTGAGCGTCTGCGGGTCGGGCTGCGCATCCATGCCGAGCAGGGGCCGCCGCTGGCGGTGGTGGTCGATCTGGAACGCGGTCGGGGCGGTCGGGCCTGGTTCGGTGGCGAGTCGGTGGCATTGGCGGCGCTCAACCCGCTGTTGGCCGAGGTCGGCATCGAGACCATGGCCGGTGCCGGTGAACTGCAAGCCTGGTTTGCCTGGGATGCCGCCGGAGCCTTCGAGGCGCGTCTGGAGGCCGATCTGGAAGGGCTGGTGCTGCGCGGCCTGGCGCCGATTGCACTCGATGCCCGACAACCCGATGGCCCGAGGGTCGAGCCGCGTCTGGCGATCGAACGCTGGCGTGCCCGTGTTCGCTGGCAGCGTCAAGCGGAGGGTGATTGGCGGCTGCAGGCGCCGCTGCTGCGCTGGCACGATGGCAATGATGAACATCGACTCGATGGCCTGCATGCCGCGACTGGCGTCGATGCCGGCCTGATCGCCGATCGCGCCGACCTGTCGCCCTGGCTGGCACTGGCGGCACTGACCGACCGGGTGCCGGCCGCGACGCGCCGATGGCTGTATCTGGCGGCCCCCAAGTTGAACTTGCGGGCGGTCGAGGTGGCCGGCGATTGGCTTGCGGCGACGGCCGAGGGTTCGGAAGATGGCGCCCGCGATGATGCCGTCGATGCGGTGTCCGATCGCCCGGCTGGGCAAACCGTGCGGCGGCCGATCGGTCGCGCCCGGATCGCGGCGGCGACCTGGCTTCCGGTCGGGCGGACACCGGGTATCGAGGCGCTCCAGGGTGAATTACAGTTCGATGATCGGGCGCTGGCACTGGATTTCGATGACCAGGCCAGCCCGCGTCTGGATTGGCCGGTGGCATTCGGGGCGCCGGTTCATCTGGCCCTGTCCGGCGGGTTGAGCGCCTGGCGGGCTGAGCCGGGTGTGGTGATCGAAACCCGCGACCTGCGATTGGCGTCCGAGGGCTTCGGGCTGCGCGCGCTGCTGCGGATCGATGCCAGCCAGCCGGAGCGACCGGCCCTGTTCGGCAATGCCGAGATCGAGCCGGGCCGTGCGACCGCGCTCAAGCGGTTCTGGCTCAGGCACCAGATGTCGGAAACCCTGATCGACTGGCTGGACCGGGCGATCGTCGATGGCCAACTGGCCGGTGGCCGCGCGGTGATCGGCGGTGCCCTGGCCGACTGGCCTTTCCGCAGCCAGCAGGGCCAGTTCCTGGCCGAGGTCGATCTGGCCGGTGTGCCCCTGCAGTTCAGCCCGGAGTGGCCGGCGGCGGACCGTCTGGATGCCCGTCTGCGTTTCACCGGCAGCAGTCTCGACATCGAGGGCAGCGGCGGCATCGGCGGCGGTGGGGTCGAGCGGGTCCATGGCCGAATCGAGGACTTCCGGGCATCGGTGCTCGAACTGGCGCTCGATGCCAATGCCGAAGGCGGCCAGGTGCTCGCCCTGCTGCGATCGAGTCCGTTGCGTGAGAATCACGGCGAGCACCTCGATGCACTCCGACTGGGCGGTCGGGTCCGGGTGCAACTCGGTCTGCGTCAGCCGCTCAAGTCCGGCCTGGGGGAGTTCGAGTTGCGCGGCACTGCCGACCTTGCCGGTGCCCAACTCGCCCATGCCGGCTGGCAGGTGGCATTCGATCGTGCCGAGGGCCGGCTGCGTTTCGGCCGTGATGGTCTGGCCGCCGAGGAGTTGCAGGTCTGGCTGGGCGAGGATGTCGCCAGTTTCAGCCTGGCCACCGGCGACGGTTTCGTCTCCGATCCCGGCCTGATTGCCGAGGCCAGCCTGCGCGGTCGGTTTCCGGCGGCTCGATTGCTGGCCCATGCGCCCGATCTCGACTGGCTCGGCCCGTATCTCGATGGCCGTGCCGACTGGACGGTGGCGATCGAGTCGCCACGGCCAGCGGCCGGACAAGCCGATCCACCGGCCCGCCTGCGGCTCCAGTCGGACCTGGTCGGCCTGGCCCTGGGCCTGCCGGCGCCGCTGCGCAAGGGGGTCGATCAGGCCCTGCCGCTGCGATTGCAGATGACCATCCCGGTCCAGGCCGAATCGCTGTCGCTGGAGCTTGGCGCACTGATGCGGCTCGATGGTCGGATCGGCGAGGACGGCCGGCTCGATGGCCTGGTCGCCTTCATGGGCGATGCCGGTGCGATGCCCGATGGGCGTGGTTTGCGGATCGTCGGTCAGGTTCCGGTTCTCGATGCCGCCGGCTGGGCCGGTCTGGCCGGTGGCGGGGCTGGTCAGGGGGTTCTGCACAGCGTGGAGATTCTGGCCGGCGAGTTGGACCTGCTCGACCGGGCATTTCTCGACACCCGCGTGGTTCTGTCAGTCGAGCCGGAGCAGATGCGTCTGCATCTGGAGGGGCCGGAGATCGCCGGGCGGATGGTCTTTCCACGCGATGAGACCTCGGCCCTGACCGGCGATTTCGAGCGCCTGTACTGGCCGGCCGGTCGAATCGCCAGTGCAGCCACCGGCAATCCGGACCCGGCAGCCCTGCCGCCGCTGCGCCTGCGGGTCGAGGATCTGCGCTTTGGTGCCGCCCGGCTGGGTCGCGCCCTGCTCGATACCTACCCGACCCCGGAAGGTCTGCATGTCGAGCGCCTGGAGTCCGACTCGGAGATGCTCAAACTGGTCGCCAGCGGGGATTGGACGACGATCGATGGCAGTCCGCGATCGCGGTTCGCGCTGGCCTTCACGTCGTCCGACCTGGGCCGGATGCTGGACGCGCTGGGCTTTCCGGGTCTGGTGGCCGGGGGTGAGGTCGAAGCGACCATGGTGGCTGCCTGGTCGGGTTCGCCGGCCGCATTCGGGATGGAAAAGATCGACGGCAGCCTGGAACTCAAGGTCGGCTCCGGGCGGTTTCTCGATGTCGAACCGGGTGGTGCCGGGCGCCTGCTCGGCCTGGTCAGCCTGGCCGAACTGCCGCGCCGGCTGATCCTCGATTTCCGCGATCTGTTCGGTGAAGGCTTGCAGTTCGGCGCGATCACCGGGCGCTTTCAACTGGCCGCCGGGGTCGCCACCACCGACGATCTCGACATCGACAGCAGTTCGGCCCGGATCCGGGTTCGCGGACGCACCCTGTTGACGGACGAGCGCTACGATCAGACCATTGAGGTCTTGCCCAAGACCAGTTCGATGCTGCCGGCCCTGGGTGCGCTGGCCGGTGGCCCGGCCGGGGTCGCCCTGGGCGCCCTGGCACAGGCGATCTTCAGAAGCCCGATGCAGCAGATGGGACGGACCGTGTTCCAGGTGACCGGCCCATGGAGCGAGCCGGTGGTCGAGGTGATCGAGCGGGGTGCCGCGCGCGATCCCGAGGCCGGCCCGACCAATGACCCGGATTCCGAACCACCATCCCGACCCTGATCCCCGCTTCGCCGTGCCGGCCGTCCGAGCACGCCGACCCCCACCTGCGACCCGACGAGCCCGATCATGACCGATACTCTCATTGCTGCCGAATCCCGCCTGCTCGCCCCTGCCGGCCTGGCGGTTTCGGACCTCGACCGCGACCTGGCTCGCCTGCTCGGTCCCGGTGTCGATGCCGGTGATCTGTATTTCCAGCATTCGCGTCGCGAGGGCTGGACCCTGGAGGATGGCATCGTCAAGGACGGTGGCCATTCGATCGAGCAAGGGGTCGGGGTGCGGGCGCTCAGTGGCGACAAGTCCGGACTCGCCTACTCCGATGCCATCGACCTGGAAAGCCTGATCGAGGCCACCTCGGCGGCCCGTGCGATCGCCCGTGGTGGCGGAGCGCATGCACCGCTGGCGCTGCGGACCGGCCCGAGCCATGGTCTGTACAGCGATATCGATCCGATCGATGAGATCAGCCCGGCCGAGAAGATCGCGGTGTTGCGCGAGGTCGATGCCCTCCTTCGGGCCGCCGACCCGCGCGTTCGGCAGGTTACGCTCGGCATCGTGGCAGTCATCGACACCATCCTGGTCGCGCGCAGTGACGGGGTGTTGGCGGCCGATGTCCGGCCGCTGGTGCGCTTCAACGTTCAGGTCATCGTCGAGTCCAACGGTCGGCGCGAATCGGGCTATTCCGGCGGTGGTGGCCGGCACGGCTATGTCGAGCTGTTCGCCAAGGGCAAACCGGAAGCCTGGGCGCGCGAGGCGCTTCGGCAGGCGCTGGTGAATCTGGAGGCGGTCGATGCGCCGGCCGGATCGATGCCGGTCGTGCTCGGGCCGGGCTGGCCGGGCGTCCTGCTGCACGAGGCGGTCGGGCACGGCCTGGAAGGCGATTTCAATCGCAAGGGCACCAGCGTCTACTCCGGTCGGATCGGCGAACGGGTCGCCGCGGCCGGGGTCACCATCGTCGATGATGGCACCCTGGCCGGTCGCCGCGGCTCGCTGAACGTCGATGATGAGGGCACCCCGACCCGCTGCAATGTGCTGATCGAGGACGGCATCCTGCGCGGCTACCTGCAAGACACCCTCAATGCCCGACTGATGGGCGTGGAGCCGACCGGCAATGGTCGGCGCGAGAGCTTCGCGCACTTGCCGATGCCGCGCATGACCAACACCTGCATGCTGCCCGGCGGGTACGTGCCGGACGAGATCATCGCATCGGTCAAGAAGGGGCTCTACGCGGTGAACTTCGGCGGCGGTCAGGTCGATATCACCAGCGGCAAGTTCGTGTTTTCGGCCTCCGAGGCGTATCTGATCGAAGACGGTCGGATCACCCGCCCGGTCAAGGGTGCGACCTTGATCGGCAATGGTCCCGAGGCGATGACGCGGGTCTCGATGGTCGGCAACGACCTGCGGCTGGATGAAGGGGTCGGGGTGTGCGGCAAGGACGGCCAGAGCGTGCCGGTCGGGGTTGGCCAACCGACGCTCAAGCTCGACGCGCTGACGGTCGGGGGCACCCGCACCGGCTGAGCCGAGCGCTCGGCGGACGCTCAGGCGTTGCGATGGTCGGACTCGGGTGGCTGATCGTCATCCTGTTCGACCGACCAGTCCGACTCGGATGCCGACGCATCGCCGTCGGCATTGGTTTCAAACAGGTGTCGCAGCCGCCGGAACAGATCGCGCTGGCCGTGTGGCGGCGTGTCCGCGCTGCGCTCGGCACGCGCCTTGCGGATGGCCGCGCGGAACGCCTGGCGGTCGAGTTCGGGGTGTTCGGCGACCAATTCGGCCAGGGCGACATCGCCGTGTTCGATCAGGCGCTCGCGCCAGGCTTCGGCCCGGTGCAGGCGGGCCGTTTCGACCCGGCCCACCCGCGCATCATGGGTCAGTGCCGCTCGGATCGGGTCGAGATCGCTGTCGTCGTAGCGGCGCATCAGTTTGGCCAGATGCTGCAATTCGCGCTTGCGTGCGATATGGGAGCCGATCGATCGCGCATGGCGAATCGGATCGAGCAGATCGTCGGGGATCGGCAGCGTGGCCAGTTGGGCGTCACTCAGGCCGGCCAGACGCTCGGCCAGATCGAACACCGCCAGCGCCTGTCGCCGCAGTTCACTGCGGCTTGGCGCGAAAAATTCTCCGCTGTCCGGGTCGCGTCCGCGCATAATTGAACGTCATCTCCGTGGGTCGAAAGGGAATACAGTGGCAGAGCATACGCAAGTCGCCGCCGCAGCGGCAAAGTCGATTGCCGGACCGGTGACGATGGATGGCGCCACCCGTGAGCGCGTTCAGGCCATGACCGAGCAGGCACGCGAGGCGCTCGACCGCTGCCTGGGCGCCGGGGCCGATCAGGCCGAGGTATCGCTGAACAGTGATCGCGGGCTTTCGGTCGGCGTCCGCAATGGCGAAGTCGAGACCATCGAATACACCCGCGACAGCGGGTTGAGTGTCACGGTCTACTTCGGTCAGCGCAAGGGCAGCGCCAGCACCGCCGACCTGCTGCCGACCAGTGTCCGGGCTACGGTCGAGCGCGCCTGCGAAATCGCCCGCTATACCGAGTCCGATCCGGCCGCCGGTCTGGCCGATGCCGAGCGGATGGCGCGCGAGTTTCCCGACTTCGACCTGTGGCACCCCTGGGACATCCGTCCGGAACAGGCCATCGAACTGGCCTTGCGGGCCGAGGCCGCCGGACGCGAGGCCGATGCCCGGATCAGCACCTCCGACGGCGCCACTCTGGCCACCGGACAGAGTCTGTCGATCTACGCCAACAGCCATGGCTTCGTCGGCATCGAGCACAGCACCGAGCACAGCCTCGGTTGCGGCCTGATCGCCGGCAGCGGCACCGGCATGCAGCACGACCACTGGTATTCCAATGCCCTTGCCCCGGAAGACATCGAGGCGCCCGAGGCGATCGGTCGGCGGGCCGCAGCCCGCGCGGTCGGTCGTCTCAACCCGCGACCGGTCCGGACCGGCACCTATCCGGTCCTGTTCGAGGCCCCGGCCGCACGCAGCCTGATCAAGCACCTGCTGGCGGCGGTGTCGGGGGGCGCCCTGTACCGTCGCGCCAGCTTCCTGCTCGATTCCGTCGATACCCAGCTTTTCCCGGAGCGATTCTCGATCATCGAGCGGCCACACCTCCGGCGCGGATTCCGCTCGACCGCCTTCGATGCCGAGGGAGTGGCGACGCGGGAAAGCGCCCTGGTCGAGAACGGCGTTCTGCGTCGGTATCTGCTCGGCAGCTACTCGGCACGCCGGCTGGGCCTTGAGACCACCGGCAATGCCGGTGGCGCCCACAATCTGGAGGTCGCCGACACCGGGGCCGGATTCGACGATCTGCTGCACGCGGTCGGCACCGGACTGCTGGTCACCGAGTTGATGGGCCAGGGCGTCAATCCGGTCACCGGCGATTACTCACGCGGCGCCTCGGGGTTCTGGGTCGAGAACGGTGAGATCGCCTATCCGGTCGATGAGATCACCGTTGCCGGCACGCTGCGCCAGATGTTCCGCGACATCATCGGCGTCGGCCGCGACATCGACCCGCGTTCGCACATCCACACCGGTTCGATCCTGGTCTCGGCGATGACCGTCGCCGGGCAGGGGCAGGTGATGGGCTGATCGCTATGGTCGGGCCGAGCGCTCGATGCCGTGCTCGCCATGACTTCCGGCCTTGACGCCGGTCGGTCTGGGCCTGAAAGTGGAACTGCTTCGCAGTTTCGCGACGCGCCGAAACGGGGAAACCGTCATGACCAATCTCGATGATTACGTTGCTGCGCCGCCACCGCCGGACGCCACTCCCAGCCCGGAGGAGCGCACCTGGGGCATGCTGGCGCATCTGTCCACGCTCAGTGGCCTGTTCACCGGAGGGGTCGGCTGCATCGTCGGCCCGCTGGTGGTCTGGCTGGTCAAGAAGGACACCATGCCGTTCGTCGATGACCAGGGCAAGGAGGCGCTGAACTTCAACATCACCGTCTTCCTGGTCGGCATCGTGTTGACTGTGCTGACCGTCCTGTCGTTCTTCATTCTGTCGCCGCTGACCATCCTGCTCGGCGTCGCGATCGGCATTGCCTGGCTGGTGCTGACCATCATCGCCCTGGTCAAGGCCAACGATGGCGTCGCCTACCGCTATCCATTCAGCCTGCGGCTGGTGAAGTAGCCGATCCCCGGCGCCGGCTCCGTGGCCGGCGCCGGGGTGCGGAACGGACGTAGTCGAAGGCCGAGGACTCAGTGGCCGCGTTCGATCGCCAGCCGGGCGAGCGCACGCAGCGGATCGGCGTCGGGACCGAATGGCGTCAGTGCCTGGCTCATGCGTTCGGCCAGACGGTCCAGCCAGTGCCGGGATTGGTCCAGGCCGAGCAGGGCCGGATAGGTCGATTTGTTCTGGGCAGCATCCTTGCCGGCGGTCTTGCCGAGTTGCTCGGAACTGGCTTCGACATCGAGGATGTCGTCGCGGATCTGGAAGGCCAGGCCGAGGGCATCGGCGAAGTCGTCCAGGCGCGCCAGCCGGTGGCTGTCGGCACCGCCGGCGATGGCACCCATGCGCACGGCGGCACGGATCAGGGCGCCGGTCTTGAGCGCATGCATGCGATTCAGAGCCTCCAGCGGCTGCTGGCTGCCGGTGGCGGCGATGTCCAGCGCCTGGCCGCCGCACATGCCGACGACGCCGGCCGACTCGGCCAGGGCATCGACCCAGGCCAGTCGCGTTTCGGCCGAGCCGGGGCCGCCGGCCAGCACGGCAAAGGCAAGGGTGAGCAGGGCGTCGCCGGTCAGGATCGCGGTGGCTTCGTCGAAGGCGACGTGTACGGTTGGCTGGCCGCGTCGCAGGTCGTCGTCATCCATCGCCGGCAGATCGTCATGCACCAGCGAATAGGTGTGTACCAGTTCGATCGCCACGGCCGGAGCATCGAGAACGTCCTCGGTGGCACCACAGGTGTGGCCCGCCGCGTAGACCAGCAGCGGTCGCAGGCGCTTGCCGCCCGCCAGCAGGGCATGGTGCATGGCTCGATGCAGGCGGGTCGGTTCCTGGCTCGGGTCGGGCAGGCTGGCCAGCAGGGCGGCGTCCACCCGGTTGCGCCAGTGGTCGAGCCGTTCGCGGGTGTTCTGGGTTTCAGCGTTCATCGAGCGGAAAATCTTCGGCGGTGTCCGGATCGGCCGCGTCGGACAGCAGTTTGACCCGCAGTTCGGCCTGTTCGAGTGCCTGTCGGCAGCGCCGGTACAGACCGATGCCGCGTTCGTAGCTGGACAGGGTCTCGTCGAGACTGAGATCGCCAGCCTCCATCTTTCGGACCAGACTTTCCAATTCGTCGAGCGACTTCTCAAATCCGGCGATCGGGTTGTCATCCGGCTCGGGCGACGGGGCTGGGCTCATGTCTGCGGTTCCTTCGTGGACGGGTCGTGGGCAGGAGATTCAGGGGGTGACCGGGCTGCCGTCGGGCTCATGATCGATCAGCCACAGGCCGGCCCAGAGCTTGGCATCCATGGCATAGCCCTGGCGCATCCGCTCGGCCAGCCAGGCGGCCGCATGCGTGCGTGGGATTTCATGAACCACGATCGATTCCGTTTCGTCACCGCCTCCGGCGTGGATGCGGCGCAGGTGCCGAGCGCGGGCGAAGGCGACCATCTCGTTGCTCAGGCCGGATGAGGTCGGGCCACACATCAGGACATCGATCCGTTCGGCGTGCCAGCCGGTTTCCTCCAGCAATTCGCGTCGGGCTGCTGCCTCGATGCTGTCGTTGGCATCGGTGTCGCCGATCAGGCCGGCCGGCATCTCGATCGAATTGGCCGCAAGCGGGATTCGGTACTGTTCGACGAACAGCACCTTGTCGTCCGGGGTGACTGCCACCACGATGACCGCCCCCGAGGCATTGACCCGCTCGGCGTATTCCCAGTGGCCGCGTCGGACCAGACGCAGGTAGGTGCCTTCGTACAGGCATTCGGTTTCACTGTCGCTCATGGGCGGAATTGTACCGGCAGCACCGGTGTCGGCGTCAGGGCGGTGGCAGGTTGGCGATCCGACGTCGCGTCAGCGGACCGAAGCGCAGACGATCGAGCAGGTCGGTCAGATGGTGGTCATCGGTCGCGCCACGTTCGCCGGTGCCGAACTGCGCCGGCAACGGCGCATCGCGGACGATGGTTGCCAGA
Organism: Lysobacterales bacterium UBA5700; assembly: GCA_002420085.1. Lineage (GTDB taxonomy): Bacteria > Pseudomonadota > Gammaproteobacteria > Xanthomonadales > Xanthomonadaceae > UBA11164. The sequence goes on along the minus strand of DIHI01000075.1, from coordinate 14,077 downwards.
CGTCGGCACAGCAGCGCCTGGTCACGATGACTGGCAATCCGTTCGGCGCTGCGCGCCGCCCCGCGCAGGCGCAGGAATGGCACTTCCGGCAGCCGTTCGAGCAGTTCGTCGAGGCTGTTGAAATGGGCCAGCAGGGCGGCTGCGGTCTTCGCACCGACGCCGGGTACGCCGGGGATATTGTCGATGCTGTCACCGGCCAGACCCAGGAAATCGGCCACCTGGTCGGCCCGTACCCCGAGTCGGGCGGGAACCCCATCGCGGTCCCAGCGCTGGTTGCGGGCGTAATCCCATTGCTCGTCGCCGGCCGCCAGCAGTTGTGAGAGATCCTTGTCGGCCGAGATCAGCAGGCCGCACAGGCCATGGCCACGGGCCTGTTCGAGCGCGCTGCCGATCAGGTCGTCGGCTTCGTAGCGGTCATCGACCAGCACCGGCAGCCCGAGCGCGCGGCACAGTTCCATGCAGTAGCCGAACTGGCGCTTGAGCGATTCCGGCGCGGGCTCGCGATTGGCCTTGTAGGCCGGATACAGATCGTTTCGGAAGCTCGACTCCAGCGCCTGATCGAAGGCCAGCGCCAGATGGCGCGGGCGCTGGCGTTCCAGCAGGTCGAGGACGAACCGGGCGAAGCCGTGGACGGCATTGACCGGATGACCCTGGTGATCATTGAATTCGTCCGGCATCGAATGCCAGGCCCGGAACACGTACAGGCTGGCATCGACCAGGTGGATGCGCGTGGTCATGCCGGTCGGGTAGGGCTGCGCGGCGCGCCTGCCGGGCTCATGGCGTCGGCTGCCAGTCGCTGAGCAGATGCGCCGGGTCCGGGCGCTCGCTTTCCGGTCCCGGTCGGTCGCTGTGACCGATATGGATGAAGCCGAGAATGCGCTCATGCCCGGCCAGACCGAGTTGCCGGCCGATGACCGGGTCGTAGGCGGGCCAGCCGGTCAGCCATTGGCCACCGAAGCCGAGGCCGTGTGCCGCTTGCAGCAGCGCGAAGCAGACCGCAGCGCCGGACGCCAGTTGCTCCGACTCGGGCACCTTGTGTCCGACCACCGGGCAGGCGATCACCGCGATGATGGTGGGTGCGAAGGCAAAACGCTGGCGATCCTTCTCGACCGCCGAGTCGGGCGCTTCCGGCTCGATTTCCCTGCGTCGCCGGGCCAGCACATCGCCCAGCGCCGTTCGGGCGTCGCCGTGGATGCGCAGGAAGCGCCAGGGCCGCAGACGGCCGTGGTCGGGGACGCGCACGGCGGCGTCGAGCAGGGCGTGCAGTTGCGCGTCGTCCGGGCCGGGTGGACCGAGCAGGCGGGCAGGGGTCGAGCGGCGTTGCAGCAGGAGTTCGAGCATGATCGGTGCGGAGGTGGCAGCATGGATATGTCCGGCAGTGTAGCCGGCAACCCGGTCGGACGGGTTCGATCGAGCGGCAATCCGAGCGGCAATCAGACCGGCCGTGATCGGGTCAAGATCGGATGGAGACGGGGTGCAGACCGGCTTGGTGCGATCGTCGGGATCGGCGTCCCCGGTTCGGGTCCAGCGCTTCAGTACAGCCGGCCGGGTGCCACCACCGACCGGTTCACCGGGAGAATCCCTGTTTTGGGAGGGGATTCACAACATCGGGTGACGTAAAATGTCAGTATTGGTCCCGGATCGTAGGTGTATTCCGCCCCGCCACCGGTTCAGGAAGTGCCGACGGGGCCGGCCGGCAAGGATGTTGGTGGGTTGGAATGAGAGTCCAACCTGTTGTTTTTGATAAAGACAAGGCCGGGCCTGTGCCCGGTTGCGAGCGAACGGTGCGGGACGGTGCCATTCGCTCGGACGTTCAGGATCCGCCGTCTCGACGCCCCCCCAGGGACTGCTGCCATGTTCGACAACGTACATCCCATTCATCAGGACTCCGGCGCCGGACGCCGAGGCCCGTCCGTGCAGCCGATGCTGCTGGAGAAACTGTCCAGCCAGGCGATGACCCAGCTCAGCGGCGCCTTGGCCAGTGTTCTCGGACGGGTCGATGATGCCTTGTTCGACATCATGCAATCGTCCGGTCCGCGCCAGGACACCAGTCATTACATCCAGGCGATGCGCGAACTGCGTCTGCGCCGGGTACAGATCGAAAAGCGCTTCCAGGCCGAGATCGGGGCGGGCTTCCAGTCCCTGATGGAAGGCAAGGCGCGGATCGCCGATTTCTCCCGCAGCGGCAAGAGCAACGCTCCTGTCAACATCTTCGGAAAGGTCAAATCGGAGATCAGCAGCCTCAGTCTGGTTTCCGAGGAAGACCTGGAAGTCCAGCTTGCCGCCAAGCAACTGAGCCAGAGCCTTGAGAACGGGTTCGGTCAACTCCTGGGTCAGTTGGATCAACGCATCGGCTGGCTCGCCGGTGGACTCGAACTGAGCAGTGCCACCAACCCGATCGGTCCTGGGCACATCGCGGCGGCGATCAATTCCGCTACCGGCGAGTGCGATGTCTCGCTGCAAGTCCGGGTGATCCTGTTCAAGCTGTGCGAGCGCGAACTGTCGGCAGCGCTCGAAGATGCCTACCACCTGCTCAACCACTGGCTGATTCAGGCCGGCGTATTGCCGACCCTGCCGCAACTGCGGCCGCGCCAGGGCCTGATCCGCAAGCGTGCCCCCGAGCCGGCTTCGGCCGAGCAGCAGCGCGCACGCGAGTCCGAGCCGGATTATGAGTCGCAGGCACGCGAGTTGTTCGGCACCCTGCATGAACTGCTCGGCTACTACCGGCGCAACGCCCCGGCTGGCCCGCAGCAGACCTGGTCCGAGCGTGCCGGAGCGCGTCCGCTCAAGCCGCAGCAGATGCTCGATGTGCTCTCGCTGCTGCAATCCCAGACCCCGCAGCGCCTGCATCTCGGGATCGAGAACAGCAACGAACCGCTCTCCAATCGAGTCAAGCGGGAAGTGCTCGACCATGCCGCCAAGCTCGGCGTCGATCCGTCTTCGGCCGGCATCGATCCGGTCGATGAGGATGCGATCGACCTGGTCGGCATGCTGTTCGAGGTCTTGCTCGACGAGCGGGAAATCCAGGGCCGGGGCCGGGATCTGGTCGGTCGGCTGGTCGTGCCGTTCGTCAAGGTCGCCCTGATGGATCGCAAGATGTTCCTGCGCAAGACCCATCCGGCGCGGCGTCTGCTCAATGTGCTGGCGGAAGCCTGCGAACAGAATCCCGGCGAAACCTCGGCCGAACGCGATCTCCTGGCCAAGGTCGAGGACGTGATCGAGCGGCTGAACGCCGAGTTCAACGAGAACATCGCCATCTTCGAGTCGCTGCTCGAAGAAATGTCGGCCTATCTCGACCAGTACCGCAAGCGGATCGAACTGTCCGAGCGTCGTGCTGCCGAAGCCCAGCGTGGCCGCGAGCGGCTGGAGCAGGCGCGTGATCAGGTCCATGCCGAGATCGAATCGCGGATCGCCGGGCGCAGCATGCCGCCCTCGCTGGAACTGCTGCTGCGCAGCTACTGGAGTCATCACCTGATGGTCGTGTCGCTGCGCCACGGCGAGGGCAGCGACGACTATCAGAAGGGTCTGGCGACCGGGGAAGCGCTGATTGCCTGCCTCGACGAGGCGCACTACGGCATGGCCGGTCTGCTCAGCAGCCTGCCCGCGCTGCGTCCGGGCCTTGAGCGCATCCTCGCCAGTTCCGGCGTCACCGGCGAGTCGGCTGCGGTCATCGTCCGTGCGATCTCCGAGGAACTGCGTCAGATTGGACGTGGCGAAGCGCCGTCCGAACAGGCCGCCGAATCGTTGTCGGCATCGTTGCCGCCACCGCTGGTGGCACCGGCCGAGCCGGAGTCCGGCGTGCCAGAACTGCGTCTGGTCTCCGATCGCGACGCGCTCGACTACGCGCCGGATGATGTCGAGAAGGTGCGTGCCCTGACCATCGGCACCTGGGTCGAACTGACCGACGAGCAAGGCCAGTTGCAGGCCGTGAAGCTCGCCTGGGTCAGCCCGATCAGTTCGCGCCTGATGTTCGTCAACAAGCGCGGCATGCGGGTGTGCGTGGCCTCGGTGCAGGAGTTGGCCGTGCTGATGCGCGAAGGCCGGCTCAATCTGCGGGTCAACAACCCGGCCTTCGAGCGCGCGATGCACAAGGTGCTCGGTCGGCTCCAGACCGTCGCGGCCTGAGGCGAGTCCTGGCCCCAATGGCGCACGCTTGCAAGCGTGCGCCAGCCGGCTCTGGCTGGCG
>DIHI01000075.1:7376-9817 GCA_002420085.1 Lysobacterales bacterium UBA5700 | reverse complement strand
AGACCGTCGATCGGCCTTCGGTCGACAACGCCGTGCCGTGCCCTGTTGCGTCTGCCGGCAGCGGCCAGTACCCAGGGCCAGAACACAGCACCAGAACACAGCACCAGAACCCAGCACCGTCTGATCCGATCCGCCCGATCGACATGCCCTGATTCCGATCTCCGATCAGGGCGCGATCGCTGCGTGTGACCGCCAGATCAGGCCGTCGGACGCGGCTGGGCATGACCTGGATCATGTTCGGGAAGTCGTGCGACGTTGCCCGTGGTTCGGGCCGGGCCACAGCCATCGATGACGTGTTAGGCTTTGGCTCCCCTATGCTGGGAGGTGTCATGGCAGTCGCGGTAGTAGCGCTAAAAGAACGTGCCCAGGGTGAGCGCCGGGTGGCGCTCACGCCCGAGACGGCGCGCAAGTTCCGCGCCTTAGGTGCGGATGTGCTGATCGAGTCGGGCGCCGGTTTCACGGCCGGATTTGCCGACCAGGCATACAGCGATGCCAGGGTATGCCAGGTCGAGGTCGCGCTTGCCGAGGCCGATGTCCTGCTGTGCGTGCAGGCGCCACCGGACGACATGTTGGCCAGACTCAAGCCGGGCACCCTGGTGGTCGGCGCGTTGGCCCCGTATTCCGGTGACAGTCGGATTCGCGCCCTGCGTGATGCCCGAACGACGGCATTCGCACTGGAACTGCTGCCGCGCACCACCCGCGCCCAGGCGATGGACATCCTCAGCTCCCAGGCCGGCATGGCCGGCTACAAGGCGGTGCTGATCGCCGCCGAGGTCAGCGGCAAGTTCTTCCCGATGCTCACCACTGCCGCCGGCACCATCCGGCCGAGCAAGGTGTTGATCGTCGGCGCCGGCGTTGCCGGCTTGCAGGCGATCGCCACCGCCCGTCGGCTCGGCGCCCAGGTGGAAGGATTCGACGTTCGCCCGGAGACCCGCGAGCAGATCGAATCGTTGGGGGCACGGTTTCTCGATCTTGGCGTCAGTGCCGCCGGCAGTGGCGGCTACGCCCGCGAGCTCACCGCCGAAGAGCGCGCCGAACAACAGCGCCGACTGGCCGACCACCTCACGGGTGTCGATGTCGTGGTGACCACGGCGGCCGTGCCCGGCCGCCCGGCACCGAAGATCATCAGTGCCGCCATGGTCGCGGGCATGAAGACCGGCAGCGTGATCGTCGATCTTGCCGCCGAGACCGGCGGCAACTGCGAACTGACCCAGGCGGGCGAGACCATTCACACCGACAACGGCGTGACCGTGGTCGGACCGCGCCATCTGGCCTCGATGGGCTGCATCCATGCCAGCGAGATGTATGCCCGCAACCTGTACAACTTCCTGGCGCTGGCGATCAAGGATGGCGCGATCGGCCTCGACTGGGACGATGAATTGATCGCCCAGACCTGCCTGACCCATGCCGGAGAGATCCGGCATGCGCCCACCCAGCAGCGAGTCGAGGGAGGAGCCGCCTGATGGACGGTTTTGTCGCCATCTACATCTTCATGCTGGCCGCCATCTGCGGCCACGTCATCATTTCCCGAGTGCCGGTCATCCTGCACACACCGCTGATGTCCGGCTCCAACTTCGTGCATGGCATCGTGGTGGTCGGCGCGATGATCTCGCTGGCGCACGCCGATACCAACCTCGAACGCACGATCGGATTCCTCGCGGTGCTGCTGGGTGCTGGCAATGCCGTGGGCGGATATGTGGTCACCGAGCGCATGCTGGAGATGTTCAAGTCCAGCAAGAAGAAGGAGGGCTGATCGATGAGCCTTCCCGAATTGCTCGACCTGCTGGCCAAGTCCAGCTATTTTGCCGCCGCCCTGTTGTTCATCGTCGGCCTCATGCAGATGGGCTCGCCGGTGACGGCCAAGCGCGGCATCAAGTGGGCCGGCATGGGCATGGTCATCGCCACCGTGGTGACCTTCTTCGCCCCGGCCACCTGGGGCAGCCATGGCATCGACCCGCTCAACCTCGGCCTGATGGTGCTGGCGATCGCGCTGTCGTTCGTGTTCTGGGTCTGGGGCAAGCGGGTGCCGATCACCGACATGCCGCAGATGGTCGCGATCTTCAATGGCATGGGCGGTGGCTCGGCCGCCGCCATCGGCGCCTATGCGCTGGTCAATTCCGCGCTGCACAGCGGCGCCTGTACCGCCGCCGACATCGCCCAGCATGCCTGTCTGGACAACACCAAACTGGTACTGGCCATCCTGGGCTCGCTGATCGGTGCGGTCTCGTTCTCGGGCTCGGTGATCGCCTGGGCCAAGCTCGATGGTCGGCTCGACAAGCGGTTCAGCTTCAGCGGCCAACAGTTCGTCAACCTGCTGGTGTTCGTCGCCTGCCTGGGCCTGGGCGCCTGGCTGGTGTTCGAACTCGATGTGCGGGTGATCATCGCCTTCTTCGCCCTCACCCTGGTGTTCGGCGTGCTGATGACCCTGCCGATCGGCGGCG
>DIHI01000075.1:4704-7310 GCA_002420085.1 Lysobacterales bacterium UBA5700 | reverse complement strand
GGCGCCGACATGCCGGTGGTGATCTCGCTGTACAACGCCTTCACCGGATTGGCGGTGGCCTTCAAGGGCTATGTGTTGCAGAGCGAGGCACTGATCATCGCCGGCACTGTGGTCGGTGCCGCCGGCATGCTGCTGACCCAGTTGATGGCCAAGGCCATGAACCGGCCGATCCGCAACGTGTTGTTCTCCAACTTCGGCGGTGGTGGTGCCGGCGCCCAGGAGATCGGCGGCGCCCAGAAGCCGATCGAAGCGTCCGACGTGGCGGCGATGATGGCCTATGCCGAGCGCGTGGTGATCGTTCCCGGCTACGGCCTGGCGGTCGCCCAGGCGCAGCACAAGGTGTGGGAACTGACCCAGCAATTGATGAAGCGCGGCGTGCAGGTCAAATTCGCCATCCACCCGGTGGCTGGCCGCATGCCCGGACACATGAACGTGCTGCTGGCCGAGGCCGGTGTGCCCTATGACCTGATCGCCGACATGGACGACATCAACCCCGAGTTCGCGATCACCGACGTCTCGCTGGTGATCGGCGCCAATGACGTGGTCAACCCGGTGGCCAAGACCGACCCATCCAGCCCGATCTACGGCATGCCGATCCTCGACGTGGTCAACTCGCGCAACACCATTGTCATCAAGCGTGGCAAGGGCACAGGTTTTGCCGGCATCGAGAACGCCCTGTTCTATGCCGACAACACCCGCATGCTGTTCGGCGACGGTGCCAGCATGGTCAATCAACTGGTCAGCGAACTGAAGGTGCTCGACGGCGGCCACTGATCGCCGTCAGCGGCGATCGGCCGGTCAGCGCGCCCACCACCAGGCCAGACCGGCCGACGCGACCAGGGCCGCGACATCGAGCGTGCCCTGCGCCTCGACGACCACCAGCCAGGCCAGATCCAGGCTCAGGCGTGGCGCCGATTGCAGGGGCGACAGGCCCATCTGTGTACCGACCAGGCCGGCAGCCAGCAGGAACAGACTGGCCGCGACCGTCAGCGCCAGACCGGATACCACCAGCAGCGCGCGCGGACGACCGGGAGCAGCACCGGCGAGCCGGGCCAGCAAGGCGAGGTCGGCGGCGGTCAGGATCGCCATCCAGCCCAGTGGCCGACCGGTCATCACGGCGGCCGTGCCCCAGACTGCGGTCATGCCGAGCACCCCGGCGGCGACCATCAATGCCGTCAGGGTGGCGTGTTGGTGCGGGGTCGCGTGGCTCACGCGAGCGGGGAGTGGGCCGGCGGCATTGACGTAAAATACTCGGATACGGGCTCGAACGGAACCTCCATGAGTTATCACAGCAGCAGTGAACCGGTGCGCTTCGAGCGCGACTGCGATGCCGTCCTGGTCCCTCACGGCGAACGAGTCAGCCTGCCGGCCGGCAGTGTCGGCTACATCACCCAGGCATTGGGCGGCAGCTTCACCGTGTTCGTCGAAGGCAATCTGTTCCGCATTGCCGGTGCCGATGCCGACGCGATCGGCAAGGAGCGCCCCGAGGTGCTGGAACTGCCGGACAGCGCCAGCGACGCCGATGTCGAACGCCTGGCCTGGCGCCAGTTGCAGACCTGTTTCGACCCCGAGATTCCGATCAACGTGGTCGATCTCGGACTGATCTATCACTGTGCCGTGGCCAGCCATGACGATGGCACACGCCGGGTCGAGGTGCGCATGACCCTGACGGCACCTGGCTGCGGCATGGGTGAATTTCTGGTCGAGGATGTCCGCGACAAGCTGGAGAGCATCCCGACCGTCGAACACGCCGATGTTGAACTGGTCTTCGACCCACCCTGGGACCGATCGATGATGTCGGAGGCCGCACGGCTCGAAACCGGCATGTTCTGAGCCCACTCCATCCAGGGTGTGGTTGGCACGGCCTGAGCATGCTCTACATGCCCCCCGCGCGCGTCCGGACCACCATGGCACGACCATTCCAGTTCAGCGTGGTGGTAGTCTCGCGCGCATCCCTCACATCGTAAGTGTGATCGGATCGACAGATAAGCGCGAAAAGAGCGCAGATACTCGCACCGGGGATTCAGGAACAGACGACTGGAACCGGACCGCAGGATCGAACTCACACAGGGTTCGACCAGCGGTCCGGGCGGGTTTTCGTTCGTGCCTGTCACCCGATGCCCACGGGCCAGGTCGAACGACAGACACGGTCAAGGCAATACGTTCAGCGGAAGGCAACACGCCCCGCGCCTTGCTGCGCAGTGAGCAGGCCGGCGCCACCCTGCTCGCGCTCGATGGCGGCCACGGACTGAGCCAGGCGCCTGTTCGACATCGGCAAGACCTCGATCATCAGCGCAACGCGCTACTGCGCTACCCAGCCGTGTACCGCGCCGGACCTGTTGCGCGCCTGATCTGCCTGCGGTCGAACCCGTCGGCCCGCCCGTCGGGCGCAGCCCCGGTGCTGCCATGCAATGCATGAGCCCGACGCGGGCATCCAAAATCGCGCCCCACCGACCCGATTGCTCCGAGCCACCCAGACCGCAGCGCACTGGCAGCGTCAGGCGCCCGCATGCACGCAGCACCGGCAACCGCCACCCTGGCAGCGCGAGAAATTTGGTGACCGGCGCCTTGGGCCATGGCATGCCCCCGTGTGGCACGATCTCCGT
>DIHI01000075.1:4358-4551 GCA_002420085.1 Lysobacterales bacterium UBA5700 | reverse complement strand
TCGATTCCCATCACCCGCTCCATCGCATCATTCTGCGGCAGGTGCCAGCGCTTGGTCACTGCGACCGACAGCATGTCATGCCACAGCGCCTCGCACACCCAGCCCGGCCATTGCCGATCCGCCGTGGACAGAGCGAGATCGACGCCATCTCCTGGCAGATTGATGATGTAAGGAAAATTCCTTACCATGCAGG
>DIHI01000075.1:1158-4204 GCA_002420085.1 Lysobacterales bacterium UBA5700 | reverse complement strand
TCCAAGGGCCAGATCACGCTGCCCAAGCCCATCCGGCAGGCACTGGGCGTGGACGCCGGCGGAAAAGTGGCCTTCGACCTGCGCGGAGGCGAAGTCATCGTGACCCGCGCAGACGCCGATCACGAAGACCCGGCCATCGAGGCCTTCCTGGGCCTGCTGGAGGCCGACATTCGGGCCGGCCGGCACGTCCAGTCCCTGCCGGATGATCTGGCCCGGGCCATGTTGGCGAATGCCGGCCACGCGGTCAATCTCGATGAAGACATCGATGGCGAAGTGGCGCTCTGATGCAGCGGCACGGCTGGACGCTCTTGTTCCACGAGGGCGTGATCGAGCAGTTGCGCAAGCTGCAGGCGGCCGCGGAACGGGCCGAACAAAACGACCCGCATGGGTTCGAGGGCAACGCCAACGTCAAGCTGTTTCGGGCGTTGAGCCAGTTGATCATGGAGGTCGTGCCGAGCGATCCCTCGCGGGACGAGTACCGCCAGGGCAACACCCTGGGGCCGGCATATCGCCACTGGCGGCGCGCGAAGATCGGGCGGCGATTCCGGCTGTTCTTCCGCTACGACTCCAAAGCGAAGGCGATCGTGTTCGCCTGGGTCAACGACGAACAGACCCTGCGGTCGGCGGGCAGCAAGTCCGACCCCTATGCGGTGTTCGAGAAGATGCTCGGACGTGGCAACCCGCCCGACGACTGGGCGGCGCTGGTGGCGGCGAGCCAGGCGGAATGGGCATTGCAGGAACGTTGATTGGATGCCGCATGGAATTTCAAACGAGATTTGAAAAATCCGTGGTGGATTCAATCGAGGATATCTTGGAACAGGTGTTGGGTAACAACCCATAGGACGGCCATGAGGTAGCCACCATGAAGCTCGCTGCACAGACCACTTTCGCGGAACGCGCAGGCCGGACTGATGGAGCAGTTGCGCTTCACGGGTCCATCGGCGCTCGTGGCGGAATCTGGAAGCTGTCGCGCTGGCCACGCTCGAATGAATCGACTGGTTCAACCATACGCGCCTGCACGGCCCGATCGGGAACATCCCGCCGGCAGAAGCAGAAGCCGTTTATCATCAGCAGCGTGATCTCGCCAGGGCGGCGTGACTCACAGCAACACGTCTTCGGGATTTTCCGAGCGGTTCAAGCGCAATCCTGACGCTTGGCGAAGTCGCTGCGTACCTCAAGGCGGGAAAACGCACCGTCTATCGCTTGGTTCAGAACGGAGAGATTCCGGCGTTCAAGCTCGGGGGGAACCTGGCGCTTTCGCCGTTCGGAGTTGGATCGGTGGATCGCCAAAAGCGTCAACAAGAACACGCCGGAGGCCGAGTGAGTGCGGGCCACGCCAGTCGCCGAATCACGCTCGGGGAAGCGCAAGTGGAGGAGCGCCGTTGACAACACAGCAGCTTCTGACGCCGCACCAGAGCCAGTACGTTGCCTGGCTGCTGACCAGACGAGCAGCCGGTGACTCGGTGGAGTCGCTGGCTTCGACCTTGGTCGATTCGCAAGTCGATCTGAATCCCCATCAGGTCGATGCAGCGCTCTTCGCGTGCCGCAACCCCCTGTCACGCGGCGTGATCCTCGCCGACGAGGTGGGCCTGGGCAAAACCATCGAAGCCGGCTTGGTGCTCTCCCAGCGTTGGGCCGAACGGCGGCGGAAGGTGTTGATCATCGTTCCGGCGAACCTGCGCAAGCAGTGGCACCAGGAACTGCAGGACAAGTTCGGCCTGCAAGGGCTGATCCTCGAAGCCAAAAGCTACAACGCAATCCGCAAACAGGAGCAGCGCAACCCGTTCCTGTTCGCCTCCGGTCCGATCATCTGTTCCTACCAGTTCGCGAAGGCCAAGGCCGACGATGTCAAGGGCATCGCCTGGGATCTGGTCGTGCTCGACGAAGCGCATCGCCTGCGCAACGTCTACAAGACCAGCAACATCATCGCCAAGACCCTCAAGGAGGCGCTGTCGCACGTTCACTCCAAGGTGCTCCTGACCGCGACGCCCTTGCAGAACTCATTGCTCGAACTCTATGGACTGGTCAGCTTCATCGATGACCGCGTGTTCGGAGACCTTGATAGCTTCCGCTCGCAATTCACTGGCAGAGAGCAATCCTTCAGCAGTCTGCGTGACCGGCTCGCCCCCATCTGCAAGCGCACCCTGCGCAAACAGGTTCAGCCCTACGTGTCATACACGGCGCGCAAGGCCATCGTCGAGGAGTTCACACCGTCGAGCGAAGAGCAGGAACTTTCCAGGCTGGTCGCCGATTACCTGCGCCGCCCCAACCTCAAGGCCCTGCCCGAGGGGCAGCGCCACCTGATTTCACTCGTGCTGTGGAAGCTGCTCGCCTCCAGCTCGCACGCCATCGCAGGCGCGCTGGAGACGATGGCCAAACGGCTCCAGGGAGTGCTTGACGAAACTGCCGAGATTCCCGATCTGGTCGAAGAACTCGACGAGGACTACGAGTCGCTGGACGAAACCGCCGATGAGTGGAGCGAGCAAGACTCAGATGTCGAAGCATCGAGCCGAACGGAACGCGATGCCATCGCGCAGGAGATCGAGGAGCTTCGCCACTTCAAGACGCTGGCAACCCACATCCGAGATAACGCCAAGGGTGCGGCGCTGCTCACCGCGCTCGATCGCGCCTTCGCCGAACTGGATCGCCTGGGCGCGGCGCGGAAGGCCATCATCTTCACCGAGTCGCGGCGCACGCAGGCATACCTCCTCGGTCTGCTGGCCGACACGCCCTACGGTGATGGCATCGTGCTGTTCAACGGCACCAATAACGACCCACGTGCGCAGGCGATCTACAAGGACTGGCTGAAGCGCCACCAAGGCAGCGACCACATCACCGGCTCGAAGACCGCAGACACCCGTGCGGCCCTGGTCGAGCACTTCAAGGAGCGTGGCACGATCATGATTGCCACCGAAGCCGGCGCCGAAGGCATCAACCTCCAGTTCTGCTCGCTGGTCATCAACTACGACCTGCCGTGGAACCCGCAGCGCATCGAGCAGCGCATCGGCCGCTGCCATCGCTACGGGCAGAAGCACGACGTGGTCGT
>DIHI01000075.1:857-1097 GCA_002420085.1 Lysobacterales bacterium UBA5700 | reverse complement strand
ATCGGCCGCTGCCACCGCTACGGTCAGCAACACGACGTGGTGGTGGTCAACTTCGTCGACCGCAGCAATGAGGCGGACAAGCGCGTATACGAATTGCTGGCGCAGAAATTCCAGCTCTTCGAGGGAGTCTTTGGCGCCAGTGATGAAGTACTGGGCGCCATCGGCTCCGGTGTCGATTTCGAGCGGCGTATCGCCGAGATCTACCAGAACTGTCGAGAGCCCGAGGAAATCAAGGCCAGC
>DIHI01000075.1:353-701 GCA_002420085.1 Lysobacterales bacterium UBA5700 | reverse complement strand
AGCCCGAGGAAATCAAGGCCAGCTTCGAGCAACTCCAACGCGATCTCTCTGGCGAAATCAGCGAGGCGATGGTCAAGACACGCCAGGTAGTGCTTGAGAACTTCGATGAGGAGGTGCAGGAGAAGCTGCGCATCCGGGCGGACGACAGCCGCAACGCGCGCAACCGCTTCGAGCGGATGTTGATGGACCTGACCCGCGCCGAACTGGTCCATTGCGCCGCGTTCGATGACGACGGTTTCAATCTCCGCCACATACCACCTGGAGTCGAGCACGATGGCCTCGCGGAAATCCAACTGGGGCGCTACGAACTGCCACGCCGATCCGGCGATGCGCACCTGTACCGAATCC
>DIHI01000075.1:0-248 GCA_002420085.1 Lysobacterales bacterium UBA5700 | reverse complement strand
AGATGCGCACCTGTACCGAATCCATCATCCGCTGGCGCGGTGGGCTATCGAGCAGGCCAAGGCTCGGGCACTCGACCGGGCTCGTCTCGTGTTCGACTACAACGCCCACGGTGCAAAGATCAGCACGCTAGAAGCCTATCGCGGCAAGGCGGGATGGCTCACCGTGAAGCTGATCTCGGTCGAAACACTGGGCAACCAGGAGCAATATCTGCTGGTTGCCGCCGTCACCACAGACGGCCACCGGCTGG
>DIHI01000118.1:10803-16149 GCA_002420085.1 Lysobacterales bacterium UBA5700 | reverse complement strand
GTCTGTCGAGCGGGGTGTGCCGGGGCTTGACTGGCGGGGCACCGGGCCGCACCCTTGGCAGCAATTCCGTCTACCTTCGGTGCGACCGCGTGTCGTGCCGGCCATCAGCGATCCGGTGCCCATGAATCTTTCCAAGCCAAAGCGCGTTGCCATCCTCGGCGGCGTGCGCATCCCGTTCTGCCGCAACAACACCGCCTATGCCGATGTCGGCAATCTGGGCATGTCGATCCGCACGCTCGGTGCGCTGGTCGAGCGTTTCCGGCTGCATGGCGAGACGCTCGGTGAGGTGGCGATGGGGGCGGTGCTGAAGCACTCCAGCGACTGGAATCTGGCGCGCGAGGCGACCCTGTCGTCGGGACTGTCGCCATTCACGCCGGGAATCACCATGCAGCGTGCCTGCGGCACCAGTCTGGATACGGTCATCCACATCGCCAACAAGATCGCGTTGGGCCAGATCGAGTCGGGCATCGGTGGCGGTTCAGATACCACGTCGGATGTGCCGATCGCGGTTGACAAGCGCCTGCGGCGGCGCCTGCTCGACGCCAATGCCGCACGCGATCTCAAGGGTCGGTTGGCGGCGTTCCGTGGGTTCTCGCCGCGCGAACTGGTGCCGGAGTTTCCGGGGGTCGGTGAGCCGCGCACCGGCAAGAGCATGGGCGAACACTGCGAGGACATGGCCAAGCAGTGGCAGATTGCCCGCGCCGATCAGGATCGCCTGGCCTTCGAGTCGCATCGCAAGGCGGCGGCGGCATTCGAGCGTGGGTTCTACGATGATCTGGTGGTGCCGTTCAGGGGCGTTCAGCGCGACAACATCCTGCGCCCGGATACCAACGAGGAAAAGCTGGCGACCCTGAAGCCGGCGTTCGACAGGACATCCGGGCAGGGCACGCTGACGGCGGGCAATTCGACGCCGCTGACCGATGGTGCGGCGGCGGTGCTGCTGGCCAGTGAGGACTGGGCGTCGGCACATGGGCACCCGGTGCTGGCGCACGTCCGCGACTTCGAGGTGGCGGCGATCGATTTCGTCCACGGTGACGGTCTGTTGATGGCGCCGGCCTGGGCGGTGGCGCGCTTGCTGGCGCGCAACGGTCTTGGTTTGCAGGATTTCGATTTCTACGAGATCCACGAGGCATTCGCGGCGCAGGTGCTCTGCACGCTGGCGGCCTGGCGTTCGGAGGCGTTCTGCCGTGATCGGCTGGGGCTGGATCGGGCGCTCGGCGAGATCGATCCGGAGCGGCTGAATGTGGTCGGCTCGTCGTTGGCGCTCGGTCATCCGTTCGCGGCGACTGGAGCGCGGATCGTGGCCACGGCGGCCAAGTTGCTAGCGGAGAAGGGCTCCGGTCGGGCGCTGATCTCGATCTGCACGGCCGGCGGGATGGGTGTGACGGCGATCCTGGAGCGCTGACCGCCCAGCGCCGGTATCGGCGCTGGGCGGTGCTGCGGTCAGCCGCCGCGCAGGCGCGGCATGCCGTGCTCGTCGCGTTCTTCGGATACCGCCTGATCGCCGATCAGATCGGGCAGGTCGCGTTCGGGCAGGTCCAGGGCGGCCTGTCCGCGCCGCAGGCGCAGGGCATTGTCCAGGCACCGACGAGCGGTAGCTTCTTCCCCTCGGGCGTCGAGCGTGCCGGCCAGCATTTCCCAGGCTTCGGCGCCAGCACCCTGGGCGATGGCCCGGTACAGGTAGGTTTCGGATTTGCCGAGCAGGCGCTGGGCCTTGCTCAGGCGGGCCAGACTGAGGGCCAGGGCGGGACTTTCCGGATGGCTGCGCAGCCAGCCTTCGGCGACTTTCAGGCGCCGTGCCTGCTCGCTGCCGGGGAGGCGGCCGTAGAGGGCGACCAGGGCTTCCGACCAGCGTTGGCCGAGGCTCTTTTCGATGGCGGCGGCGCCGTCCTCGTCGAGTCCGAAGGCGGCGATTCGTTCGGCGAACACTTCGGTGATCTCGGGGTTGAGGCGGGCGGCCTTGCCGAGTCGATTCCAGCGGGCGGCCAGGGCTTCGCCGGTGTCGGCCTGACGCAGGCTGTCGAGGCTCAGGCTGTGTTCGAGGGCGTTGAGCGCGGTTTCCGGCTGGGCTCGGCTGGCACGCAGGGCGGGCAGCAGGGTCAGGGCGGTGTCGGCCCGATGGCTGGCGGCCAGGGCGCGCGCCTTGAGCAGCAGGGCGCGTGGTGGCAAGGGGCCATCGTCGCTGCTGAGCAGATCGACCGCACGCTCCGGTTCGCCGATGTGCAGGGCCTGTTCGGCGCGTTCGATCCGTACTGAGATGCCGGCGCCAGCGGCGGCGGCCGAGGTCAGCAGGCGTTCGGCTTCGTTACCATCACCGCTGTCGCGCGCGGCGCGGGCAGCGGCGACCAGGGCGGGGGCGCGCAGGATCGGTTCACGGGCGGCCTTCTCCAGCAGTTTGGCGGCACGCTGGGGGCGGCCTTCGTGGAGCGCGGTGAGGGCGTCGTGCAGCCGTTGGCCGGCACGTTTGCGACGAATCCGTCGCCAGCCGCGAATCGGCAACATCAGCAGGCGCATGGTCAGCCAGACGGCGGTGATGGTCGCCAGAACCAGCAGGGTGGCGGCCGGGACGGTGCTGGTGATCTCGCGGCCATGCAGCCGGATCAGGATCAGGCCGGGGTCGCTGGCCAGGAGTTGCCAGAACAGGCCGCCCAGTACGGCCAGGGCCAGCAGTGTCAGCAGGGTGCGAAACAGGCTCATGGCAGCCTCGGATGCCCGATCGGTGGGGTTCTCGGCAGGGACGATGCGCGGTTCAGTCCATTGTCCACGCCAGACGGGGTGCATCGACGGTGCCGGTCGGGCGTGGGTGGGCGGGGTCTGGGCGGTGCGGTCATGGTGCCGGTCTCGATGCTGCGGTTCGCGAGGTCATCTGGGGGTCATTCGGTCGGGACGATGCTGCGGTCGGCGGGGTCGATCGGGGTGCTGTGAGTGCCGCGCTGCTGCCGAAGCTGTTCGAGGGTGCTGCCGAGCAGGGGCAGGTCGAGGTTGAGCGGGCTGTCGGCAAGTGTCCGCAGGCGCGAGCGCAGGGCCTGGCGTGCCAGGCTGTCCGGGTACAGGCGGACCAGCCAGGCGTCGATGCGGTTGAGTGCGCGGGCGAAGTCGTCGCCGTCGCGGCTGGCCAGGGCCAGACGGGCCAGGGCGAAGTGCAGACCGAGCGCGGTCTCGGCGGTGCTGCGGTCATCGGTCCGGATCAGGGTGTCATCGGTGATCGGTCGGACCTGGACCAGGCGATCGAGCAGGCGGGTCAGGCGGGAGCCCTCGGCGCCGGCCGGACGGGTGGCGGCAGGGTGCGGGAGGGTCGGGATTTCGTTTTCGATGGCGTCGAGGCCACGTCCGATGTCGATCCGCCGGTCCGGGCGGAGGGTGCGCAGTGCGGCCAGTTCCTGGTCGAGCGACTGCCGCAGGGTGACGAAGGCCGGGTCGGCGAGTTGCGCCAGGCTCTGGGCGGCCAATGCGTAGGCGTGCAGGGCCGAGTCGAGGTCATCGGCGAGCAGCAGACGCTGCTGGCCGAGGCTGAGCAGCAGTTCGGCTTCGTCGAGGCGCAGCAGGTGTTCGGCCTGGCGGGCGCGTTCACTGGCACGCTCGATGGCGTCTTCAAGCAGGGCGGCCCGGTCGCGGACGCCGAACAATTCCTCGCGTGCGACCCGCAGGGCGGCGGCGGTTTCGCTCTGTCGGCGGGTCTGCTGGGTCAATTCGTCGCGCAGGTCGGCGATCGTGGCTTCCAGCCGTTCGACCCGCTGGTCGAGGGTCGGCGGTTGTGGCCCCGGCGCAGACACGAGGCCGGGCAGCCAGGCCGACAACGGGCTGCCCGGCCGGAATGCCAGTAGTGCGAGGATGGCGATCGTCAGGACGAGCGCGACCATCAGCCAACGACCGGGGCGCGGCTGGCGGCCGGTGGTGTTGGTGCGCGGCGCCGGTGTCGGTGTCGGCGTTGCGGGTTCTGGATCGGAATCGTTCAAGGCGAAGTTCTGCACCTGCTTGGGGGGTATCTGCCATCCTACCGGAAGCGCCGCGCGCAGGCAGCTTCGGCGAGTGCGGTCAGCATGGCTTCGGGTTGGGCGCTGGTGGCGATTTCGATCTGATCGAAGCCGAGTGCGGCCAGTCGTGCCGACAGCCGCGCACTGGCGGCGATCGCCGGTCGCCGGCACATCCGGTCGCGTTGGTCGGGCGACAACTGCTGCCACAGTGCATCGAGGGCTTCGGCGCTGCTGACCAGTACCGCGCTGCGTGCGTGCAGTTCGGTCAGGGCCAGGCGGCGGGCGGCCGGTACGGTGATGCTCTGGCGGCGATAGACATCGGCGCGCCATACCTGAGCGCCGGCTTGGCGCAGACGCGATTCGATCAGGTCACGACCGCCGGGAGCGCTGATCAGGCCGATCCGGCGGCCGCGCGGTGCGTGCAGTGGCGCCAGTTGCAACAGGGCTTCCGAGTCCATTCGGCCGGTCGGATGAGCGACCTCGGCCACACCCCAGCGGCGCAACAGTCGCGCCGTTCCGGCGCCGACCGCACAGCAGGCGCTGCGAGGGGCGGCATGCTCGGGCAGACAATGCCGGGTGAAGCGGACCGCAGCCGGACTGGTGAAGATGATGGTCGGAGCCGACAGGGCGCGGATCAGGTCGGTCTGGCAGCCGGTGATCGGCCGCAGGGCCAGGGTCGAGACGGCGAACGTGTACGCGCCACGGGCGGTCGCTGCCCGACGCACGCCGCTGTGTTCGCCTGCCGGTCGAAGCGAGATGACATACCATCCGCGCAGGGCGGTGCGGTCGGGGACGGCTTTCATGCGCCGCAGTGTGCATCAGTATTCGGAGCGCGTGCCAGGGTGGATCGGAAATGACGGATCGACAATCGCAGTTGGCTGGGCAGGCCGAGCGCAGCGATCGGCACGATCGCGAACTTGCGCAGATCGAGGCCGTCCTTGCTGCCATGCCGCCGGTGCGGGCGATGGCCGTGCGGGCGGAGGCATTCGATGGCAGCCGGCTGCGTCTGTCCGCGCCGTTGGCGGCCAATGTCAACGACAAGGGCTGTGCTTTCGGCGGCAGTCTGGCCGGCATCATGACCCTGGCCGCCTGGGGCGCGATCACGCTCAGGCTCGCGCGGGCGGGGGTTGCCGCCGAGGTCTATGTGGCCGATAGCCGAATTCGCTACCGTGCGCCGCTGTATGCCGATCTGCGTGCGGTTGGCGGCCCGGCCGAGGATGCCGATTGGCCGGGCTTCCTGGCGCGCCTGGATGAGCGCGGGCGTGCCGGCATCGCCGCCCAGGCGCGGATCGAGACTGACGACGGCACGGTCATTGCCGAATTCGAGGGGCGGTTCGCCGCCAAGCGCTGACGCAGCGAACGCACACGGGCA
>DIHI01000118.1:0-10715 GCA_002420085.1 Lysobacterales bacterium UBA5700 | reverse complement strand
GGATGTGTTAGCGTCGATCTCCATGAAGACCGAAACATGGCCAGAATCGGAAGGACGTCGATCGTCGGCACGGATTGCCGACGCCGGCAGTGCGACGAGCGAATACGGGCAGCAACCGGTGTTTCCACTCAACACCGGCAAGATCCGGCTCGGGCGCGCCACGGCCGATGAGATCCGCGCGACCATCGGTATCACCCAAAAGGACATCCGGATGGCCAGAAGCGTCATGGCCAAAGTCGCGGCCGCACCCAAGGCGGCGCGCCGCAAGCGGGCTGCCAAGCCCTGATCGGCCGCCGTCGAGCACGTGGCGACGGCAGGGACGCTGGGCATGCAGATCAACCCGTTCGACGCCGATCCGGAACGTCAGCGGGCGGTGTTTCTGAATGTTCCCTACGACAACGCCTATCAAGCCTATTTCGCGACCCTGGTCTGCACCCTGGTGTGCCTCGGTCTGGTTCCCCGCTGCGTGCTGGAAGTGCGTGAAGTCGGTCAGGGTCGGCTGAACCGGATATTCGATCTGTTGCGCAACTGTGGGGCTTCGATACACGATCTGAGTCGAGTCGGTTCGCCGCCACGGTTCAATATGCCGTTCGAGTTGGGCATCGCCTGTGCCCTGGCAATGCGGGGTGATCGGCATGAAGTGGTGGTCATCGATCGCCGACCTCATCGGCTCGGTCGTCTGCTCAACGACCACAAGGGGCGCGACCCGGAGATCTACGCGGGCTGCACCGGTCTGATCGATGCGGTCGTCGATGCCTTCGAGAGCGATCCTCGGATCGACCTCGATCGGTTGAGGCAGGATGTCGGGGGACTGCGACGTGCGGCCAATGCCCTGGCCGATCTGGGTGGCGGAACGCTGTTCAAGCGTGCGACGTTTCGTGCATTGATCGAGATGGCGACCGAGAAGGCCGAAAAGCTCGGTTACATCCGATGATGTCGGATGGCCGGGGATCAGGCGGGTGGGTCGGTCGCGGACGCCGGCCGCCGCCAGCGGTTCGCCGGATGACGAACAGGGTCGCTCGCTCGCCGATCACTGGCGCGGCGCCGGCCGATCGGTGAGAATGCCGGCATGATCGGTTTTCGCGAAATTCTGTTGCTCGCTCTGATCGTGTTGCTCGGCGCTTGTGCGTCGAGTTCGCGCAAGGATGATTTCCGCGCCACGGTCTACCAGTATTCGGCGGCGATCCGCTGGTCCGGAACCCTGGCCGGCCAGCCGTTTACCGACCCCAAGGTGTTGCAGGATGCGCCGCTGTCGAGCATCGAGATCGGCCGGCACAACCAGTTTCGGGTCAGCGGCTACAGCGTGGTCGGTGAATCCGAGGATGCCGACGGTCAGCGCATCCGCGATGTCCAGATCGGCCTGATCAATCTCAATACCCTGGCCGAGCGAGTGATCAGCCATCGCGAGGTCTGGCGTTTCGAGCCCGAGGGCAAGCGCTGGCTGTTGATGTCGCGGCCGCCGAGTCTGGACGGCAACTGATCGACGCCGGCGGCCGGGCGTCCCGGCGATCTGCTGCGATCGTGGCGGATTCGGCAATTGACACTCGGCAGTCGGCAATCGCGACTGTCGGCAATTGCGACTTGGCCCGAGGTGCCGGCATCGGCGACAATGCCCGGCTACCCGTCCCATCGCTGTCCCGCTCAGGAGTGTCGCGTGAGCCCCGATCGTATTTCCGATTTCATCGCCAGCAATCCGATCCTCGTGGCTGGTTTCGTCGGGGTGACCCTGGCCCTGGTATTCACCGAGATTGGTCGGCTGCGCCGCAAGTATCGGATCATCGGGCCGGCGGCGGTTACCGAACTGATCAATCGCGAACAGGCGCTGGCGGTCGATCTGCGGCCGGTGAACGAGTTCGAGAAGGGCCATATCGCAGGCTCTCGCAATATCCCGCTCGGTCAGTTCGAGCCCGATCACAAGGTGTTGGCGAAGGCGCGAGAGGTGCCGGTGGTGTTGATCTGCGCACGTGGCCTGGTTGCCGGAACGGCGGCTGATCGTCTGGCCAAGGCAGGCTTCGGCCAGGTCAACGTGCTCGAAGGCGGCATCGCCGGTTGGCAACAGGCCGAGCTTCCCCTGGCGCGCGGCCGTTGATTGTTGCTGGCCTGCGGTCGGTGTGGTCATGGGGCGGATCGGCAGCCGCCAGACAGGGATGATCCCGTCCAGGCGGGCGGCGCGGTTTGGCTTGCCCGGCGCTACGTGAAATAATGCCGCGTTCGTCCGGTCGTGCCGACGCGCGATCGTCTTTCACATTGAATCCGGAGTCTGTCATGGCCGAAGAAACCGCCGGCAACGGCGCAGCCGCTGAAGCAACCCAGGGCGCCCAGTTCGCCGTTCAGCGCATCTACCTCAAGGATGTCTCGTTCGAGTCGCCGAATGCACCGCAGATATTCGCTGATCCTGGCTCGCCCCAGCTTCAGCTCAACATGGGCCAGACCGTCAACAAGGTCGGTGAGGATCTGTTCGACGTCCAACTCACCGTCACCCTGACCTGCAAGATCGAGGACCGCAACGTCTACCTGGTGGAGGTCAAGCAGGCGGGTCTATTCCTGGCCAAGGGCTTCGAGGAGCGGGCGCTCGATTATGTTCTGGCGACCCAGTGCCCGGCGATCATCTTCCCGTATGCCCGGCAGGTGGTCAGCGATCTGATCCAGTCCGGCGGGTTCGCGCCGTTCTACATCCAGCCGCTGAATTTCGATGCGCTCTACCAGGAGCAACTCCGGCGCCGCGCGCAGGGGCAGCAGGGTGAGATCGATCTGACCGCGAACGTCGGTAACGCCTGAGCCGATGAGCGCCGGGTCACCGCTCACCATCGCGGTTCTCGGCGCCGGTTCGTGGGGCACGGCGCTGGCCGCCCTGCTGGCCGGCAATGGTCATGATGTGCGGTTGTGGGGCCGCGATGCCGATGTCGTCGCGGCGATCGATCGCGAGCATGTCAATCCACGGTATCTGCCGGGTATCGGTCTGCCGGCCTCGATCCGGGCCGGCACCGGTCTGACGGCTGTGCTGGCCGGTGCTGAACTGGTGCTGGTGGTGGTGCCCAGTCATGCCTTTGCCGAAACCCTGTCGCAGGTGGTATCCGGTCTTGCGCCGGGCGCCGGTGTAGCCTGGGCCTGCAAGGGCTTCGAGCCGGGCACGGGTCGATTCCTGCATGAGGTGGCCCGTGAGCGGCTCGGTCCGGACGTGGCCCTGGCCCTGGTCACCGGGCCGTCGTTTGCGCAGGAGGTCGCGCGTGGCCTGCCGACGGCCGTGACGGTCCATTCGGATGATCCCGATTTTGCCCACACGGTCGCTTCCGCCCTGCATGGCCCGGCCTTTCGCGCGTATTCCGGAAACGATCTGATCGGGGCCGAGTTGGGCGGCGCGATGAAGAATGTGCTGGCGGTGGCCACCGGTGTGGCCGACGGCATGGGGCTCGGCAACAACGCCCGGGCTGGATTGATCACCCGTGGCCTGAACGAGATGCTACGGCTCAACCATGCCATCGGTGGCCGTGCGGAGACGCTCATGGGTCTGGCGGGTCTGGGTGATCTGGTGTTGACCTGCACCGGCGATCTGTCCCGCAATCGTCGGCTCGGCCTGGCCCTTGGTCGTGGCCAGTCGGTGGCGGCGGCGACGGCGGAAATCGGTCAGGTGGTGGAGAGCGTGCAGACCGCCGACGAGGTGATGCGGCTTGCCGGACAGCACGGCCTGGAGTTGCCGATTTCCGATCTGGTTCGGCAGGTGCTGCACGATGAAATCACCCCGGTGGAGGGCTTGCGACGGCTTCTGGCGCGCGAGCAGAAGGCCGAATTTCCGCACGGCACGCCAATCTGAGTTCGCGGAGTTCGTCTGTGCGATGTGTTGCTGGATCATGGCCAACCGGCGGCGAAGCCGCCGGTGGCGGGTCTGATCGCGATCAGAAGCTGATGCGTGGGCCAACGAAGTACTGTTGGTCGCCGTCGATCAATTTGACCTCAGCGCTCAGGCCGACGCGGGGGGTGATGTTGATCAGGGTGCCGATCTTGGCGTAGAAGTCGCCGGAGAAGTCTTCCGGATCCTCATAACCGGCCAGCGCCCACCCTTCGACATGGCTGCCGAGCGCCGCGCGCACGCCGACTTCGGTGAACCAGGCGTCGATCGAGCCGCCCAGGTTGGTGTCGAGGTTCTCGTAGCCGAACCGCGCGAGTCCATGCACCGTGTTGGTGAAGGCGTGGTTGTAGCCGATGCCGACGTTGAAGATGTCGAGGTCGACACCGAAACCGTTGATATCGCTCTGCGAATACCCGGCAAAGACGTGGAAGTCGTCGCTGATCGCGGCCGAGCCATTGACCGCCCAGCCGTCTGCTTCGGCGGCCGACTCGATGCGGGTATAACCGCCTTCGAGATAGGTGTAGCTGATGTCCTGGGCCTGGGCGGCGGCCGGCAGGGCGAGGCTCAGGGCGAGTGCGAGCAGGGTGAGTTTCTTCATGAATTTCCGTCTCGTTGGGGTTGATGAAAACCGTCGTGATCGACGGTGCCGGCAGTATTGGCAGACGTGTTCGAGCCTGGGCTGAATCGCTGGTGCTCCCGAGCGGCGCGGTTCCGCGCCGGTTCAGTGATGGTGATCGGCACGGCCATCGCGCGCTGACGCGAGGTCAGCAGGCGTCGGGGTAGCCGTTCTGGCGCCAGGCCTCGAACACCGCCACTGCGACGGCATTGGAGAGGTTCAGACTGCGGCTGTCGGCCCGCATCGGCAGACGCAGGCGTCGTTCCGGGGCGATCGTCGCCAGGGTTGCCTCGGGCAGGCCGCTGTCCTCGCTGCCGAACAGCAGGGCGTCGCCGGGGGCATAGGCGATCCGGTCGAAGCGGGTCTGGCCTCGGGTCGTGAACGCGAACAGGCGCGGCTGTCCGAGCGCGTCGAGGCAGTGGTCGAGCGAACCGTGGACGTGGGCTCGGGCGTATTCGTGATAATCGAGGCCGGCGCGCCGCAGTCGGGCATCGTCGAGGACGAAGCCGAGCGGTTCGATCAGGTGCAGTTCGGCGCCGGTGTTGGCGCACAGGCGGATGATGTTGCCCGTGTTGGGTGGTATGCGCGGGCTGAACAGGATGACGTGGACCATCCGGACATTATCGCCGGCATCCGATCGGGTTCATCGCAGGGCCGCCGCGCATCGTTCGGGGCAGGCCGGGTGTCGCCGGTGCTCAGCCCGGCGGTGTGCTGTGCCAGCGGGTCTGTTCGGTGGCGGCCTGGGCCGTCAGGTCGCGCGTCAGCGCGCGGCTGCGTGCCTCGATCGCCCGTGATCGTGCTTCGTGCATGCGGGCCAGGCAAGCCGCCGGGCTGCTGCGCAGGTGGGCCGGCAGGTCGGCCGGGACGTGGGCCAGGATCAGGCGGGTTCGGCGCCCGTGGTCGAGGCAGTCGAAGGAGCGACTGACGGGGGCGGCCTGTGCGGTCGTGCAGCAGGATGGTACCTGCCGGTGCGACTGGATGACGGCGGTGGCCAGCACGAACGCCAATGGCAGGGCGGTCAGGCTACGGGTGAGCACGGTGGCGAGTGACATGGCGGTGTCCTGGGTGGGCTTCGATGACTACCAAGCAGGAGTCATGCCAACCGCCAAGTCATTGATTTTTCAGTGTCAGGGGGCCGAGTCAGGCTGTCCGATCGTGGACGCGCGTCCAGTATCGGCCAGTTTTCCGGTTACCCCGGTCGGATCTGCACAGCCGGCCAGCGCCTGGGCAAGGGTACGATCGACTTCGGTCGCCGCCACTGGACTGGCCGGCTCCGGGAAACTGATCGCGGCGCTCAGTTGCCCGCCCTCGGCACTGCGCAGATTGCTCAGGCCGCGATAGTGCAGCAGTCGTTGCGAGTGCAGGTCGTAGAACACTTCGATATCGGGAGCGAACCAGCCGAGTGGCCCATCCAGGCGCAGTCGCAGCACCAATGCCTCTTGCCCGGCCCAGGTTCGGACACCGTCCGACTGCACGCGGAAGCGATAGTCATTGGCACGTGCCGGGACGGTGAAGCGCAGCCGCTGCGACTGACCGGCACGCAGTTGCGCCCAACGCGCCCGCACGAATTCATCGAAGCCGGCATCGGCGACCAGCCATTCTCCGGCGGGTCGCAGGGCCGAGGCCACCGTTCCGGTTCGCGGTCCGGCATAGATGCGCACACGGTCGGGCTGCTCCCAGATCAGCCCCTCGCGGTAATCGCTGCGGGCATCCTGAAGCTCGAATGCGGGTGCGATGCTGGACGGGCGGTAGTCGATGCGCTTGCGTGCGAAGACGGTATCGGAGTCCGGGCAGAGGTAGGTGACCACTCGCTCGCGCAACTGGCCGGCCTCGAAACGTTGATAGTGGCGCTCGCGGTAGAGCAGGGTGTCGCTGTCGAGCTCGCGGGCGATGCCCTCATAGCTGCGCCAGTCGGTCGGGGCGGTCTGCGCGGACACGGGCAGCGCCGCCGGCAGCAGGGCCAGCAGCACCAGCGCGGTGCGGGCAGCGGCCGGCGTCACCATGGCACCGGCTCGCCGCGATAGTCGAGGAAGGCGCCATCGGTTTCTGGGGTCAGTCGCTCGATGGTGTCGAGCATGCCATCGACCGAGACCGCGCGATCCAGTTCGGCGTCCGGACCGCCCATGTCGGTCTTGACCCAGCCCGGATGCAGGGCGACCACGCGCACGCCATCCGGTGCCAGTGCCCGAGCCAGCAGCACGCTGGCCATGTTGAGCGCGGCCTTGGCGATCGCATAGCTGGGCGTCCGGAAGGCGTCGCAGCGGGCCATCGAACCGAGCACCGAGGAGACATTGGCGACCCGTGGCGAGCGGCCGCGTCGCAGCAGGGGCGCGAGCGACTGCACGAGCAGGAACGGGGCCAGGGCGTTGACCCGGACGGAATGGTCGAGCACATCGGCATCGATTTCGCCGAAGCGTTCGCCCGACGGCAGCACGCCGGCATTGTTGATCAGCCAGTCGAGCGGCTGATTGCGCTTGCCCAGCGACCTGGCCAGGGCGGTGATCGCGGTCGGTGAGGCGACGTCGAGGGCGAGGATTTCCAGGCGGTCCTGGGCGTCGTCAGACAGCGCGTGCAGACGGTCGGCGCGGGCCGGCTCGCGGCAGGCGGCCAGGACGTGGGCGCCGCGCATCAGCAGGCGGCGGGTGAATTCCAGTCCGAGGCCACGATTGGCGCCAGTGATCAGTACGGTGGGGGCGGTCTCAGGATGGCTGTTCATGGGCGTAGCATGTCTTATGGCCTAGTGTAGGTTGCGTCAAGCCTGGCTAAGCTACCCGATCCGCCGCTCGCATGCGGCCTGCGAACGCCGAAAATTCGTGATGAATCGCATTCTGACCCGTTTTGCCTCGATCGTCCTGACCTCAACCCTGGCGTTTTCGTCACCGATCGTCCAGGCTGATGTCGATATTCCCTACGATGAGTTCACCCTGGACAACGGTCTGCGGGTGGTCGTTCATACCGACCGCAAGGCACCGGTGGTGGCGGTCAACGTCTGGTATCACGTCGGCTCGAAGGACGAGCCGCTCGGCAAGACCGGCTTTGCCCACCTGTTCGAGCACCTGATGTTCCAGGGCTCGGAAAACTACCAGGGCGAGTATTTCGCTCCGTTCGAGCAGGTCGGCGCCACCGGCATGAACGGCACGACCAATTTCGACCGCACCAACTACTTCCAGAACGTGCCGACCACGGCGCTGGACATGGCCTTGTGGATGGAATCCGACCGCATGGGCCACTTCCTCGGCGCGATCGATCAGGCCCTGCTGGACGAGCAGCGTGGCGTGGTCCAGAACGAGAAGCGCCAGAGCGAGAACCAGCCCTACGGCCGGGTCTGGGATGCCCTGTTCAAGTCCAGTTTCCCGCAGGGACACCCGTATTCCTGGCTGCCGATCGGTTCGATGGAAGACCTCGACGCCGCCAGCCTGGACGACGTGAAGGACTGGTTCAAGACCTGGTACGGTCCCAACAATGCCGTCCTGGTGCTGGCTGGCGACATCGATGTCGAGACCGCACGCGCCAAGGTGAGCGAGTATTTCGGTGACATTCCGGCCGGCCCGCCCCTGACCCGCAAGCATGCCTGGATCGCCGCGCGGACCGAATCGACCCGCGAGACCATGCATGACCGCGTCGCCCAGGCGCGCATCTACAAGGTCTGGAACGTCGCCAACTTCACCCACGATGACAGCGACTATCTGGCCCTGTTCGGACAGGTTCTGGGTGGCAGCCAGTCGTCGCGTCTGGCCGCCCGCCTGATCCATCGGGAGCAACTGGTCGATAACGTCAGTGCCGGCTCGCTCGGTCTGGAACTGTCCGGTCTGTTCGTGATCCAGGCAACGGTCAAGAATGGTGTCGATCCGGCTCGGGTCGAGGCGATCATCGACGAAGAACTGGCCCGTTTGATCCGGGACGGCATCGGCAAGAATGAGCTTGAGCAGGCGCGCACCCTCTACCGTGCTGGCTTCGTGCGCGGCATCGAACGGATCGGCGGCTTCGGCGGCAAGTCCGATGTGCTGGCCGAGTGTGCCGTCTATTCCGGCGATGCCGGCTGCTTCCGCGACAGCCTGCAACGCCTGGCGGTGATGACCCCGGCCCAGGTGCAGGCTGCCGGCAGCCGTTGGCTGGCCCGTGGCGATCACACCCTGACCGTCCTGCCGTTCCCGAACTACTCGAATGCCGCCAGCGGTGTCGATCGCTCGACCGGTGTGCCGACCGTGAGCGAATTCCCGTCGATCAGCTTCCCGGCCCTGCAACGTGCCCGGCTGGACAATGGCATCGAGGTCGTCCTGGCCGAGCGCCACGAGATTCCAGTGGTCCAGGTCGCCTTGCAATTCGATGCCGGCTTCGCCGCCGATGGTGCCGGCAAGGCCGGTACGGCCAGCTTTGCCATGACCATGCTGACCGAGGGTGCCGGACGCTACGGTGCGCTCGAACTGGCTGCGGCGATCGAGGCCGAGGGTGCCCAGATCAACACCGGCTCCGGTCTGGACACCAGCACGATCAGCCTGTCGGCACTCACCGAACGGCTGGATGCTTCGCTTGATCTGTTGGCCGAGGTCGCCCTGCGACCGGCCTTCGCCGAGGCCGAGATCGATCGGGTGCGCAAGCAGTGGCTGGCCCGGATCGCTCAGGAGAAGACCCAACCGCAGGCGCTCGCCTATCGCCTGTTGCCGCCGTTGATGTACGGGGAAGGCCATGCTTATGCCATCCCGTTCACGGGCAGTGGTGACGAGGCTTCGATCGGGGCAATCCGGCGTGAAGACCTGACCACCTTCCAGCGCGACTGGCTGCGTCCGGACAACGTCACCATCCTGGTCGTAGGCGACACCAGCCTGTCCGACATCCTGCCCCGACTGGAGCGGCGCTTCGGTCGCTGGGCGGCACCGGCAACGCCGTTGCCCGGCAAGAACATCGCCCCGGTGTCGCCACCGGCTGCACCGCGCATCTACCTGGTCGATCAGCCGGGGGCGGTGCAGGCCAACATCCTGGCCGGCCTGCTGGTCGGGTCGAGCGCCGAGGACAGCGCACTCGATTTCGATGTCGGCAACGGGGTATTCGGCGGTACCTTCACGTCGCGCATCAACATGAATCTGCGCGAGGACAAGAGCTGGTCCTACGGAGCCCGCAGCGGCGCGTTCGGAGCCAAGGGCCAGCGGCCGTGGATCCTGTCGGCGCCGGTCCAGATCGATCGCACCGCCGATTCGATCAAGGAAATCCTGGCCGAGTTGCAGGCATTCACCGGCAGCAACCCGGCCACCGCCGAGGAAGTGGAGAAGATCAAGAACCGCAACATCCGCGGCCTGCCGGGTTCCTACGAAACCGCAGGCGCCGTACTCGGCGCGATCGGTACCATCGTCAGCTATGGTCGGCCGGATGACCATGTGTTGCGCGAACAAGCGCGTACCGAGGCGATGACGGTTGAACAGGTCCGCGCTGCGGTTGCCGGGCTCGATACCCAGGCGCTGACCTGGGTGATCGTTGGTGACCTGAGCAAGATCGAGGCGCCGATTCGCGAACTTGGACTGGGCGAGGTGATCCTGCTCGGTGCCGACGGCAAGCCGCGTCCGGGCAATTGATCGGCAGGCGATGAGTCGGGGCGGTGATTCGTGGAATCGCCCCGGCTCACTGGCGGTTCAGCGGTCCGGGGGCGAGAATACGTCCCCGAACCGCACCCTTCAGGAATCGGCCATGTTTCTCCGGATTTCCACACTGCTCGCTGTGACGCTGCTGTCGGCCTGCACCTGGGTCAAGATGACCCCGCAGGGCGGTGGCGTTCGGGTGGCACTCGCACGTGAAGACCTCTCGGCCTGTCAGCGACGCGGCGAGATCGCCGTTGCCGTCGAGGACTCTGTCGCGTTCTACAAGCGCAGCCGGGTCAAGGTTCGTGACGAACTGGAAACCCTGGCGCGCAACGAAGCCTTCAGCCTGAACGCCGATACCATCCAGCCCAAGACCGAGCCGCTCGATGGCGAGCAGCGTTTCGTCGCCTATGCCTGCGGCCGTGCCGTTCCGGCCAGCCGACCGGCGGCCCGCGAACGCAGCGACAGCGCCGAGACCTATCCGATCGATCAGTGAACTCGGCGACCGACGCTCCAGCACACTATCCGGTCATTGCGGTCATCCCGGTCATCCCGGTCATCCCGGCGGCGTCCGAGCTTGGCCGATGCTCGGGTCCGAGAGCACGCGCCAGTCATCCCGACCCGGATGCCGGCCGACGACGCTGCGGTTTCGACATGCCTGTCCGGGATTTCGTGTCCGGGA
>DIHI01000050.1:22986-23158 GCA_002420085.1 Lysobacterales bacterium UBA5700 | reverse complement strand
CGGGTCAGGCGGCAGGTGCGGCATGACCCGGCTGCGGCGATAATGATCGCCCGATCCGGACCAGACCCGACGTGGCCAAGCTGTACTTCTACTACTCGGCAATGAATGCCGGGAAGACCACCACCCTGCTGCAAAGCGCCTACAACTATCACGAGCGCGGCATGCGCACGCT
>DIHI01000050.1:0-22893 GCA_002420085.1 Lysobacterales bacterium UBA5700 | reverse complement strand
CGCGGCATGCGCACGCTGATCCTGGCGCCGCGCCTGGACGATCGGGCCGGCGCCGGCCGGGTGGCATCGCGGATCGGCCTGAATGCCAATGCCCATGCCTTCGATCGCGATGACGACCTGTTCGCCCTGATCGAGGCCGATATCCTGGCCGTCGGCCCCCTGCATTGCCTGCTGGTCGATGAAGCACAGTTCCTGAGCAAGGCCCAGGTCTGGCAACTCACCGATGTCGTCGATCGCCTGAATGTGCCGGTGCTGTCGTATGGACTGCGCACCGATTTTCGCGGCGAACTGTTCGAGGGCAGCCGGTATCTGCTGGCCTGGGCCGACCATCTGACCGAGATCAAGACGATCTGCCATTCCGGCGCCAAGGCCACGATGGTGGTCCGGGTCGATGAGGCCGGCCGGGCAATCACCGAAGGACCGCAGGTCGAAATCGGCGGCAATGAGCGCTACGTTTCGGTCAGCCGGGCCGAGTTCAAGAAGATCACCGCTGGCGAGGGCGTCCTGCCGCTGAAACAGCCCCGCCTGGACTTCGACCGCGAGAATCGCTGAGCCTGCTGAAGGCCGGTCGCCGGCCGTCGCCGATCAACCAGCATCGGGCGGACAGAATGCCGCCAGGCTCTCGATATCGTGCCCGAAGCGCGTGCTTGGCCAGGGGGTTGGCATGCCGGCCATCACGGCGGCGATCCGATCCCGACCACCGGGATCGCCCACCACACACTCCAACTCACCCAGCACCGCCTCCGCCCGCCAGCGCAGTTTGCGGGCGGCGATACCCTCGTCCACGAACCGATTCGCCACGTCACGCACCAGTTCACGGGCACGCTCGACCCGGCCGACCCGGGCCATCGCCCGAGCAAGACTGAGTTCGGCGGCACCGCAGGCCGGATGATGCGGCCCGAAATGGCGATTCATCAGGGCTACCGCCTGGATCAGGCTGGTTTCCGCCGCGTCCCAGTCGCCGCGGGCGGCCTGCGCCTCGCCAATGAAACGCCAGGCGCTGCCGACGGCGGCATGATCGTCGCCATGGACCCCACGACGGCCGTCCAGGGCGGCCCGGAATTCCGCTTCGGCCGCTTCCGGACGCCCGGCGACCATCAGGATGCGACCCAGGCTCAGTCGTGCGCCCGGAAGTCGCATCGGGTCGGGAGTCGCCGACCAGATGGCGATCGCCCGGCGCAGTTCGGCCTCGGAGGTCTCCGCATCACCACGCTCGAAGGCGATTGCCGCGCGCGTCTCGTAGATCGCACCCAGATCCGGATGCTGCTCACCGAAACGCGCCACCAGGGTCGAGCGGGCGACCTCGGTCATCCGCTCGGCGCCGTCGAGGTCGCCGTTCTCCATCAGCACCTCGGCGAACTGCAACTGGCTCTCGGCGGTGGCCGGATGATCCGGACCATGCCGACGCATGGACAGCACCAGGGCTTCGCGGGCAGCACCCTCGGCGGCGGTCAGGTCGCCACGCTCGCGGTAGAGCATCCCGAGATTGCGCCAGATCGCCACTGCCAGAGGACCGTCGTCCTCCTCGGCCACCCGCAAGCGATCCAGTGCCCGGCGCAGGCCGGCGATCGCCTCATCAGGCAAGCCGGCATCGGCGTCGATGGCGGCCAGATCGATCAGACTCTCGGCCTGTGCTCGATTGTCGCCGTCGGTCTGACGCAGTTCCAGGGCATGTTCGAGCAGGTCGCGGACCTCCCGTGTGCGGCCGGTCAGACGCAGACAGCGGGCCTTCTCGGACATCAGGTCGGCACGCCGGGCCGCCGTGTACTCGGGACCGAGCAGTTCGGGATTGGCATCAGCCTCGAACAGGGCTTCGCATGCCTGGGTCTGGCCGAGCCCACGGTGGGCGCGGGCCTGCTCGATCCAGGCATCGATCTGGGCCTCGCGACGATCGGCTTCGCCGAGTTTGGCCAGCGCGAGGGTTTGCAGGCCGATGGCGTCCAGTGCCTGGTCATGATCGCCGATGTTGTTGAGCAGGCGGGCAATCAGTCCGAGCATGGCGACCTGCGAGACCGGCTCATCGACCAGGTCGGTACCGGCCCGCTCCAGACCAGCCTGGAGCAGGCCGCGCAGATCCATCGCCTGGCTCGCCGGAGCATGATCGCCCTCGAACAGGCTGACCACGAACCCCTGCATCGCCTGGGCACGCGCCGCCTCGCTGATCGCCTCGCGCGCCTGCCAGACGGCAACCGCGAGACTGGTCGAGAGCAGCGCGAACACGCCGACCCCGGCCGCCAGTGCCAGACCATGCCGACGCAGGTACTTGCAGAAGCGATAGCCCACGCCGGCCGGCCGTGCCAGGATCGGCCGACCCTCCAGGTAGCGTTGCAGATCCTGGGCAAGGGCCTCGATCGAGGCATAGCGTCGCGCCGGCACCTTGTGCAGGGCCTTGAGCACGATCGTGTCGATGTCACCGGCAAGCTGGCGGGCCAGACGCGCATCAGGACTGGGCGCAACACCGCCTCCGGGGACCGACATCGCCTGTGGTCTGAGCACGGCCAGCGAGGGCCGGATGGCGTCGCTTTCGAGAATTGCCGCCTGCCAGGCAGCATCGGTGTCGGACTCGACCCGGTACGGTCGGAAGCCGGTCAGCAACTCATAGAACACCACACCGAGCGAATAGACGTCGGTCATGGTGCCGACCGGCTCGCCGGCCAGTTGTTCGGGTGCGGCGTAATGCAGGGTGAAGGCACGGGCGTCGAGCAGGGTGTGCTCGCTGCCGGAACTGGGCGTATCGAGCAGTTTGGCAATCCCGAAATCGAGCAGGCGGACATCGCCGGCCGGGGTCACCAGGATGTTCGACGGTTTGAGGTCGCGATGCACGACCAGACTGGCATGGGCATGACTGACCGCCGCACAGACCTGGAGCAACAGCCTGACCCGATCGGCGACGCTGGCATTCTGGCGGCGGGCGTAGACCGTGATCGGCTCGCCCTGGATGTACTCCAGGGCCAGATAGGGCTGGCCGTCATCGCTGACTCCGGCATCCAGGAAGCGGGCGATGTGGGCATGCGCCAGCCGGGCCAGGATCTGCCGCTCGCGCTGGAATCGTTGCTTGAGGTCGGCACTGGCCAGACCCGGACGCAGCAGTTTGAGGGCGACCCGGCGCTCGTACAGGCCATCGGCACGCTCGGCCAGCCAGACCTGGCCCATGCCACCCTCGCCGATCTCACGTTCGAGGCGATACGGACCGATCATTCGCCCGACCAGCGGGTGGCCAAGCATGGTCGCGACCGCCGGATCGGCCAGGAAGTCGGGATGGCGACGATCGAGATCGAGCAGCCGCTGCACTTCTCGCGCCATCGCCGGCTCGGTCTCGGCCAACTCGGCCAGCCGACGCTCGCGCGCGTGGTCGGGCAAGTCGATCAGTTCGTCGAGCAGGGGTGACAGCCGGCGCCAGTCGGTTCCGCTCATGATCGGATCAGCACCAAGCGGCGCGCCCCGGACAGGCGCCTCGATAGCCAGGGAAACGATGACGGCGCCGGTTCACGGTCTGCGCCTCAACTGTCCCGCAGGCTGGCGAGCAGGAACATCCGAGCCTTCTGCCAGTCGCGCCGGACGCTGCGCTCGGAACGCTCCAGGAGGGCGGCGATCTCCTCCTCGGACAGGCCGGCGAAATAGCGCATTTCAACCACCTGGACCAGGCGCGGATCGACCGCCGCCAGACGATTCAGCGCTTCGTCCAGTGCCAGCGTGTCCTCGTCGAGACGAACCCCGCCCCCGAAATTCTCGGGCAATTCGGTCACCCGCTGGCGATCGCCGCCGCGCTTCTGCGACAGACGCTGGCGGGTGTGGTCGACCACGACACTGCGCATCGCCGATGCGGCGTAGGCAAAGAAATGGGCGCGGTCGTCGAACTGGGTCTCACGCTTGCCGGCCAAACGCAGATAGGCCTCGTGGACCAGGGCGGTGGCATCCAGGGTGTGGCCACGGTTCTGACCGATGTGTCGTCGGGCCATGGCGTGCAGTTCGCGGTACAGGACGCTCAACACGCGGTCCAACGCCTGGCGATCGCCATTGCCAGCGGCTCCGAGCAGGCGTGTGATGTCTTCACTGGTGCCGTCTGGATTCATGCTGCGTGTACTCGGAGACAACCCTGTCATCCGCCTGAATATAGCGCCTGGAGTGTGGATTCAGCGTGTTCGTAACATCGCGATTTCGGGTCGATCCGGTGCCGCAGCCGAGACAGACCGGTCAACGATCGCCCGCATCGACCACGGTATCGGCCCGAATTCAACGCTGGCAGCACGGACACCAGACCGTCGCTCGATGGCCGAGCTTCTGCGCCCTGAGTCCGCTGCCGCAGCGACGGCACGACTGGCCCTCTCGGCCATAGACCTGCAATTCCTGCTCGAAATAGCCGGGCGCACCGTCGGGCGCGAGAAAATCCCGCAAGGTGGTGCCGCCTCGGACGATGGCATGTCCGAGCACCTGCCGCACCGCCTCGGCCAGCCGGCGATAACGCGCCAGCGCGATCGCACCGGCCGGACGCAGCGGATGGATCCCGGCCAGGAACAGGCTCTCGGCGGCATAGATGTTGCCAACCCCGACCACCACCGACTGATCCATCAGAAACCCCTTGACCGGTCCCGTGCGTCGGCGCGCCAGGCGGTGCAGGTAGTCGCCATCAAAGCGGTCCGACAGCGGCTCCGGTCCGAGATCGGCAAGCAGTGGATGCACCGTCCCGGCCGGCTGCCAGAGCAGGCAGCCGAATCGACGCGGGTCGGTGAAGCGCAGCACGAGGCCGGAATCCAGCGCCAGATCGACATGATCATGCCGACCGTGTACCACCTCGGGCGACAGCACCCGCAGCACACCCGACATGCCGAGATGGAGCAGGGCCGAACCGCTTTCGGCATCGATCAGCAGGTACTTGGCACGCCGACGGACATCGGCGATCCGCTGACCCGGCAAGACGTCGGTGATCGCCGACGGAATCGGCCAGCGCAAGTCCGGACGGCGCAGGGTCGCTGCGGTGATCCGCCGACCGATCAAGTGCGGCGCCAGACCGGCGCGGGTGGTCTCGACTTCGGGCAGTTCGGGCACGGCAGGCGTGTTCCAGCGAGGGGGCGGGCCGAGCGATTATGAACGAGGCCGCCGACATACGTCGGCGCACAGTGGCGCCCCTGTCCGGCAACGGGCATCATGCGGGCTTCACGCTGTGGAGATACCCATGTTCGACGCATTACTGGCATTCCTGAACGACGGCCTGACCGGTGCCGGCTTCGGGGCGATGGCCCTCTTCTTTCTGATCGTGACCCAGATGACGATCTTCTCGGTCACCCTCTACCTGCATCGCAGCCAGGCCCATCGCGGTGTCGATTTCCATCCCGTGCTCGCCCACGCCTTCCGCTTCTGGTGCTGGCTGACCACGGCCATGCGGACCCGCGAGTGGGTCGCCATCCACCGCAAGCACCACGCCCGTTGCGAAACCCCGGATGATCCGCACAGCCCGCGCTTCTTCGGGATCAACCGCGTGCTCTGGCGTGGCGTCGAGTTGTACCAGATCGAGACCCACAACCGCGACACGATCGAGAAGTACGGCAAGGGCGCACCCGAGGACTGGCTGGAACGCCACCTCTATACTCCGCTCAACTGGCTCGGCCCGACCACCATGCTGGCGATCGACTTCGCCCTGTTCGGGGTGGCCGGCATCGCCCTGTGGGCCTTGCAGATGGCCTGGATCCCGTTCTGGGCAGCCGGCGTCGTCAATGGCCTCGGCCACTGGTGGGGCTACCGCAACTTCGAGACCCGCGACACCGCCACCAATCTCACCCCGTGGGGCGTCTGGATCGGCGGCGAGGAACTGCACAACAACCACCACACCTTCCCGAGTTCAGCCCGGTTCTCGCTGCGCCGCTGGGAATTCGACATCGGCTGGGCGGCGATCCGGCTGTTCGAGACCCTCGGCCTGGCCCGCGTGCTTCGGGTGGCCCCACGCCTGGATGCCCGTCCGAACATCGCCGTGCCGGACAGCGAGACGCTCAAGGCCGTGCTCGCCCATCGCTATCAGGTGATGACCGAATACTTCCGGACCGTCACCCTGCCGACCCTGCGCGAGGAGATGCAGCAGGCCGGCGAGACCGTTCGGTCGATCCCGCGCCGACTGCGCAAATCGCTCGCCAACGGTGGCCAGTGGCTCGACGACAGCAGCCGTCGGCGGATCGACGCGATCATCGCCCAGCGGCCGAACCTGCAAACCGTGGCCGAGTACCGTGCGCGTCTGACCCAGTTGATGGAACTGCGCGGCAGCGAAGCCAGCCTGCGGGCACTGCAACAATGGGTGCGCGAAGCCGAAGCCTCGGGCATCCAGGCACTGGAACTGTTCTCCGCCCGCCTGCGCAGCTACGCCACCGCCCCGGCCAGGGCCTGATCCGACGCCGACAACCAGGCCGCCTGCGCTACGGGTGCGGGCGGCCGGCCGGCATCGGCAGCATGGTCGCGCCATGAGCCTCGAACGACAACTGCCGCGCTTCCTGGTCGCAGGCACGATCGGTTTCGCGGTCGATGCCGGCGTCCTCTATGCGGCGCTGGCGCTCGGCGCCGATTACTACAGCGGCCGCCTGGTTTCGTTCTGTCTGGCGGTCGCAACCACCTGGCTGATCAATCGGCGCTGGACCTTCGAGCACCACCGGGTGCGACCGAGCCTCGCCGAATTCAGCCGTTACTTCGGCGCCATGCTGCTCGGCGGCGCGGTCAATTACGCCAGCTATGCACTGATCGTCGCCACCCTGCCGCGCACTCCCTGGCTGCCGCTGGTGGCCGTCGCAGCCGGCTCGATCGCTGGCCTCGGCGTCAACTTCACCAGCGCCCGCCTGTGGGTGTTCCGCACGGATCGGGCTCGGACAGACAGGCCAGCAGCCGAGCCGGAAACAACCCAGCCCGAACGATCGTCCGGCCCATCGTCCGATTGACCGAGCGATCGCCGGCTCAGGCCAGCGGTCGCCGGGCACCGAGGAATGCCCGCACATGGGCCGGCTTGATCGGCTTGGTCAGCACGGGATATCCCAGATCCCGAGCACGTCGCTTCAATGCATCACTGCCGTCGGCCGTGACCAGGGCACCCGGACAGACACCGCCAGAAACCCGCGCCAGTGCCTGCAACGCCTCCAGACCATCGAGGCGATCGTGCAGGTGGAAATCGACCAGCAATCGATCGGGCGGATCCGCCTGCGCCGCCGCCAGTGCGGCGTCGATGGTCTCGGCACAGGTGACCCGCACGCCCCAGCGACCGAGCAGGGCGGTCATGCCATCGAGAATCTCGCGATCGTTGTCCAGACACAGCACATGCAGGCCGTGCAGGGCGCGCTCGACCGGCTCGCTGTGCGGTCGGACCGCCGCAGCGGTGGTGTGGCTGATCGGTGCCCGGATGGCGAATACGCTGCCCCGACCCGGCCGCGAACGCACCCGCATCGGATGACCGAGCATCCGGCTGATCCGCTGACAGATCGACAGACCCAGGCCAAGTCCGTGCTCACCCCAGGGCGATGGGCTGTCGAGTCGCTTGAACTCCTCGAAAATCTGCCGCAGATGATGCTCCGGAATACCGGCACCGGTGTCCCAGACCTCGATCTCCAGCCACTCGCCACGACGGCGACCACCCAGCACCACCCGCCCGGTCGAGGTGTAGCGGAGGGCATTGACGACCAGGTTCTGAATCACCCGTCGCAGCAGTCGGCGATCACTGCGGACATCGATCCGGGTGCCATGGGTACGAAAAACCAGCCCGCGCTTGGTCGCCAGCGGTGCGTACTGCTCGGCGATGTCGGCCAGCAGGCCATCGACTGCGAACACGGTGATCTCCGGCTTGAGCACACCCGCCTCCAGGCGGGAAATGTCGAGCAGCCCGTCGAGCAGTTCCTCGGCGGCGCGCAGCGAGGTATCGACGCGCTCGGCCAACCGGCGCTGCTCGGCACTGTCATCGGTATCGCGCAAGGCCGAGGCGAACAGGCGAGCGGCATTGAGCGGTTGCAGAACATCATGGCTGAGGGCGGTGAGGAATCGGGTCTTGGACTCGTTGGCCGCGACCGCATCCTGGCGCGCCTGACGCTGGGCCTCGACCGCCGAAGCGAGTTCACGAGTGCGCTGGGCGACCCGCGCCTCCAGGGTCTCGTTGGCCTCCCGCAATGCCTGCTCGACCCGCTTGTAGTCGGTCACATCGCTATAGGTGCTGACATAGCCACCGCCAGCCAACGGCTGGCCACGCACCTCGATCACCTGACCACTCGGGCGCACCCGCTCGAACAGGTGCGGACTGCC
This sequence comes from Lysobacterales bacterium UBA5700, assembly GCA_002420085.1. Taxonomy (GTDB): domain Bacteria; phylum Pseudomonadota; class Gammaproteobacteria; order Xanthomonadales; family Xanthomonadaceae; genus UBA11164. Next base: position 14,634 of record DIHI01000050.1, on the reverse strand, counting down.
CTGGCGCAGGTGCGCGACCCGCTTGGCGACCATCGCATCGACATCGCCCGAACCCATCTCACCATGCTCGGCATTGAAGCGGATCAGATCGGCGACCGGCCGGCCGACATAGAGCATGCCGTCCGGATAGCCGAACAGGGTCTGATAGCGACGATTCCAGGCGATCAGACGGAGATCGCGATCGACCACACTGACGGCCTGCGACAGATTCTCCAGCGTGGTCGATAGCACCTCCCGGTTGAAGCGCAGTTCCTGGCTGGCCTCATCGAGCAGATTGACCACCTCGCCAATCTCCATGCCGGTGCCGCGCAGGGCACTGGTCAGGGTCAGACGGGCGGACGCCGCACCGATCGAAGCCGCCAGCAGCCGCTCGCAGAACTGCACCAGGGCACGGTCGGCCGGCGCATCCTCATCCAGTTCCCGGTGCTGGGATGCCAGATGCTCCTCGAACCCGCGTCGGGCCTCGCGTACACCGAGCACACGACCGGCCAGGGCAAGCAGATCGCCGGCCCGGACATTGCCGCGCCAGCCATTGTCGGCAACCGACCGGGAAGCGTAGGGGTCGAGGAAAGGGGTCGCCCGGATGCGGTCCTCGAAGCTCGGCCGATAGCGCGCCGAAACCACCATCAGGGCACCGATGTTGAACAGCAGCGACCAGAACGTGCCATGGGTGATGGCATCCCAGCCGCTGACCCCGAACAACTGCTCGGGCCGCAGCCAGCCGAGGCCGAGCGGCCCCTGCTGCAACCACGCCTCGCCCAACCAACCGGCGCGCGACAGGGTCGGCAGCAGCAGGGTGTACAGCCACAGTGCGAATCCGACACTCAGGCCGGCATAGACCCCGGCCCGACTCGCCCCCCGCCAGTACAGGCCACCGATCAGAGCCGGCGCGAACTGGGCGACGGCAGCGAAGGCCAGCAGTCCGAACGCAGCCAGATTGCCGGTGTTGCCGGCGACCCGGTAATAGGCGTAGGCGACCGCAGCCAGCACGATGATGCTCAGTCGGCGCACCCACAGCAGCAGATCACCGACCGGATTGTGGCGATCGGCGCGCAGCAGGCCGGTCCGCCACAGCGCTGGCATCACCAGATCGTTGCTGATCATGGTCGCCAGGGCGACGCTGGCGACGATCACCATGCCGGTGGCCGCCGAGAAGCCACCGACATAGGCGGCCAGCGCCAATGCCTCGTTGCCCTGCAGCAAGGGCAGGGCCAGCACGTAGGCATCGGCAGCGATGCCCTGCCCGGCCAGCACGGCGGTTCCAGCCGCCGTGATCGGCAACACCATCAGACAGATCAACACCAGATAGCCGACAAACCACCAGCGCGCCCGCCCGACATCGCCGGCCTCCTCGCACTCGACCACCGCGACCTGAAACTGGCGCGGCAGGCAGACGATGGCGGTGAAGGCGAGCAGGGTCTGCGCAACGAACCCCCTGGGCAGTTCGTGACGCGCGAATTCGGCCAGGGTCGCGGCCAGCCGCTGGCTGAGCCCGTCGGCACCCGGCAGCAGTGAGAAGGCGTAGGCACCGAGCATCAGGAAGGCCACCAGCTTGACCACCGATTCCAGCGCCACTGCCAGCATCATGCCGTGATGGTGCTCGGTGGCATCGATCCGGCGAGTGCCGAACAGGATCGCGAACAACGCCAGCAGGGCCGCGACGTACAGCGCCGGATCGGCCAGCCATGGCCGCTCGCCAAGATCGCCACGGGGAGCATCGGTGAGGACATCAATGCTCATCGCCACCGCCTTCAGTTGCAGGGCGAGGTAGGGAATCACCGCGACCACGGCGATCGAACTGACCAGGGCCGCCAGACCCTGGCCACGACCGAAGCGGGCACCGATGAAGTCGGCGATCGACACGGTGTTCTGCTCGTGGCCGATCAGCACGATCCGCTCCAGCATGCGCCAAGCGAACACGAACAGCAGAATCGGACCAAGATAGATCGGCAGAAAGCCCCAGCCGGTGCTGGCGGCCGTACCGACCGCACCGTAGAACGTCCACGACGAGCAGTAGACCGCCAGCGCCAGACTGTAGACCATCGGCCGCAGCCAGGAATGCTGCGGATACAGCGGCCGCCGGTCGCCATACCAGGCGACCGCGAACAGCAGCCCGACATAGCCGACCGAAACCGCCAGCAAGACCCATCCAGCGACCACCGAAATCCCTCCCCACCGGGTGCCTGGCCGATGATAGCCCGCAGCGTGGTGCGACCGGGCATCGACCGCTCGGCTCGACCCACGCAGCCGCATGTACCGGCATGCGGCGAAAGTCGAAGTGACGGCCCGATCGCGACATGGCACCCTGGATGACACCCTGGATCGCCACCATGCCCCCCGCGCGCACTGCCTTGCCTTCGGCCAACCCGTCGCCCGAACCTGCCTGCCCGGCGCGGCCAGCCTGCTGTCGCTCGACGGCCGGCCGACTCAGTGCAGCCATCGGGTGCGGCGCATGAGTCCCGTGAGCGAATCCCTGCCCGGCCTCGACCTCGACGCACCGCCGTTCGACCTGCTTGACGCCGGATCGCGTCAGCGCCTGCTGGCAGCGGTCGATCTCGGCTACTTCCCGATCGACACCGTGCTGATCGAACAGGGCCGGGCCTCCGAGCACTTCTTCGTGGTGCTCAAGGGCCGGGTGCTCGCCTTCGAGCGGCGCGAGGGCGAAGAGCACCGGTTCGCAGACTTCGGTCCCGGCGAGGTGTTCGGCGCCTTCGCCGTGATCATCGGCCGAGCCCGGCACGGCTACCGCGCACTGGAAGACACCCTCTGTTTCCAGATTCCCGCTGCCGTATTCAAACGCCTGCTGACAGACAACCCGCGCTTCGCCGCCTGGTTTCACGAAGGGCTTGCGGTCAAGCAGCAACTCGCCGACAATCCGCAGCCCAGCGAACTCGGCCGGCTGATGCTGACCCGAGTCGGCGATGCCCAACTGGCACCGGCCGTGACCGTCCCCGACACGACCGGCATCGCCGACGCCTGCGACCGGATGCGCTCGCAACGAGTCGATTGCCTGATGGTCGCCGCCGATGCCGACCAGCACGAACTCGGCATCGTCACCCGCACCGACCTGCTGGATGCCCTGGCCCTGCACCGCCGCCCCTGCGACAGCCCGATCGCCGACCTGGCCAGTCGGCCATTGATCACCGTCCGTGCCCAGGACGCGCTGTTCCAGGCCCTGGTCACGATGACCGAGCGGCACATCGAACGGGTGGCCGTGCGTGATGGTGAACGGATCATCGGCACCCTGGGGATGGCCGAAGTGCTGGCCCACTACGCCAGCACCTCGCACCTGATCAGCCTGCGCCTGGCGCGTGCGCGCACACTCGCCGAGGTCGCCGATGCCGCACAGGGCCTGACCGAACTGGTCCGCACCCTCAATGCCCAGGGCGCACGGGTGAGCTACCTGATGGAAATGGTCAGCGCACTGAACGGGCGGATCATGCGCCGAATCTTCGAGTCGATCGTCCCGGAGCGCCATCGCGATCATCTGTGCCTGCTGGTTCTGGGCAGTGAAGGCCGACGCGAGCAGATCCTCAAGACCGACCAGGACAACGCCTTGATCATCGCCGACAGCCTCGACTGGCCGGACCACGACCAGGGCGGGCTCGACGCCGCCATGGCCCGCTTCAGCGCCGCCCTGGCCGAGGTCGGCTACCCGCCCTGCCCCGGCGCCGTGATGGTCAGCAACCGGCATTGGCGGATGACCGTCGGAGGCTGGCTGGAACGGATCGAGCGCTGGCATCGAAACCCGGACGGCCAGGCCATGCTGGACCTGTCGATCGTGCTCGATGCCCGGTTCATCGCCGGCCGGGAATCGCTGTTCCAACCGCTCGCCGAAGCCCTGCTGGCGCTGGGCCGCGACGACATCCTGATCCGGCAACTGGCCGAACCTGCGGTGCGCTTCGGACCGGCACTCACCTTGTTCGGCCAGGTCAAGGGCGACCGGGACGGCACCGACATCAAGAAAGGAGGCCTGTTCCCCCTGGTTCACGGCCTGCGGGTACTGGCCCTCAAGCATGGCATCGGCCGCCGCAACAGCTTTGATCGTTGCCAGGCCCTGGTCGAGGCCGGCGTCCTGCCGGAATCGCTCGGCCACGACCTCGCCCAGGCCATGGCGGTGCTCCAGCGATTGCGGCTGAACCGCCAGCTCGACGCCCTCACCCATGGCGAACCGCCAGACAACCGGATCGTTGCCGCCACGCTCGGCACCCTCGATCGCGAATGGCTGCGCGACGCCCTGCGGGTGGTCAAATCGTTCAACGGCTTCCTCGCCGAAGCCCTGCACCTGAAGCTCTGACATGTCGGCGATGATGCGCTGGTGGTTGCGACGCAGGCACGGACGAGGGCCGTGGCGCGGCCTGCTCGACCCCCACCCCGGTGACGAACAGGTCTCGCTCGACCTCGAAACCACCGGCCTCGACCCCCGCCACGATCGAATCGTCGCCCTGGCCGCCGTACCGATCCGCGACGGCCGCATCCGGCTGTCGGAGCGCTACACCCGGCTGGTCAACCCCGGCCGCAGCTTCGGCATCGACTCGATCCGGCACCATCGGCTTCGGCCCAGCGACCTGATCGACGCCCCGCGCCTGGAGACCCTTCTGCCGGATTTCCTCACCTGGCTCGGCAACCGGCCGCTGCTCGGCTACTGCATCCGCTTCGACCTGGCCATGCTGGCCGGCCCGACCCGCGCCCTGACCGGCTTCACCCTGGTCAATCGCCGGATCGACATCGGGTTCGAGTACGCCGCCCGTCAGCGCCGACGGCATCCGGAAACCGAACCCAGGCTCGACCTCGACTCGATTGCCCGCGCCCTGGACGTACCGATCCTCGAACGCCACAGCGCACTCGGCGACGCCCTGACCGTAGCGATGTGCTGGCTGGCCTTGCAAGCCGATCGCACCGGCTCGAACCAGACCAGCCGACTGCGGTGAACCGCCCCCGATCGCCCGACGCGCTCGACCCGGCGCCGCACGGGCCGCTCCCGGCGCCCGAACCCCAGGTTGCCAGTCCCGGCCCCCCACTCCTCCCGGTTCAGGTTAAACTCCCCCGCACCGGCGCTGGGGAGAGCCGTAACGTGCCAGGAACAGAAAACGCCCGCACCATCGATCCGCAGCATGGCGCCGATCGCTTCGGAGCCGTGCCGCCGCCGCGCATGACCCTTTTGCCCCGACAACTGTCGGCCATCGAGTTCGATCTGTTCCTGGGTACCGGCGAACCGATTCTGGTGGCCACCGGCCAGACCCTGTTTCGGCGTGGCGAAGCCGGTCGCCACATGTTCGTGGTCGAATCCGGTCGGATCGAACTCGATTTCGGCGACGACCTGCCGCGCAAGTACATCGAGGCACAGGAATACTTCGGCGAACTGGCACTGTTCATCGGCGAACACGGCCGCATGGCCAATGCCACCGCGCTCGAACCGGCCCGCCTGCGGGTGGTCGATCGCGATGACTTCGAGCGGCTGCTGGCCTCGTCTCCGGAGGTGCTCGCCCGCTTCATGCTGCGCTCGTTCTCCTACCTGGTCGCCAGCGAACAGCACCTGATCCAGAACCTGCGTCGGCGCAACGAAGAGCTGATGCAGACCCTCGACTCGCTGCGCCGAACCCGCGGTGAACTGGGCGCCGCGCGCCGACTCTCGATCAGCGACGAACTGACCGGCCTGGCCAACCGCCGCGGCCTCTACCAGCACCTGGAAAGCCTGCGCGAACACCCACCACAGCCCGAGCGACGGCTTGGTCTGCTGCTGGTCGATGTCGATCACTTCAAGCAGATCAACGACCGTAACGGCCATCTGGTCGGCGATCGGGTTCTGCAGGGGGTCGCCGACTGCCTGCGTCGGGCCGCCGGCAGCGATGACCTGCCATGCCGACTCGGCGGCGATGAGTTCGCCTTGCTGCTGGTCGCCAGCGATCCCGAGCAACTGGCCGAGCGTGCGGCCCGACTGGTCGCGATGGTGCGCCAGATGCAACTCGTCGAGGGCGCACCGGGCCTGCGGCCCAGTGTCAGCGTCGGCGGCTGCCTGGCCGATCCCAGCGAGGAGTGGGCGGTCTGCTACAGTCACGCCGATACCGCGCTGTATCGCGTCAAGGCCCAGGGTGGCGACGGCTGGTCACTGTACTGAGCCCGACCCGACCGCATAGCTGCCGGCCGACTCATAGCCGGCCCCGATGTTCAGGACAGTCCAGCATCGGAGCGAACCGAGCCGCTCTCGCATCGACGTATCATGAACCGGCGCGCGGCCCAGGATGCACCCCTGCCAATCTGCCAGCGGAACCGGTGACGACCCCATGACCATCGAATCTGCCGACCCTACGACCACCGACCCGAGCGGCGCCAGCACCACGCGCATGAGTGCCGTGGTCTGCCTCGACCTCGCCGACTCGACCGCCCTGGTCGAACGGCTCGGCGACGCGCGCGCCGCCGACCTGATCCGCCAGCACGACCGCATGGCGCGCGATCTGATGCAGCGCCACCATGGCCGCGAGATCGACAAGACCGATGGCTTCCTGGTGCTGTTCGAGCGGGCCATCGACGCCGTCGCATTCGCACTCGAACACCAGCTTGCACTCGCGCGCTCCGGCCGCGACGGCGAGCGCCTGCTGCGGGCACGGATCGGCATCCATGTCGGCGAAGTCGTGCTCTGGGAAAACAGCGACGACGATGTCGCCCGTGGCGCCAAGCCTCTCGAAGTCGAGGGCCTGGCCAAGCCCCTGGCGGCTCGTCTCACCAGTCTCGCCCGACCCGGCCAGGTTCTGCTGTCCGAACACGCCTATGGCCTGTCCCGACGGGCCGAGGGCGAATTGCCGACCGACCTCGGAGCCGTCCGCTGGCTCGACCACGGCCGCTATCGCTTCAAGGGCATCGCCGAAGCGATGCCAGTGTACGAAGCCGGCCTGGTCGGCAGTTCACCGCTGCGCGCCCCGATCTCCGGCCCCAAGGCCGAGCGCGAGCGGCCGCTGTGGCGACATCCAACCACCCTGGCGATCGAAATCGCCGCCCTGATCCTGATTGCTTCCGGCGTGTTCTACCTGCTGCTCCGGGACTCTCCGGCCCTGGCATTCGCCGAACGCGACTGGGTGGTGGTCGGCGACCTCATCAACCACACCACCGAACCGCTGTTCGACGACGCGCTGGAAACCGCCCTGCGGGTCGGACTGGAGCAGTCGCGCTTCATCAACCTCATTCCGGAATTGCAGGTCAATGCCAGCCTGGCACGGATGAACGCCGGCACGGCCGACATCGATCGTCGAATCGGCACCGAGCTTGCGGTTCGCGAAGGTGCCCGAGCCGTGTTCCTGCCGACCATCGCCGAGGTTGGCGGCCGAGTCCGGTTCACCGTCGAAGTGATCGACCCGCGCAGTGGCGCCACCGTATTCGGCGAGAGTGCCGACAGCGACGGCCTGGACGGCGTGCTTCCGGCCATGGATGACGTGGTGGCGCGCCTGCGCACCCGTCTGGGCGAATCGATGGCCAGCATTTCCGCCAGCAGCGCGCCGCTGGCCAGGGTCACCACCGGCAATCTGGAGGCACTGAAAGCCTACTCGCTGGCGATCGATGCCATGGCCACCGGCGACCCGCGCAAGGCATTGATGCTGTTCAACCGGGCAATCGAACTGGATCCTGACTTCTCCGCCGCCCACGCCAAACTGGCGGGCCTGCATCTTCTGGGTGACGATCGACAGAAATCACGCGCCGCGTTGGAAGCGGCCTATCGCAACCGCGAGCGCCTGTCGGAACGTGAACGCCTGCACATGGACGGCATGATGGCCAATCTGCACTCACCGGACGCCATGATCGAGCGCTGGGGGCAACTGGCCGCGCTCTATCCCGACTACCTGGTTGGCCAGCAGAACCTCGGCTCGGCCTACTGGATGCAGGAATACCGATACGCCGCCGCCCTGGAGCAATTCAACCACCTGATCGACAGCGGCCATCCGCTGCGCACGTTGTCGATGCAGAATGCCGCCGTCATGTACACCGCCCTGGGCGAATTCGATCAGGCATCCGAACTTTATGCCCGCGCCCTGTCGCACGGCGGAATCAACCTGTTCGACGGCCCGGTCGATCTGCACCTGGCCCAGCGTCAGCACGAACAGGCGCTCGCCACCCTGTCGGTCGATCTCAGCCGCGACATCGCCTCGACCGTGTTCTGGAAGGCCCTGCGCAAGATCGCCGTGCAGGCCGACCTGGGCCAGGCAAGGGCCGTGGAACAGACCCTGGCCGAGCTCGCCCAGAATCCCGCCGTCAGCGCCAACCCGGCCAACGCGCTCCGAATGGAGTTGGCTCGCCTGGCCGTTCTGGCCGACACCCGTCCGGACGCGGTCGGCGCCGAACTGGAGACCTACCTCGATCGGCTGCATGGCGAACTCGATCCGAATCCGCTCACCCCGATCGACGGATTGCCAAGCCTCATGCTGATCGCCGCCAATCTGGCTGCCCAGACCGGCCACCTGCAACTCGCCGATCGGCACTATCGGATACTGGCACCGCGTGTCCTCGCCACACCGACGTTCGAGCGGCTCGCCCTGCTCGACGCATTGCGCTGGCGATTGAAACCGAGCCAGCCGGACCTGGATGAAGCGAGCCTTCCCGGCAACACCTTCTACCTCGACCGCAGCCTCTATCTACGCGAGATCGCCCGCGCCGAATACGACCTTGCCCAAGACCAGCCCGATGCCCTGGATCGACTGGCGAGTCTGTGCCGCGATCGCCGAACCGCCGTCAGCGAGTGGGGCAGCGGCTTTTCCCTGCTGGTACCCAACATCCTGGCCAGCAATCGTGCCTGTCAACGCGCATCGCAGGTAGCCGAGCACACCGGCCGCACCGACCTCGCCAAGGCACTCGGCGAACTGCTCGATCGCGCCTGGCAGCACGCCGACCCGGACTGGCCGGGCCGGCGCACCGCCGGAGCGACTCCGGCAGACCGATCACTCGACCAGGAAGATCCAGAGGCCTAACTGACCGTTCAACTTCGACTTGATGGCCTCACGATTGGCCTTCAGCACCTCTTTCGAGGGCAGCCGACGCACGGCCGGCACCTGGGCCGGATCGACACTCACCCCAAGCGTATGCAGCACCAGGGCCGGATTGCCCAAGAACTGCTCGCGGAATTGATCGTCGCTGGACAGCCGGTCGAGCAGGGTATCGACGATCTCGGGTGTGAAACAGGTATTGGTCATGGTCGTAGTCTCCCCAGGGTGCGATGGTGTGGATCGGCGTGACGCCCGCTGGCACGACATGGCAGCCAGGCGGGCCGGTGAGGATACTATCAGGCCGACCGACCCTCCGACGGCCGACGCCGTCGGGACGCCGCCCTGAAGCCCAGAAACGCCGCTCGCCGCCATCCGATCGATCACCCCCTATCCGAGAGCCCCCGCATGCTCGTGCGCCGCTGTGCCATCGTCATGATCGAACCCCGCGAACGTCTCGACTTCGATCTGACCGTGCTGTTTCGCGGCGAAGGCGCGTTCGCCACGCACATCGAATGGCTGGCCCTGGCCGCCCACCTCGACCAGCCGGTCGTCCTGTCGATCGCCGATCTCGAACTGCTCGGCCGGTTCGGCGAAACGCTCTGGATCGATCGCAGCAGCCTGCCCACCGACCTGTCCCAGACCGGCATCGACACCCTGCTCACAGCCGGACTGCTGATCGCCGACAGCATCCACCCGGAACACCGCCATCGCGATGAACGGGTCCGCGCGACCCATTGGCGCGCACTGTCGGCACTGACCCACATCCACAGCCGCTGGCATGACATCAATGCCATCCGCGACTCGACCGCCGGATACACCGATATCCGCGACATGGTCGCCCAACTTGGCCCGCCGCCGCCGGAAACCATCGACCGCCGACCGACCGACGCGCGCATCACCCTTCCGGCCGCGCCTTCGGATCGTCTCGACCCGATCCTGCACGCCCGCTACACCGGTCGCAATTACGACAGCCGAGCGGTGTTGCCGCTGGCCACCGCGAGCCGGCTGCTGCAACGCAGCTTCGGCGCGCAATGGACGCGCGAACTGGCACCGGGGGCGGTGGCGCTGAAGAAGACCAGCCCGTCCGGCGGTAGTCTGCATCCGACCGAAGCCTATCTGCTGGTCCAACGGGTCGAGGGCATCGCGCCCGGCCTCTACCACTACCACCCGATCGATCATGCCCTGGAACCACTGGCCACCCTCACCGACACGGCTGCGCGGACCACCGCGCTGCGCTTCGTCGCCGATCAGCACTGGTTTGCCGATGCACCGCTGATGGTCGTACTGGCCACCCGTGCCCAGCGCAATTTCTGGAAGTATCGCAACCACCCGAAAGCCTATCGAGCGGTGCTGCTCGATGCCGGCCACCTGTCGCAGACCTTCTACCTGTTGGCCGCCGAGGCTGGCCTGCCGGCCTTCATCACCGCCGCCATCAACGAAGTCGAGATCGAGCAGGCATTCGGACTGGACCCGATCGATGACCTGGTGGTCGCCGTCCTCGGCTGCGGCCCTGCCGCCGAACACCCCGAAACGGTCGAATTCCGTCACATCCCCCACCTCCCGGACCCCCACTGAATCGGCGATCGGCGCCGATGTCGGCATCGGGCTCACCCGAAACGACGACGGCCCGCATCAAGCGGGCCGTCGGGTCGAACGATTGCCGGAAACGGCGATTACTTGATCTTGCCTTCCTTGTACGCCACGTGCTTGCGAACGACGGGATCGTACTTCTTGATCTCCATCTTGTTCGGCGTGTTCTTCTTGTTCTTGTCGGTGGTGTAGAAGTGGCCGGTGCCGGCCGAGGAGATCAGGCGGATCTTGTCGCGCTTGGATGCCATGGTGACTTACTCCTCAGACCTTTTCGCCACGGGCACGGAGTTCGGCCAGAACCGAATCGATGCCGTTCTTGTCGATGGTGCGCAGCGCATGCGCGGAAACACGCAGCTTGACCCAGCGGTTCTCACTGGCGACCCAGAAGCGCCGTTCGTGCAGATTCGGCAGAAACCGCCGACGGGTCTTGTTGTTGGCATGGGAGACGTTGTTGCCGCTCCGCACGCCCTTGCCGGAAACTCGACAAACGCGGGACATGACGCACCTCTCGATGAATGGATTTCGGACTTCCCTTGGCCAGGAAAGCTTCGGCCCCTGGGCACACAGCCCAACGCGATGCGGGATCAGGTCGACTGCGGCCGGGATCGCGCGCCCAGGTCCGCCAGATCAACAACAGCACAGCAACCATCACATCCCGGCCGAGCCGGCCGATTCAGATGGCTAGCCGGACATTATGCGATGGATCGCTGGCCAAGGCAAGGACCGTAGCGAATGCCACGCGCCGATCGACCCCACCCAGCCGATCACTCCGGCGACCGACCGACCCAGGCCGCGAACGTGCGGCGGATCCGGCCGAGCAGTGAAATCTTCGGTTCGTCGATCGATGACGCCGGCGACTGCGATTCAGTCCCGCGACCCGTCCTGGACTCGGCGGATGCAGGACGCCCCGTCTCCGAACCGTTCAACCCGGCGACCTGGCTCGTACCGGCCTCGCCGGGGCCACGCCGACGCCGCCGGCCGCCCCGACGACGACGCTTGCCATCACCGGTCGGCGCGGAAACCGATTCCTCACCGGCGCCTGACACGACCGGCGCAGGCTTGCGCACGGATTGGACCATCGGCGCATCCGGCGCCCGGACACCGGCCGCTGCGGCAGCCGCAGCATCGGTGTCGAGACCTGTACTGCGCTCCCGACGCGGCCGTTCGGTCCGGCCCGAACGGCGACCATCGCCACGACCGCCATCGCGACCCCCACCAGCCCGCCTTCCGCCGCGACCTGCGACCGCCGCCTCCTCGCGTGCTTGACGGTAGATCGATGACACCGACTCGCCGCTATCGTCGGCCTGCTCGGCGCGCGCGCGCGGCAGCGGGATGAGCAATGCGGGATCGTAGCTCGCGACTGGAATCTTCTGCTCGATGAATGCCTCGATGTCGGGCAGCGAGGGCGCGTACAGCTCACAGGCGAAACTGATCGCATCACCCTCCGCACCCAGACGCGCCGTCCGACCGATCCGATGGACGTAGTCCTCGGAATCGAACGGCAGATCGAAGTTGTAGACGTGACTGACACCATCAATGTGCAGCCCACGTGCCGCCACATCGGTGGCGACCAGGATTTCCAACTGGCCACGCTGGAAGCGCGCCAGCAAGGACTCGCGCTTCTTCTGCGGCACATCACCGGACAGCACACCGACCCGGAAACCGGCCTTTTCCAGCGCCCTGGCAACCCGCTCGACCCAGACCTTGGTGTTGACGAACACCATCGTGCGCGCCCCCTCGGAGCGGGTCAGCAGACCGATCAGCAGGGGCAGCTTCTCGTCGTTGGACGGGAAATACACCTGCTGCCGAACCCGGGCAGCGGTGACCGTCTCGGTCTCGACCACCAGCTTCTCCGGCTCGTTCATGTGCTCGTAGGCCAGTTCCAACACCCGGTGGCTGAGCGTGGCCGAGAACAGCAGGGTCTGGCGTTCGGTGCGCACCGGCATGCGCCGGAGCAGGAAACGGATGTCCTTGATGAAACCGAGATCGAACATGCGATCGGCCTCATCCAGCACACACACCTCACAGGCATGCAGCGACACCACCTTGTGCTGCTTGACGTAGTCGATCAACCGACCCGGCGTGGCGATGATCACGTCCGCCCCTGCGCGCAGCAGTTCGCGCTGCTTGTCGTAATCGACCCCGCCGTAGACCAGCGCGAAGCGCAGACCGGACTCGGCCGCGAATGCCTGGGCATCCTTGTGGATCTGGATCGCCAGCTCACGGGTCGGCGCCAGGATCAGCGCCCGGGGATCCTCCGGCTTGCGCTCGGCCAGGGCCGGATGACTGAGCAGGCGATTGGCCAGCGCGACCAGGAAAGCCAGCGTCTTGCCGGTGCCGGTCTGTGCCTGCCCGGCCACGTCGCGACCGGCCAGCGCCACCGGCAGGGTCATCGCCTGGATCGGTGTGCAGCGCGTGAATCCAGCGCGTTCGAGCCCTGCGAGCAAGCTCGGATGCAATGCGAAATTGCTGAAAGGAATGTCGGTAAGCGGTTTATCAGTCATGAAATGCGGACTCGCACAACGGCGGCGGCGCTTGCGTGCCGATTCAGCCGGCCGCACACTGGACGGAAACCGCCCTGTAGGCCGGGCGGACGTCCGAATAATCCAACAGTGTACCCCATCGCGCGGTCGATTACGGCCGTCCACAGGAGCCAATGAACGTGAGCGAACATACCATTGACGTGAACGACACGAACTTCGAGGCCGAAGTCCTCAAGTCGGGCGACCCGGTCCTGGTCGATTTCTGGGCGGAATGGTGCGGGCCGTGCAAGATGATCGCCCCGGTGATCGACGACATCGCCAAGACCTACTCCGGCCGTCTGAAAGTGGTCAAGGTCAACATCGACAACAGCCCGAACACCCCGCGCAAGTATGCCGTGCGCGGCATCCCGACCCTCATGCTGTTCAAGGAAGGCGAGGTTCGCGAGACCCACGTCGGCGCGGTCGGCAAGGCCCACCTCACCCAACTCATCGATCGAGCACTCTGATCGGCCTCCATCCGAACCCGGCCGGCACCCTCGCCGACCGGGTTCATCGGCAGCACACCCGACACACACGGCTTGCCGTCCGGCCCGGACGGTGCTATGGTTGCAGCCCACATCGCGTCCGCGCGCATTCGCCAGCGCGGCCACCCGAACAATTCTCCCCCAAGAACCACCTTCTCGAAGAACCAGGTTCTTCTCGCCGACCCCTTGCGAGGTTTCCCGCGTGTCCGATAACCATACCGAGACCGGTGCCGGCGCTGTGCCGCGCGAGTCCGCAGCCGCGCCTGAAAGCGCACCTTCCGCCGCAACTTCGGCCACCCCAGCCAATCACGGTTACACCGAAGTAAACCTCGGCACCGGCGCCGAAGGCAGTGATGGCAGCCCGAAGTCGCACGACAACGCATCGCGCGAGAACACCCGCCGAGGCCGCCACAGTCGGCACCGACGCAACCGCGACCGCGACCGCCCGAACCGCGAACAGAGCGACGACAACGGCGACGAAGTCGAAGTCCGCGACAACCGGCCGCCGCCGAGCGTACCGCCGGACTTCCCGGTCTACAGCCTGAACGACCTCAAGCGCATGCCCGCGCACAAACTGCTCGACATCGCCGAGCAGTTGAACATCCACGAGGGCGTCGCGCGAATGCGCAAGCAGGACGTGATCTTCGCCCTGCTCAAGGTGCTCACCCGGGTGGGCGACGGCGTGGCCGGCGAAGGCGTTCTGGAAATCCTGCCCGATGGCTTCGGTTTCCTGCGCTCGGCCGACGCCAGCTACCTGGCCGGCCCCGACGACGTCTACATCTCGCCCAGCCAGATTCGCCGCTTCAACCTGCGCACCGGTGACGAGATCGCCGGCCGCATCCGCAGCCCCAAGGACGGCGAACGCTACGTCGCCCTGGCCAAGGTCGATACCATCAATCACGAGCCGCCCGAGGCGTCCAAGAACAAGGTTCTGTTCGAGAACCTCACCCCACTGTTCCCGCGCAAGGCGTTCCGCCTCGAACGCGGCAACGGCTCCACCGAAGACATCACCGGCCGCGTGCTCGACCTGATCGCACCGATCGGCAAGGGCCAGCGCGGCCTGATCGT
>DIHI01000012.1:36167-43662 GCA_002420085.1 Lysobacterales bacterium UBA5700 | reverse complement strand
TGATGCCGCGCTCGCGCTCGATCGGGTTGGAATCGAGCACCTGGTCGGCCATCTCGCGATCGCTCAGACCGCCGCACAACTGAATGATGCGGTCGGCCAGGGTGGACTTGCCATGATCGACGTGGGCGATGATCGAGAAGTTTCGGATGTGCTGCATAGGGCCAGGATGTCGGGCATCCGGCCCGCTCGGAAAGTCGGCCATTATCGCACAGGCCGCCCGCGCACTCGGGCGCGGGCGGCTGCCGGATTCACTCACCCTCGCGTGGCGACAGTGCGATGAACTGGTTCTGATCGCCCCGCCGGACCAGCAGCATGACGGTATCGCCCGGCTCGACGTCCTTCACGGCATCGGCGAACTGTCGGTGGCTGGCAACCGGAGTCCGACCGACCCGCAGGATGGCATCGCCCGGACTGAGGCCGGCACGCCGAGCGGCCGCACCGGTGACCTGGGTGATCACCACCCCCTCGCCGGCCGGCAGGCCGAGTTCGGCACGCACTTCCGGGGTCGGCGTTTCGACCACCAGGCCAAGCGCGCCGCCCGAGCCCGAAGTCGAGGGGGAGGTCGCAGCGGCGACCTCATCGGCCGGCAATTCGTCCAGCACGACGGTCAGCCGCTTGCGCTCGCCTTCACGCAGCACCAGGACTTCGGCACGGGTGCCGGGCGCGGTGGCGCCGACCACCGGCGGCAGGTCGGAGGACTGCACGATCTCGGTGCCATTGAATTCGAGGATGATGTCGCCGATTTCAATTCCGGCCTTGGCGGCGGCGCTGTCCGGCAGGACATTGCTGACCAGGGCGCCGACCGAGCGACGCAGCCCGAAGCTCTGGGCCGCCTCGCGGGTGACCTGCTGGACCACCACGCCCAACTGGCCACGCCGGACCCGGCCGGTTTCCTTGATCTGCCGAACCGCATTCATCGCCACATCGATCGGAATCGCGAAGCTGACCCCCATGAAGCCGCCGGAGTTCGAGAAGATCTGCGAGTTGATGCCGACCACCTCGCCTCGGGTGTTCAGCAGCGGCCCACCGGAATTGCCACGATTGATCGCGACATCGGTCTGGATGAACGGTACGTAGTTCTGGGTCGGATCCAGGCTGCGCCGACCGACGCCACTGACGATGCCGGCAGTGACCGTGTTTTCCAGGAAGCCGAACGGCGAGCCGATCGCCATCACCCATTCACCTGCCTTGAGCGCATCCGACCTTCCGACCCGCAAGATCGGCAGATCATCGGCCTTGATTCGCAGCAGGGCGACATCGGACAGCGGATCGCTGCCGATCACCTCGGCCTCGAACTCGCGTCGATCGGTCAGACGGACCACGACCAGGTCGGCACCGTCGATGACATGGTGATTGGTCAGGATGTCGCCATCGGCGGAAATGATGAATCCGGAACCCCCGGCGACTTGGTCCTGGGGCGGCTGCGGCATGCCGGGCTGTCCGAAGAAGCGTCGGAAGAACTCCGGAACCTCTTCCTCACCCGGCGCCTGATTCCGATCCCTGGCCTGGGCGGTGCGGGTGGCCTCGATATTGACCACGGCCGGGCTGGTCGCCTCGACCAGTTCGGTGAAGTCGGGCAGGCCGGCGATCTGGCCGTGGACCGGCGCCGCGAGCATGAGCAGCAGCAGGGCCTGGATCAGGCAGGAAGATGCGATCGGATGAAACAACCGGGCTGTCATGGCGATCTCTCGGAGGTCTGACGGAAAGGGGGCTGATGGAAAGGGTACGGTGCGGCCAGCGACCGGACCGGGCTAGCCGACGGTGGGAAAACCAACCGGACGCACGGTCGGTTGCGGTTCCCGACCACGCACCCGCCGGATGGCGATCGCCAGGGCGAGCGCCATTCCGATCAAGGTCGGGACATCGGGATCGACTTTCAAGCCCAGGCTCGCCGCCAAGGCAGCCGAACCAGCACCGGCCGCCGCTCCGAGCAACAGGGCCAGCAGGGCCAGGCCGTAACCGTGATAGCCGGCCTGGCGCAGCCGCGCCTCGTCAAGTTCGATCAGAACATCGGCGCCGACGCTCAGGCCGAACGGTGCCACTCGATCATCACCGCCCGAATCACCGGGCGAACGTGCATCGGGCGAACGTGCATCGGACATCGATCGATTCCGACCCGGCAACGCCAGGCGCAGCCGACGATCGGCATCGGTGACGAACAGGTTGCAACGACCGGCACAGCCGATCGAACAGTCCCGGCAGCGATCCTCCTCGACCTCGAACACCAGGCCATCGGGCTCGATCGCCACCAGCCGGGCGCGGCGCTCAGCCATCGGGCGCGGTCTGCCGATGATCGGCCACGGCCTGAGCCAGACGATCGACCGTAGCTGCCGGCACCTTGCCCATGGCGTAGACCCGCCGACCGCCGCGCTGGATCAGCTTGCCATTGACCGAACCTGCGCGATTGTCGCGCTCGGCGGAAGCGCTGCCGGGTGCCGGCTTGACGTAGACCGATACGCTGGCGAGCCCATCGCTGAACACCCAGTGTTCTTCCTGCTGGGGGTTGATCTCGTGGCGGACCACGGTGTAGCCGTCGGGGACACCGATCGGCGCCGGATGCCGGGCGGTCTGCTCGGGCTCGACGGCGGCCGGCAGACTGACCCGACGCAATGCCTGATCGCTGCCCGGCTCCAGCGAGCCGGCGTCGGGAACCTTGCCGAGCGCGATGTCGGTGAAGGCGAGATCCTCCAGCACCTTGCCATCGGCATCGAGCAGGGCAACCCGCAAGGGAAAACCGGACTCGGCCTCCAGCCAGAGCCGATAGCCGTAGCGGAAGGCATCCAGCGGACGGACCTCGATCCGCTGGGCGACCCGGCCGGCGGCGCGGTCCTCACCCAGCGCATCCAGCCGATAATGTGCGTCACCGCCGGCGCGCAGGGCATCGGCCACCGGCACCAGTGCCGACAGGCCCAGGTCGTCGTAGATGGTGGCCGGCCGGCCAAGTCCGATGCAGGTGACGCTGCGACCCTGGCGGATCACCTCGCGATGTGGTCCGGACAGGGTGACCACCCGTTCCCGGTCATCCGAGGCCGATCGATAGATGCGCATCATCTCCATGCGCACGCCATCCATGTAGATCAGCGTGCCTTCGTAGTCGGTGTCGCGCACGGATTCGCTCATCCGTGCCAGCCAGCGCTCGGCACCATCGGCCAGAACGGTGGAAGGGAGCCACAGCAGGAGCAGCAGCCACCGGGTCATCAGCGCAGTTCCGTCGCTCCGTTGCGGGCGCGTTCGATCGCCGAATCGGTGCCGGCACTGGTGACCAGATCGACGAACGGCGCGAAGCCTTCGAGGCCGCTCTCGCGCAGGGCATTGTTGTGTCGGATCAGGTAGGCCTCGAATTCAGCCTCGGAAATGGATGCGGCCGACGGTGCGAGCGAGTCCGCACCGGCCGACCGGGCCGACCGGGCCGACCGGGCGACCGGATCGGCGGCGTCGGGATCGACATCCGGGCGAATCAGGACCAGGGACAGCGACAGAGCCAGCGAGGCGGCCACGGCAGCACCGCTGACCCAGTCGCGTACTCGGCCAGGCCGGTTGATCGCTTTGATCGAAGTCGGCTGGCGCGCGATCTCGGCAGCGACCCGCTCGCGCAGACCGGCATCAGCGGGAGCGGTGATCCGTTGCCGGAGGCAGTCGCCGATCAGGTGATAGCGCTCCCAGGCATGGCCCAGACCGGCATCGGCGCTCAGCCGGCGCAGCATGAAACGCCGCCGATCGGACGGCAGTTCGGCGTCGATCAGACTGGACAGTTCTTCAAACAGGACGGGATCGATGGGTGCGTTCATGGCCGGGCGCGGTCGGTGTCGAGCAGGGGTCGCAGTTGCAGATCGATCGCCTCGCGGGCACGGAAGATGCGCGAGCGGACGGTTCCGATCGGGCACTCCATGACTTCGGCGATCTGTTCGTAGCTCAGGCCATCGACTTCGCGCAGGGTGATCGCGACCCGGAGTTCCTCCGGCAGTGCCTCGACGGTCGCGGTCACGGTCTGCTCGATTTCCTGGCGCAGCAACTGGTGTTCGGGGGTGTCGCTGTCGCGCAGCCGCTCACCGGCGTCGTAACGTTCGGCATCGGCGGCATCGACGTCGTCAGCCGGCGGCCGCCGACTGTTGGACATGAGGTGATTCTTGGCGGTGTTCACGGCAATCTTGTACAGCCAGGTGTAGAGTTGGCTGTCGCCCCGAAAACTGCCGAGCGCCCGGTAGGCGCGGATGAAGGTTTCCTGGACGACATCCTGACACTCGCTCCAGTCGGAAAGGTAACGCGAGACCAGGCTGGTCAGCTTATGCTGGTACTTTCGGACGATCAGGTCGAAGGCGCGCGTGTCGCCCTGTCGTACCCGCTCGACGATTTCCTGATCGATTTCGTTATCACCCACGAGGGTCGGCACTCCAGTCGACACGGCTCACGGGCCGCATGCTCTGACATCCATGGGGCTGGAAAGTTCCCGCCGACGGTCGATTTGACCGGCCTTCCAGCCAAGCCCGATGATACGGGTTCGCAGCCGAAAATTCTCAGGTGGATTCCATGTTTGACGGTCTTCAATGCCGACACTGGCGCACGGAAACCCGATCCGACCGGATCGTGGTGCTCACTCTCGATCGTGCCGACGACAAGGTCAACGCCCTGTCGCGGGCGGTGCTCGACGAACTCGAACTGATCGTCGAACGGCTGGCGATCGAGCGACCGGCCGGGGTGGTGTTCGCCTCCGGCAAGGCCGCCGGCTTCATCCCTGGCGCCGATATCCGCGAGTTCCAACAGTTCGATGCCGAGGGCAGCACCCTCGACCGCATCCAGGCCGGGCAACGGCTGTTTCAGCGGATCGCGGAACTGCCGATGCCGACCGTGGCGGCCATCCACGGCCACTGCATGGGCGGTGGCACCGAACTGGCCCTGGCCTGCCGCCATCGGGTCGCCAGCGACCAGGACGACACCCGGATCGGCCTGCCCGAGGTCAAACTCGGCATCTATCCCGGCTGGGGTGGCAGCGTCCGCTTGCCGCTGTTGGTGGGCGCACCCGCCGCAATGGACCTGATGCTCACCGGGCGCGCGCTGTCGGCCAAGGCAGCGCGGGCCATGGGCCTGATCGACCAGGTGGCGGCTCCTGCCCTGCTGCTGGATGCCGCCATTGGTCTGGCCCAGCGGCCTCCGACCCGCCCGGTACAGCAGCGGCTGCTGGCCTGGGCCAGCAACCTGTGGCCGGTACGGCAGATTCTGGCGCCGATTCTGGTCAAACAGGTCGCCCGCAAGGCCCGGCGCGAACACTACCCCGCCCCCTTCGCGCTGATCGATACCTGGCGTCGGGCCGGCGGCAGCATGCAAGCCAGGCTTGCGGCCGAAGCCCGTTCGGTGGCACGACTGGCCAAGACCGACACCGCGCGCAACCTGGTCCGGGTCTACTTCCTCCAGGAAGCGTTGAAGGGGCTCGGCGGCGGCGATCACGGCATCACATCGGTGCATGTCGTCGGCGCCGGGGTGATGGGTGGCGACATTGCCGCCTGGTGTGCGCTCAAGGGCATGCGGGTCAGCGTGCAGGATCGCGAACTCGCCAGCATCGAGCCGGCACTGGCCCGCGCCGCCACGCTGTTCGAGAAGAAGGTTCGTGATCCCGAACAACGCGCCGCCACGCTGGCCCGCCTGAATGCCGATGTCGAGGGCTCCGGTGTCTCGGGTGCCGATCTGGTGATCGAGGCGATCTTCGAGAATCTCGATGCCAAGCGCGCCCTGTTCGCCGACGTCGAGGCCCGGCTCACGCCGATCGCCCTGCTCGCGTCCAACACCAGTTCGATTCCACTGGCCGATCTGGCGAGCGGCCTGGCCCATCGCGAACGCTTCGCCGGCCTGCACTTCTTCAACCCCGTGGCGATGATGCCCCTGGTCGAGATCGTCCGCCACGATGCCATGGCCGATGCCACGGCCGACCGTCTGGCGGCATTCTGCCGAGCGATCGGCAAGTTGCCGGTGGTGGTCGCAGGCAGCCCCGGCTTCCTGGTCAACCGGGTGCTGTTCCCGTACATGCTGGAGGCGATGACCTGCTACAACGAAGGCATCCCCGGCCCCGCCATCGACCGGGCCGCGCTGGCGTTCGGCATGCCGATGGGGCCGATCGAACTGGCCGATACCGTCGGCCTGGACATCGCCGCCTCGGTCGCCCGGGTGCTGACGCCCTTCCTCGGCCTGGAAATCCCCAAGGGTCTGGAAGGCAAGATCGAATCGGGCAAGCGCGGCCGCAAGGATGGCCAGGGCTTCTACACCTGGGAGAACGGCCGTGCCCGCAAGCCGGAACTGCCGAAGGACTACCGCGCCCCCGACGACCTCCAGGACCGCCTGATCCTGCCCCTGGTCAACGAGGCAGTCGCCTGCCTGCATGAAGGCGTGGTCGCCGATGCCGATCTGCTCGATGCCGGGGTGATCTTCGGGACCGGTTTCGCGCCGTTCCGAGGCGGCCCGATCCAGTACGCACGTCAGACCGGTGCTGCCGTGCTGACCACCCGCCTGCGCGCCCTGGCCGACCGGCATGGACCGCGATTTGCGGCCAAACCGGGCTGGGATGCCCTCTGAGACATCCGCGAATGCCATCACAGAAGTGCGACCCGTCCGGGCTTTTCCGGGCGGGTACACTTGCCCGGATCGTGCGACCATGGCATAGAAGGTGCCTCCCACGCATCGGAAACGGAGTCGAGATGCTGCTTCGCAGACCCATTTTCAGGATCGCTCTTGCTACTTCGATCCTGCTCGGCGGCGCCACTGCCAGCGCCGATACCATCACCATCGAGGCCGATCACTGGTTCCCGTACAACGGCACACCGAACACCGCCAACGAGGGCTACATGATCGATCTCCTGCGCGAGATCGTCAGCCAAAGCGGCGATCGCATCGAGTATCGACTGATGGACTGGGACAGCGCCGTGCCACGCGCGCTGGCCGGCCAGGTCGATTGCGTGGTCGGTGCCTACATCGAGGACACCCCGGACCATGCCATGACCTCCGAACCGTGGGGCTACAGCGGCAATGCCTTCCTGGCCCATGCCGACCGTATTCCGCGTCTGAACAACCTCGAAGACTTCAAGCAACTGCGGATCGGCGCGGTCGAGAATTACTCCTACGGCGAACGCATCGACGCCATCCTGGAAGAACCGGGCGTCAAGGTCACGCGCCAGCGCAGCAGCCGGCAGGCATTCCCGCATCTGGTGATGAAGCTGATCACCAACAGCATCGACATCATCGTCGAGGACAAGAACGTCGCTGCGGCTGCCATCAACGAACTGTCGATGCGCGACCGCATCCTGATCATCCGCGACGACCTCACCGAACCGGACGGCGTGCATGTCGCCTGCACCCCCAACGCCCGTGGCCGGGCCTTGGTCCAACGCTTCGACGAGGGGCTGAAGACAGCCCGTGCATCCGGTCGCCTGGCCCAGATCCTGGCCAAGTACGGACTGGAAGACTGGGTCAACTGATCGACCTCGCCAGACCGTCGGGGGGGGGCTGGGGG
>DIHI01000012.1:33631-36115 GCA_002420085.1 Lysobacterales bacterium UBA5700 | reverse complement strand
CAGACCGTCGGGGGCGGTCTGGCGGTTCCATGATCGGCAGTGTCGCGCCATGCGGCTGACAGCAGGCCCGTAGCGGGCGGCAGCCCTGCTTACCGGACCCGGTGTGATATGGCTACATGGTGTGGGTCGGTTTGTCGCTCGGCAGGCCGACCAGCAGGGTCTCGATCTTGTCGCGAATGACATTGGCTTCCGGGGTATCGGCAAACTGCACGCCGATCCCGGCGACCCGATTGCCCTGGGCACCGGCCGGCGTCACCCAGATGACCTTGCCGGCAACCGGCAGCCGGTCCTTCTCTTCCATCAGGGTCATCAGCACGAAGACCTCGTCGCCCAGCATGTAGCGCTTCGGCGTCGGCACGAAGATGCCACCGTTCTTCACGAATGGCATGTAGGCGTTGTAAAGCGCGCTGCGATCCTTGATCGCCAGGGACAGGATGCCTTGCCGTGCGGCGGTGTTGCTCATCTTCGACTCCGCGGCCGATCCTCGGCCGTTGTTTGGGTTATGCGCCAGCGATGCAGCAGTCCGGTCAGGGCCAGATCGACCCTGATCGGGCCATCGAGCGAGGCGCGCAGACGATTCGCTTCGACGAACCACTGCCAAAGCGTGTTCGCAGCGCTGCCGTCAGTCAAGCCCGAACGCGCAGGATCGAGCACCGATTCCGCTGCGAATCGTAACCGCAATGCCAGTCGCTCGTCGGCCTGCCAGGCAGTCGCGACCTCGACCGCACCGACTCGGCGCTCGCTCAGGGCCGCGAGATCCCGATGCACCGACTCGCGCAGTTCCAGGCTGCCGTCGGCAAGCCAGTCCAGCGCCAGGCCGGGATGACCACCGGCCAGACTCAGCGCTCGTTCGGATCGCTCGCGCGACTGACCGGCGGCGAGCAGATGGGCGAGCGCTTCGGCGTGCGGCGGCAGGCTGAACGACAGCCGCTGACAGCGGCTGCGGATGGTTGCCGGCAGTCGATCCGGCCGCGCCGATGTCAGCAGCAGATAGCGCCCCGGCTGCGGCTCTTCGAGGGTCTTGAGCAGGGCATTGCCGGCGCTGGCATTCATCGCATCGGCAGGGTCGATCAGGGCGACCTGGACGCCGCCCATCTGCGAAGTCAGGGCAAACCACTCGCCGAGCCGACGAATCTGATCGACCACGATGTCGCTGCGCAGCTTGCCGGTGTTGGGACTGGTTTCGAGTTCGATCCTGAGCAGATCCGGGTGACTGTTGGCCGTCCGCAGATCACAGGCGCGGCAGCGGCCGCAGGCCCAACCCTGCGCGTCCGGCTCGCGGCACAGCAGGCGCGCCGCCAGCGCCTCGGCCGCTGCCCGCTTGCCCAGCCGAGCCGGACCAGACAGCAGCAAGGCATGCCCGAGGCGCTGGTCGGTGAGTGCCGCCAGGGTCGGTTGCAGGGTCCGGACCAACCAGGGTGGCAGTGCCGGCGGGCTCATGATCGAGCCTCGCAGACCGATTCGGGGTGTCCGGCCTCGGCCTGCGCGCGTTCCAGCAGCCAGGCTTCCAGGCAGGCCACCACCTGGGCAGTAACCGATTCGACCGGCAGCGCGGCGTCGATCACCCGGAAACGCGCGGGTTCACGGGCGGCCCGGTCGAGGTAGCTGGTGCGGACCCGCTCGAAGAATTCCGTCCGCTCGCGTTCGATCCGGTCCGGCTCGCCACGGCCACGCATCCGCGCCAGACCGTGCTCGACACCGATGTCGAGCAGGATGGTCAGGTCAGGCCGCAGGCCGACCGCCCAACGCTCCAGTTCGGCCACCCGCGCCGCGCCCAGACCGCGCCCCCCGCCCTGATAGGCAAAACTGGCGTCGGTGAAGCGATCGCAGACCACCCATTCGCCGCGTGCCAGGGCCGGCCGGATCCGTTCGCGCACCAGTTGCGCGCGCGAGGCGAACATCAGCAGCAGTTCGGATTCGGCACAGGGGGTCAGGGCGGTATCCAGCAGCAGGTGCCGGCAGGCTTCGCCGAATGCGGTCCCCCCCGGCTCGCGGGCGCTGACCACGCTCCGTCCATGGCGCTCAAGGACACCGGTCACGGCGGCGATCGCGGTCGATTTGCCGGCCCCCTCACCGCCCTCGATGGAAATCAGCCGACCCGGCACCGACACGGCGGTCATGGCGCCTCGACCTGCGGCCTACGGCCGCGCACATAGCGATCGACCGCGCGATTGTGTTCGCGCAGGGTGCGCGAGAAATGATGGCTGCCATCGCCCTTGCTGACGAAGTACAGGCTGTCACCAGCCGCCGGGGCGACCGCCGCCAGCAGGGCGGCTCGACCGGGCATGGCGATCGGGGTCGGCGGCAGGCCATCGCGGGTGTAGGTGTTGTACGGGGTGTCGGTGTCGAGGCCGGCGCGGCCGATCCGACCTCGGTAGCTGGCGCCCATGCCGTAGATCACGCTCGGGTCGGTTTGCAGGCGCATGCCGATCCGCAATCGGCGCGCAAACACGCCCGCGATCTCGGCACGTTCACCTGCCGCGC
>DIHI01000012.1:31550-33517 GCA_002420085.1 Lysobacterales bacterium UBA5700 | reverse complement strand
TGTCGATCGGCAGGTCGGCGGCGCGCCGGCTCCAGGCATCGGCCAAGGCACCCTCCATGGCCAGCAGGGCGCGACGCAGCAGATCGAGATCGCGGGTGCCACGGGTGAAATTGTAGGTCTCCGGCAGGAAGCGCCCTTCCGGGTGCAGGTCCGGTCGGCCGAGTGCCGCCATCACCTCGGAATCGCTCATGCCGTCGAGACTCGCGGTCAGGGCCGGGGTGGCTGCCAGCGCCGCCCTGAGGTCGGCGAAGCGCCAGCCCTCGATCAGCACGAAACGATGCTGGATCACCCGGCCGGCTTCGAGCTTGGCCAGTAATTGTCGCGGACTGATGCCATGGCCGACCGCGTATTCGCCGACTTGCAGCCGCCGAACCACATCCATCTCGAAGGCCAGCAGACGCCAGTGCAGGTCATGACCGGCGTCGATGCCGATCGCGCGCATCCGCGCCAGCACGTCGGAAAAACCATCGCCAGGCACCACTTCGAGCACGCGCTCGCACGGGCTGTCGGGGATCGGATGATCGACGAACGCCTGGTATTCATGCCACTGCCAGCCGGCCAGACCGAGCCCGGCAGCGGCGGCAACCAGCACGGTCAACAGCAGCAGTCGCTTGAGACGTCGAATCACAGGCTATCCGGTTGCAGGTCGAAAGCGGGGTCGGCGGCCAGATCGGCGGCGAATGCCGGCCAATCCTGAGCCAGCCGTCGACGCAGGGCCATGATCTCGGGATCGGGCCGCCACTGCCGTTCGGCCAGGGCCGCAACCGGCAGGATACCGCGCACGCTGTTGCAGACAAACAGGGCGTCGGCGGTTTCGACCTCGCTCGGCCGGAGATCGGCGATCTCGACCGGCAGGGTGTCCAGCAGCCAGGCCCGACCGACACCCTCGATTCCGCAGTCGCGGATCGCCGGGGTCAACCAGCGTCCAGCCCGGCGCATGAACAGGTTGCCGGAAATCGCACTCACCACGGCGCCAGTGCCGTCGCACAACAGCCCCTCGTGGATGTCCGGATCATCCCACTCCGACCGCGCCAGCACCTGCTCCAGCCGGTTGAGATGCTTGATCCCGGCCAGGGCCGGCTGGGCCGCCAGCCGCAATCGGCACCAGCGCAGGCGCAGACCCGCGCGTGGCGGCGGCTCGGGCAGCGGATGACACGACAGCACCAGCACCGGCTCGGCGGCCATCGGCGGCCGATAGCCCCGGCCACCGATGCCGCGCGTCAGGATGATCTTGACCACCCCGACCGCGACATCGGCGATCAGCGCATCGACCTGTCGCCGCAGCCAGGTGCGGTCCGGCGCGGCGATGGCCAGCCGCTCGGCACCGCGCTCCAGACGATCGATGTGGCGATCCCACCAGACTGGCACTCCCTCGGCAAAGCGCAGGGTCTCGAACACGCCGTCGCCATAGGCCAGGCCACGGTCGCCCGGATCGAGTCGGGCCAGCGGGTGCCAGTCCCGCTGCGGGCAGTCGCGTCCCTGCCCGGCCACGAACAGCCGGGGGAGCACCTCGACGGACGGACGATGACTCATTCGGGCAGCCCCCAGGCACGCAGCAGACCGCGCGCCTTGGCGCGGGTCTCGGCAAGCTCACGGTCGGGGTCGGAATCGACCACCAGGCCGGCCCCGGTACGCCAGTGCAGCCGATCGCCGCGCAGGCAGGCGGTCCGGATCAGGATGTTCAGCTCCATGTCGCCATCCCGGTTGAGATAGCCGATGGCACCGGTGTACGCCCCGCGCCCCTCGCCCTCCAATTCGGCGATGATTTCCATGCACCGGACCTTCGGACAACCGGTGATTGTGCCACCGGGAAACACGGCGGCGATCGCCGCCCCTGGCCCGATCCCCTCACGCAAGCGACCGCTGACGCTCGACACGATATGGTGAACATGGGCGTAGCTCTCGACCGTCATCAGTTCATCGACCGTCACGCTGCCCGGCCGACAAACCCGGCCGAGATCGTTGCG
>DIHI01000012.1:28463-31453 GCA_002420085.1 Lysobacterales bacterium UBA5700 | reverse complement strand
TCGGCGATCCGGGCGGCTCGGTCCTCACCGGCCAGACGCGGGAAGGTGCCAGCGATCGGCCGGGTCTCGATCCGACCGGAGCGGATCGCCAGCAGACGTTCGGGCGAGGATGACAGCAGGCACCAGTCGCGCTGACGAAACAGTCCGGCGAACGGCGCCGGATTGGCCGCACGGAGATCACGATACAGCGCCGTCGGCTCCGGACTGTCCTCGAAGTGCGCGCTCCAGGCGCGGGAAAGATTGACCTGGAAGACATCGCCAGCAGCCAGGTAGTCGCGAACCTGGGCCACGCCGGCCAGGAAGCGCTGCGGATCGTCCTCGCGGCACTGCCGCACGCGCGGCAGCGGCGCGGCGATCGCCTCGATGCCCGGCCCGATGGCGGAACGAGCGGCATCCGCAACGGCACCACTGCAATCCCCGACACGGCCCGCCAGGGCCAGGACATCAGCGGTGATCGCGTCCAGCAGGTCGGCGCGCTCGGCTTCGGCGACGGCCACGGTCTCACCGCTCAGGCGATCGACCAGCACCGCCGCCGGGCAGCGCAAGGCCAGTGCCTGCGGCATCGGATAGGGCGGTGCCGGCAGCCGCAGACGTGGCTCGATCTCGGCCGCCAGTTCATACCCGAGGAACAGCGCCCAGCCGCCCCGGAACGGCCAGCCGGCGGAAGTCGCCGGGTACTCGCCGAGCGCACCGGCGGCGCGATCGAGCGCCGCCAGGAACGTCCCGGCGATCGGTCTGCCGTCGAGATCACGCAACTGACCGGCGGCATCCCGCTCGAAACCCTCGCCTTCGGTACACAGCAGCATGTCCCAGCGGGCACCACCACCGGAGGCCGCGCTTTCGAGCAGCACCGGGTAGCGCTCGGGATTGGCCCGATGCAGTGCCAGCAGATCGATTCCGGCCGGCAGCGGCCGGGCCGCGACCCCGGCGGCAGACGGCGCGGCGACGGAAATCAAACGGCTCTGAACACCAGGGAGGAATTGGTTCCGCCAAACCCGAAGCCGTTCGAGATGGCGACCCGCAGGCGCTTGTCGCGGGCGCTGTTGGCCACGTAGTCGAGGTCGCAGCCCTCACCCGGCGTATCGAGATTGATGGTCGGCGGAACCACACCGTGCTGGATCGCCAGGGTGGTGAAGATCGCCTCGACCCCACCGGCCGCGCCCAGCAGATGGCCGGTGACCGATTTGGTCGAACTGACCATGGTCCGATAGGCATGATCGCCGAGCGCACCCTTGAGCGACTGGGTCTCGGCCAGATCGCCAAGCGGGGTCGATGTCCCGTGAGCATTGACGTAATCGACCTCGGTCGGGTCGATGCCGGCATCGCGCATGGCATTGACCATGCAGCGCGCCGGCCCCTCGCCATTCTCGCTCGGGGCGGTCATGTGATAGGCATCGGAACTGGAACCGAAACCGATCAGTTCGCAATAGATCCGTGCGCCACGCGCCTTGGCCGACTGGTATTCCTCCAGCACCAGAACGCCGGCACCGTCACTGAGCACGAACCCGTCGCGCTCGGCATCCCAGGGCCGGCTGGCCCGGGTCGGATCGTCGTTGCGGGTGGACATCGCCTTCATCGAACAGAACCCGCCGACCGCCGTCGGCACGGTGGCGTACTCGGCACCACCGGCGATCATGACGTCAGCGTCGCCGTACTGGATCATCCGCATCGCCGTGCCGATGCTGTGATTGGAGGTCGCACAGGCGGACACGGCGGAAAAGTTGGGGCCTTTGATGCCCTTCATGATGCACAGTTGGCCGGACACCATGTTGATGATGGTCGATGGCACGAAGAACGGGGAAATCTTGCGCGCCCCGCCCTCGTGGTAGGCGATGGCGGTCCGCTCGATGCCGGCCAGCCCGCCGATGCCGGAACCGATCAGCACCCCGACCCGCTCGGCATTGCCGTCGTCGATGACCAGGCCGGAATCGTCCAAGGCATCGAGCGCGGCAACCACGCCGTAGTGGACGAACGGATCCATCTTCTTGACGTCCTTGGCCGGAAACCGGGTCGCCGGATCGAATCCGCGCACCTCACCGGCGATTCGAGTCGAGAAGCTGCTGGCATCGAAATGGCTGATCGGGCCGATGCCCGAGCGACCGTTGATGACATTGTCCCAGGCGGTGCTGAGGTCGTTCCCGACCGGGGAAACGATGCCCATGCCGGTGATGACGACGCGACGTTCGCTCATGACGCACTCCGGACGGTGAACGCTGTCGGCAGCCGCGAAGGGTACGGGCTGCCGGAAATCCGCTCCGAACGCACCCGGACGGCCAGACGGCCGCAGATGGTTCGGAATGCTCTGTGTTGCGAGCCGGGGGCCGCCTCAGCGACACGCCCGGCCCGACACACGACTCAGTTGCCGACGTGCGCCTTGATGTAGTCGATCGCCTGCTGGACGCTGGTGATCTTCTCGGCTTCCTCGTCGGGAATTTCGCACTCGAATTCCTCTTCGAGCGCCATGACCAGTTCGACGGTGTCCAGCGAATCGGCACCGAGGTCGTCGACGAACGACGCCGTTGCGGTGACCTCATCTTCCTTGACGCCCAACTGTTCGACCACGATCTTCTTGACGCGCTCTTCGATACTGCTCATGAGATTGGCAACCTCCCGAAAAATGGGGACAACAAAAGGCGAGCGCATTGTAGTGGATGCCCGACGACCGTAACAGCCATCCGACACGCCCCGGCGTGCGCTCCCGCGCCGAAAGCAGAACCCGAACCGCCCACCGGCAACGATACCGGCAGGCGGTCCCGAGTAACAGAGCCGCCCGTTCAGGGCATGTACATGCCGCCGTTGACGTGCAGGGTCTCCCCGGTAATGTAGGCACCGCCCGGTCCGGCCAGGAAGGCAACCGCCTGGGCGATGTCGTCCGGACGGCCGAGCCGACCGAGCGCGATATCGCCGAGCAGGGCATTGCGTGCCTCCTCCGGCAGGTTGCGGGTCATGTCGGTGTCGATGAAGCCCGGCGCGACGGTATTGACCGTGAT
>DIHI01000012.1:23790-28351 GCA_002420085.1 Lysobacterales bacterium UBA5700 | reverse complement strand
GCCTTGGCCGCCGCATAGTTGGCCTGGCCGGCATTGCCGGTCGCGGCGATCACCGAGGCGATATTGATGATCCGGCCCTTGCGTGCCTTCATCATGCCGCGCAGCACCGCCTTGGACAGCCGGAAGATGCTGGTCAGATCAGTCTCGATCACGCTCTGCCAGTCCTCGTCCTTCATCCGCAGCAGGAGTTGATCGCGGGTGATGCCGGCATTGTTGACCAGGATCGAAACCGCGCCGTGATGCTCGGTGATGGTCTCGATCAGGGCCTCGATCGCCGCCGGATCGACCACATCGAGCACCTTGCCGACGCCACGGCCGGCCAATCGTGTGGAAATCTGTTCGGCACCAGCCGCGCTGGTGGCGGTTCCGATCACGGTGGCGCCCTGCTCGGCCAGCAGGTCGGCGATGGCCGCGCCAATCCCGCGACTGGCACCGGTGACCAGGGCGATCTCGCCCGCGAGCACTTGATTCATGTGGGGTGTCCTTCAGTCTGCCTTGAACGGGGTGTGCGAGCGGCGCTGCCGATGGCTCGTTGAGACGGGCACAGGCCAGGCCGGTCGCAGCGAATCAGCACCGATCGACGCGGGTGGCACGATCCGGGGCAGTGGTCGTCATGCTCAGGCTCCGGACTCGCGCCAATCGGCCAGGGCCGCTGCCAGATCGTCGGGACTGGCCAGCGAACGGGCATCCAGGCTTCGGTCGATCCGCTTGGCCAGGCCAGTCAACACCTTGCCCGGACCGCACTCGCCGAGCGCGGTCACGCCGTGGCCGGTCAGGCTTTGCACGGTTGTCGTCCAGTACACCGGCAGGTAGATCTGCCGAACCAGGGCATCGCGAATCGCCGCGACCGACTCGTGGATCTCGGCATCGACATTCTGCACGACCGGGATGGTCGGCTCGGACCAATCGACCTGGGCGATGGCATCGGCCAGACGATTGCCGCTCTCGCGCATCAGCGGCGTGTGCGAGGGGACGCTGACCGGCAGTCGCACCGACTTGCGGACGCCTCGCTCGGCCAGCATCGCCAGGGCTCGATCGACGGCGCCTGCGTTGCCGCCGATCACCACCTGGCCAGGCGCATTGTAATTGGCCGGACAGACGATCTCCTGCTCGGAAGCCCGTTCGCAGACCTCCTTCACCAGGGCGTCCTCGGCTCCGATCACCGCTGCCATGGCACCGACACCGGCCGGCACGGCGGCCTGCATCAGACGGCCGCGCTCGCGGACCAGGGCCGCGCCATCCGCCAGGGACAGCGCACCGGCCGCGACCAGGGCCGCGTATTCGCCCAGACTGTGGCCAGCCAGCACGACCGGACGAGCACCGCCCAGCGCCAGCCACAACCGCCACACCGCGACATCGGCGGCGAGCAGGGCCGGCTGGGTGAACTCGGTCTGGTTGAGTTGTGCTTCGGGGCCTTCCGAGGCCAGCCGCCAGAGATCAAGCCGCGCACCCTCCGATGCCTCGGCGAAGGTCTCGACGATCAGGGCATGCTGCTGTGCCAGGTCGGCCAACATGCCCACCGACTGTGAGCCCTGGCCTGGAAAAACAAAAGCGAGTCTGGTTCCGCTCACGCATCGATCCTGTTTCGATCAGCCGGTAATCATACGCAATGGCAGGCCGATTGACCCGTACCGTCGCGAACGGAGTCGATCGACACTGTGTCCAAGCGCGCACTTCCCGAACCTCATCCGCAGAACGCTCAGTAGCGAATCAGCGCCGAGCCCCAGGTGAAGCCGCCACCGAATGCTTCCAGCAGCAGCAACTGGCCGCGCTGGATGCGGCCGGAGGCGATCGCGCTGTCGAGCGCCAGCGGCACCGACGCTGCGGAGGTGTTGCCATGCCGGTCAACCGTCACCACCACCCGATCCATCGGCATCTCCAGACGCTTGGCGGTGGCGCTGATGATGCGCAGGTTGGCCTGATGCGGGATCAGCCAGTCGATATCGGACTTGCTCAGCCGATTGGCGGTCAGGGTCTCCTCGACCACCGCGTCGAGCGTCTTGACCGCGACCTTGAACACCTCATTGCCGGCCATCAGCACCCGGATGCCGTGATTGGGTTCGTCGCGAAAACCGGACGACACCCCGACCTCGGTGTGCAGCAGTTCGCGATAACCACCATCGGCATGCAGATGGGTGGCAAGCACGCCCGGCTCACGATCGGCGCGCAGAACCACGGCTCCGGCACCGTCGCCGAACAGCACGCAGGTCGCACGATCGGTCCAATCGACGATCCGTGACAGGGTCTCGGCTCCGACCACCAGGGCGGTCCGGGCAACCCCGCTGCGGATCATGCTGTTGGCGGCAGCCAGGGCATAGATGAACCCCGAACAGGCGGCGTTCACGTCGAATGCTGCGCAACCGTTGGCACCGAGCCGATGCTGAATCAGGCAGGCGGTGGATGGGAAGATGATGTCGGGCGTGGTCGTGCCGACCACGATCAGATCCAGTTCGGACGCGGCGACCCCGGCAGCGGCCAGGGCTTTCAGCGCGGCCTGGTAAGCGAGATCGCTCGTGGTCTCACCCTCGGCGGCGAGTCGGCGTTCACGGATGCCGGTTCGGCTGGCAATCCATTCATCGCTGGTCTCGACCTGCCGTTCCAGATCGGCATTGGTCACCACTCGGTCCGGCAGATGACTGCCGGTACCGACGATCCGGGCATAGGGTTGGCTGCTGGCCGCTGGACTCATGATCACTGCTCCGCTCGTTCACCGGGACCGGGGCATGCCCGGCGAGTCGTGACGCGGACCACCGACCAAGCACAACGACGCCGGTCATCCGGCCGGACGCGCCTGGAACGGTGACCGCCTGTGGTCCGCATGCACGCGGACGCCGGGCGGGCGTACAGGCGACCGTCCCGGCAGGCCGAACGGCGCCGAACGGCGCCGGCCAGCCTCAGTCGATGTCCAGCACCCGTGCCGACGTCTGGATCACCTGACGGCCGCGATAGAAGCCGTCCTTGGTGACGTGGTGGCGGATATGGGTCTCGCCGCTGGTCGGGTCGGTCGAGAGCTGCTTGGCGCTCAGCGACTGATGGGCGCGACGCATGCCGCGCCGGGACGGGGTCTTGCGGGATTTCTGAACTGCCATGACGCTGCTCCTGAAGACCGGATTGTGCAATCCGGGAAACCTACGAAATCGATACAACCGAAACCGACCCGACCCACTTCGACCGATGCCGAGCGGATCACGCCCTGGCCGTGCCACAGACCACACACCCTGGCCTCACGGCTTCGGCTTGAGACTCGACAGCACCGCGAACGGATTGGCCGCCGCGATCTCCTCCGCCTTCGGCTCGAACCGAACCTCGATCGGCGCGCTGTCCGGACCGACCGGGATCACCGGCACGGCAAGGATCAGTTCGTCCTCGATCAGATCGCGGGCCGCGATCAATCCCGAGGCCGGCACCAGCACCGGCTCGTAGCCGTCCGGCAAGGCCGCTTCCGCGTCCTCGTCGATCAGCAGACCGAGCCGCTGGTGCAGACGCACCGCCTGAACGAAGACCTCCAGCGTGCGCTGACAGCGCAACGGCAGATCGGCCTCGACCTGCAACTCGACGAACGGACCGGCCAGCGGATCGCGATCGAATCCGACCCGGTAGCCGACCCGGCAGTCGCCTGCACGCTCCGACTCCACCAGATCGACCAACCGTGTGAATCCGGCCAACGGCAACGAACCGACATACTCGCGCCGCCCAGCGACCGCCTTCCAGACATCCAGTTCAACGGGCAGGTCGGCGGACATAAGCCGGAAAGTATAGAAATCCTTGCCGCCTGCTGTCAATTTCGGGTCGCGTAGCTGTCTGGTCGCGTGGCAGCAAACAGCCTTGATTCGTGGTTCAAGCGTGGCGACGGCCGGGCAACCGGCGGGCGCGTGGTGTCATGGGTGCGCCAGCGAATTCGCGGGCAGTCTACGCCACCGTCGTCGGCCTGTCGGCTGGACCGACCCGCCTCGGGTCCGGAACATGACCCTTCCCCGAACATGGCCATTTGCCCGCCGGCCGGGCTTGCGGCAGACTCCGGTTCGACACTCGACTTCGACGCCACGGACGAACACCCCATCGACGGTTCCCTCTCAGTCTGGCTGCTCGCCCTGAGCCTGCTGCTCGCGCTGGGCGTGCCACTGGCCGCCGCCCTGGCCTGGCGTCAGCACCGCCTGCGCCGCCACCAACGGGCGGTGCGCGGCCTGCTCGATCGTGCCGACGATCTGGAACGCACCCTCTATCGGCTGCGCGACCGGATGCGCCGGGTGCGCGGCGTGGTTGGCCGGATGCCGGACGACATCGGCGCCAATGCCGACGCTTCGCTGCAACGCGGCGACCTGATCGAGAATGCGCTCAAGGATCTGCTCGAACACCGGCTGTGGATCCAGCGCTGCGCCGATGCCGCCAGCGCCGACGAACTGGAGCGGGCACGACAGGCACTGGACGCCAGCCTCGGCCGGATCCGCCATGAGTTGGAGCGGCTGGAGCACGCCGGGCGTGCCCTGGAACTGGCCACCGACCTCGCCGCCGCCGGCATCGAGCCGACCCGCCGACGTCGTCATTGATCCACTGCCACTGC
>DIHI01000012.1:18836-23711 GCA_002420085.1 Lysobacterales bacterium UBA5700 | reverse complement strand
GTCTCCGTGAACCCGACCCTGATCCTGGCCTCGACCTCACCCTACAAGCAGGGCCTGCTGCAACGCCTGGGCCTGCCGTTCCAATCCGCCGATCCGGCCGTGGTCGAGACCGCCCGCCCCGGCGAAGCACCGCCGGCCCTGGCCGAACGCCTTGCCGAAGCCAAGGCGCAGGCGGTTGCCGAGCGTCACCCCGGCGCCTGGGTCATCGGTGCCGACCAGGTGCCTGAACTCGATGGCCGCAGCCTGGGCAAGCCGGGCGATCAGTCGCGCGCCAGGGCGCAGTTGCAGGCCGCCCGAGGCCGCGCCCTGCAGTTCCACACCGCCGTCTGCCTGATCCGCCGCGCGCCGATCGAATCGACGGCTGCGCCCGACCGAGCCTTGTCCAGCGCGACCGAGACCGTCTGGATCGCTCACCACTGCGACCACACCGTGGCCCGCTTCCGAGCCCTCAGCGACGCCGAGATCGAGCGCTACCTCGATCGCGAACCGGCCTACGACTGTGCCGGCGGCTTCAAGTGTGAAGGACTGGGAATCGCCCTGTTCGACGCGATCGACAGCCAGGATCCGACCGGCCTGATCGGCCTGCCCCTGATCGGGCTGTCGGCCCTGCTGCGGCGAGCCGGCTTCGCCATCCCCTGAGCCTGTCCGGGCGCTGGCGATTCAGTCATCCTGCACCCGCCACAGGCTCTGGCCAGGCAGGTCATCGACACTGCCATCGCGACCGTGGATCCGGAGCGCCAACCAATGCCGGCCGGGCGCCAGTCGATCGGCTTCGACCCGCGCCACGAAGCCGACATGCGGGTGTGCCGGGTCGGTCGAAATGCCCCAGAACGCGCTCACATGCGGCATTTCTGCACCGTACTCGGCGCGGCTGACCGCGACCCCATCGATCAGGACATCGATCGCCGCCACCCCGGCACCGTCCTTGAACGCCCAGCCGCGCACCTCGAAATCGCGCCTGACCCGTGCCCCCCGGTCGGGGGCATCGATATAGGCCATGGCCGGGGCCATGCAGACCGTCGGAGCCGGGCCATCGGACAGCAGCCGGTAGAGGAAGAACCGCTTGCGGCCGGCATCGACCGACACGCTGGTCGGCGACGGCGCCGGGCCGATCCGTCGACACCGATCATGATGACCGAGCAGGCGCTGCCGGGGCGGACGCAGGCTGTCATCGGCCACCACCAGGGCCGGCCGAGTGGTTATCCGATCCAGGCCCATGCCCCAGGCATGCAGTTGCCGTGTACGTCCGTGTTTGCCGTCATGCGGATGGGTCAGGGTGGTGACCGGGCGTGGGTGCAGGGCGAATGCCAATTGCGCGCCGAGCAGGAAGTTGTCGGCCACCACCTGGGTCTCGGCTGGCATCACCGACAGCGCCTGACCGGTCGCCGCCGCGATCTCCGGCCAGCCGGCGAACGGCTCGGGATACAGTTTGCTCTCGACCAGCCGGACCCGCAGTTCCGGCACCGCCGCGACGACCAACCAGGCCACCATCAGGCCCTGACCAAGCACAGCCACGACGATCGCGACCCGGCGCAACCCGGCCCCGAAACTCGACCAGCGCCCGGCCAGCAGTGGCACCATCGCCAGGAACGCCGGCAACGGCCAATGGACACTGAGCCGCTCGCGATCGATGAAGAACCCGAGCACGAACAGACCGACCAGCAGGATGCCGGCCAGCAATGCCAGCAACACTTCGGAATGGCCCTGCCGGTCGGCCGAGCGATCACGCCAGACCCGGCCAGTCGCCCACAACAGCAGCAGGAACAGCACCGGGCTGACCACCCCGGCCTGTATGAACGGAAACAGCACGCCCTCGACATCGAACTGCCAGGGGTGGCGATCGACGAACTGGAAGCCGATCCCGGCCCCCTGGTTGCGCCAGTTCCAGACCAGCAGCGGCAACCAGGCGATCGCCCCGACCGCCAGCGCCGACCAGGCACCGGGCCGCAGCAGCAGGCGACGCCCGGAGGGCATTGCCAACAGGGCGACCGCGCCGGCCGCCAACAGCACGGCAAATCGGTAATGACTGAATGCACCGAGTGCCAGACCGAATGCCAGTTCGACCCAGGCCGCCGTCGAAGACCGACGCTCATCGGAATGCCGTCGGCGATCCCCACTCGAATTCGAGTCCGGCCCCGAGTCCGACCCGGAGCCTGCTCCCCGCCCGGCGTGATCCTCGGCAAGCACGGCGAGCAGGGCATCCAGACACAACAGGGTCGCCAGGGTCAGCAGGACATCCGGCACCGCCAGCAGACCCAGCCCAGCGAACAGCGGCAGGCACAGCCCGATCCACCCCGCCCGCCAACCGGCCTGCGGACCATGGAGGCGGGTGGTGATCCGGACCAGCAACCACGGCGCCAGCGCCGCAGCCAGAACGAAGGCGGCACGCAGCCCGAACGGTGAATGTCCGAACAGCCCAGTCGAAATCCGGGTCAGCCAAGCGGTCGCCGCCGGCAGGTCGGAATAGGCCCAATCCGGATGCCGGCCCTCCCACCAGTAGAACGCCTCATCGCCGAGCAGCGGCAGGACACCGGCCAGCCCCAGCTTCGCCAGCAGGACCAGGGTCCAGGCGACGATGAACCCTCGCCGCTCGCGCAACACCGCCGAGGCGCTCATGCCGCCACCACGCAACCCGCGATCGGAGCCTGCCGAGCGGACCGGGGAGCGGGTTCGAGGGCTGATCGATGGCTGGTCATGGACAGATCGGCGTCGCCGGATGGAAATCGCATGCTCTCGATACTCGCGTGTGGAAACTGCGGGCACGTTCGCAGGATGCCAGGCCGGACACTACCACGGCTGGCCGGCCGTACCCGCCACGACCAACCCGCGCCCGGCAGCCTGCTAGACTCGCCGGCAACCGCCAATGCCCGTCGCAGCCCGGACAAGGACATGCCCGCTACCGCCGAAACCCGCACCATGCTAGCCGATCACCAGCGCCAGGCGCTCACTGAAGCCATCGCCCAGGTCAATCGCCTGGTGCTCGGCAAGCCCGAACAGATCGACCTGGCCTTCGTCTGCCTGCTGGCCGGCGGCCACCTGCTGATCGAAGACCTGCCCGGACTCGGCAAGACCACCCTGGCACGCGCCCTCGCTGCCACCCTCGGCCTTGACTTCCAGCGCCTGCAATTCACCTCCGACCTGCTGCCTTCGGACATTCTCGGCGTGTCGATCTACGAT
This sequence comes from Lysobacterales bacterium UBA5700, assembly GCA_002420085.1. Lineage (GTDB taxonomy): Bacteria > Pseudomonadota > Gammaproteobacteria > Xanthomonadales > Xanthomonadaceae > UBA11164. Next base: position 20,534 of record DIHI01000012.1, on the reverse strand, counting down.
CAGAACGAGAGCCGGTTCCGCTTCCATGCCGGACCGATCTTCGCCCAGCTTCTGCTGGCCGACGAAATCAACCGGGCACCGCCGCGTACCCAGAGCGCCCTGCTGGAAGCGATGGCCGAACAGCAGGTCACCGTCGATGGGGTCTGCCACACCCTGCCCAGACCGTTCTTCGTGATCGCCACCCAGAACCCACTCGACCTGGCCGGAACCTACCCCCTGCCCGACTCGCAACTGGACCGCTTCCTGCTGCGCCTGCCGCTCGGCTATCCCGATCCGGAAGCCGAGCGGGAAATGCTCGCCGGCGCCGATCGCCGGGAACTGATCGCCCAGAGTCCGATGCGGCTGTCGTCCGAGGACGTTCTCGATCTGCGCCGTGCGGTCCAGCAGGTCCACGCCAGCCCGCCCCTGGTCGCCTATGTCCAGGCCCTGCTGGCGGAAAGCCGACGCCGCTCGGAACTGCGTGCCGGCCTGTCGCCACGCGCCGGTCTGGCCTTGCTGAACGCCGCCCGCGCCCACGCCCTGCTGGTCGGCCGTGACCATGTCGCTCCGGACGATGTCCAGGCCCTGTTCGAGGCCGTCGCCGCACATCGGCTGGTTCCGGAAGCCGAGACCGATCCCCGCGAACGGGTCGCCCAGGCGATCCTGCGCGCGGTCGCCGTCGATTGACCATGATGGCGGTGGCGGCCCGGCCGAAGCCGGCATCCTGGCGGCAGCGACTGGCCCTGCTGGCGCGTCCACGCCGACCGGAGCCGATGCCGATCACCATCGACCGACGCCGGGTCTACATCCTACCGACCCGATTCGGCCTGTTCATGGCCGTGCTGCTGGCCGCCATGCTGATCGGCGCACTCAATTACAACAACAATCCGGCCCTGCTGCTGGCTTTCCTGCTGGCCGGTCTGGTCCACAACAGCTTCTACCGCGCCCATCTCAACATCAGTGGACTGCGCCTGCTGACGGTGGCCGCCGACCCGGTTCATGCCGGCCGCCCGGCCCAGGTACGCTGTCTGATCGCCGCCAGCAACCGACGCAATCATCCCGGATTGCGCCTGAGCCTTGCCGACAGCCGCCATGGCCACAGTCTGGCCAGTGGCGAGCGCTGCACGTTCACGCTCGACTGCCCGACCGACACCCGTGGCTGGCTAGCCATCCCACGACTGCGGCTCGACACCCGACAACCGCACGGCCTGGCCGTGGCCTGGTGCCATTTCTGGCCGGACCAGCGCATCCTGGTCTACCCGGCACTGGAACAGCATCCGCCCCCGCTGCCGAGTGCGGGTGGTGAACGCGGCCAGCGCTGGCGAATCGGCCAGGGCGAGGATGTCCATCACCTGCGCGACTACCGGATCGGCGATCCACTTCGGGAAATCGCCTGGAAGGCCAGTGCCCGGCAGCGAACCCTGCTGGTGCGCGAGCACGAAACCCTGCGCGGCGCCGATGTCAGCCTCGACTTCAACGCCCTGGCCAGTCTCGATACTGAAGCGCGGATCCGCCGTCTGGCCGCCTGGGTGGTCGAGGCCGAACGGCGCAACCTGCGCTACCGGCTGCGCTGGCCTGGCGGTGAGATCGGCCTCGGCCAGGGCCGCGAACACCGGCATGCCTGCCTGAAGGCACTGGCCCTGATCGGCCATTGAGCAGGAACTGATCATGCCAGCGACCGGCCTGCTCGACCGCATCCCGACCGCACTCCGGACCGCA
>DIHI01000012.1:17370-18802 GCA_002420085.1 Lysobacterales bacterium UBA5700 | reverse complement strand
CCGCACTCCGGGCCGGCCATCGGCCCCCATCCGGCCAGACCATGCCCGAGCCGGCGGCATCGGTCGGCTTCCAGGCCGTGCGCGGTTCGGCCATGCTGGCGGCCGGGCTTTCCGCCCTGCCGATGCTGCGCCTGCTGCCGCCCTGGCTGGCCCTGAGCCTGCTGGCGATCGGCATCCTGGCCGCCGCCACCGCCCGCGACCGATCCTGGCCGGTACTGGTCCGCGCCGCCCTGACCATCGCCATGACCGGCCTGGTCCTGGCTGCCTACGGCTTCGGTTTCGGCCGTGACACCGGCAGCGCCCTGCTGTTGGCCATGCTGGCACTGAAAGTGTCCGAAAGTGCCAGTGCCCGCGACTTGCGCGGCCTGATCGGCTTTGCCCTGTTCGCCCTGTTCGCCGCCTTTCTCCAGGATCAAGGCCCGCTGACCCTGGCACTGGCTCTGATCGCAGTTGCCGCCGTGATCGCCGCCCTGGCTCGGCTGGCCGAATTCGAGGCCGGGCTCGGCCCAGGGCCAGGACTGCGACCGCGCCTGCGCCAGACCCTGCTGTGGCTGGCACTGGCTGCCCCGCTGGCACTGGCCGGATTCTGGTTCTACCCACGGCTCGGCTCTCCCCTGTGGGGCGTCCCCGAGAACGCCCTCGCCCGAACCGGAATCAGCGAGACCATGGCGCCGGGCGACTGGCTCGACCTGCTGGCCGACGACAGCCCGGCCTTCCGCGCCCGCTTCATCGGGCCGGAGCCGAACCGGTCCGAACTCTACTGGCGCGGCCCGGTGCTCTGGGACTTCGACGGCCGACGCTGGACACGACCGCACTGGACCTCGGCCCGCCGCTCGCCCGGCCTGAGCGAAGCGAGCGCCGCCTTCCGCTACGAGATCACCCTCGAACCGAGCGACCGACGGTTCCTGTTCGCCCTCGACCTGCCCCGCGAAGCCCCCGACGATGCCAGCCTGGGCGCCGACCTCAGCCCGTATGCCCTGCGCCCGATCCGGGATGTCCACCGCTATGCCCTGACCGCCTATCGCGCCGACGCGGTCCAGGCCGAACTGCCGGATGGCATGCGCGCGGCGGCACTGCGGCTGCCGCCCGGCTACAACCCGCGCAGCGTCGAACGGGCACGCACCTGGCGCCGCGAAGCGGGCAGCGATGACGCCTACATCGAGCGGCTGCTGGCCTGGTTCAATCGCGAATTCAGCTACTCGCTGGCGGCACCGCCACTCGGCCGCCACACCGGTGACGAGTTCCTGTTCGAGACCCGGATCGGCTATTGCGAGCATTTCAGCTCGGCGTTCGCCATCCTGACCCGCGCCGCCGGCATCCCGACCCGAGTGGTGACCGGCTATGTCGGCGGTTATCGCAACCCGTTCGGCGATTACTGGCTGATCCAGCAATCCGATGCCCATGCCTGGGTCGAGGTGTGGCTGGCCGGACG
>DIHI01000012.1:13484-17260 GCA_002420085.1 Lysobacterales bacterium UBA5700 | reverse complement strand
CTGGGTGCCGGCGCCCTGGGACAGGCGCTCGGCGGAACCCTGGCGCCGCTCGGCAATGCCCTCGACTGGCTGCGCGAACACTGGAACAGCGCGATGCTCGGCTTCGGCTCGGCCCGTCAGCGCCTGCTGCTGCGTCCGTTGGGCATCGACCAGGCCAGCCAGAGTCAGTTGCTGATCGCATTTGCCACCCTGGCCGGTCTGGCGATCGCCTTTGCCGTCTGGGCCATGGCCCGGCAAGGTCGGAGCCACGAGACCGACCCGCTGCTGCGCGCCTGGCATCGGCTGTGCCGACGCCTGCGCCGACACGGCCTTGAGAAACAGCCCTGGGAAAGCGCGCTCGCCTTCGCCCGGCGCGCCGCCGCCCGCCTCGACACCGACGACGGCCACGAGTTGCTGCGGCTCAGCCAGGGTTTTGCCAGGCTCCGCTACGCTGAACCAAACCCCACCGTAGACGATCCAAGGCAGTTGATCGAGCACCTCGATGCATTTCGACCCCTCCGTCGCTGAATCCAGGAGTCCCGCCATGAATACCCCGCTCCGCACCCTGCTGTCCGCCCCGCTCCTGCTCGTGCTGGCCGCCTGCGTTTCCGCACCCGACCCGCTGATCGGAGACTTCAGCGAAGTCGGCCCGGCCGAGGCCGCCCGCGCCGATCACACCGGTGCGACCGTGCGCTGGGGCGGCACCATCGCCGCCGTCGAGCCACTGGCCGACCGCACCTGCTTCCAGATCGTCGGCCGGGAACTGAGCAAGCGCGGCCGACCGATCATCGAGGACAAGAGCAGCGGCCGGTTCCTGGCCTGCCGTACCGGCTTCTACGAGCCGGAAGTGTTCGCGGTCGGGCGCTCGCTGACCGTGGTCGGCCGCATCGACGGTGCCGAGAACCGCAACATCGGCGAATACACCTATCCACACCCGCGCCTGGCCGCCGATGTGGTGTTCCTCTGGCCCGAGGACGAAGACGATCAATCGGCGCCGATCCGCTACACCTTCGGCTTCCACTACGGTCGGTTCCGCTGATCCGAGCCTGACCTCGATCGAGCGTCAGCCTGACCTGAACGCACCGGCTCGATCGAGGCGGCGTTTGCGGCTCAGTCGGCGTGGAGATCGTGGCAGTCCGGGTGACGCCTCATCCAGGCCGCCGCATAGGAACACAGCGGCCGCACCTTCACCCCGGACAGCCGCGCCCAGGCCAGCGCCGCCTGGGTCAGGCGTCCGGCAATGCCCCGACCCTCGATAGCCGGCGCCACCCCGACGTGATCGATCACCATGCAGCCGGCCGCCAGACGATAGTTCAGCACCGCGTGGTGGCCGTCCAGTTCGGCCTCGAATCGCTCCTGTTCCGGCCGATGGCGAATCTCGATCGTCCCCTCCACCGACGCCGGGCTCGACCCTGGCGATCGATCGGGATCGACGCTCACAGGGTTCCCCGCACTGGATAGTCGTGGTCGCGGATGAATTTGATGCCGGCCAGCAATCCGGCCAGATCCGGCCGGGCGAACGGCGCGTTGGAGACATCGACGATCTGGAGTTCACCGCGCGGATTGAGCAGATAGGTGCCCGGCTCGGCGAATGGCCGGTCGGTCTCCTGCGGCGATCGCGGCGCCGACACGAACAGCCCGATCCGGCGCATGTCCTCGACGCTCAAGCCGTAACCGATCGGAAACCGCCAGCCATGCTCGGCCTGCTGGCTGCGTGCCCGCTCGACCGGATCGGCTGACAGCGCGAACACTGAAATCCCGGCCGTGCCGAAGTCGTCGAACAGGCTGTCGAGGGTGTTGAGATAACCCACGCACAGCGGACAGTGCTTGCCGCGATAGACCACCAACAGGCGCCAACCTGGCAGATCGGCCAGGCGGATGCGGCCCTGGTCAAGGGTATCGAAGGCGAGTTCGGGAAACGGTTGGCCGGGCCGAGGCAGAACGGATTCAGGCATGGTCGAAGCATCCTCCTGTGTGGCCAATTACTTTAACGCCCCGACGGTGGCCACGTCATCACGATCGCATGACCGAAACGCCGGAAACGCGCGCCCCGGGTCGCCGCCGTGACCCGAGTCCAGCCGGAGGCCCGCCTCGATCAGCCCGGCGGCCAGGCCAGTTGCCGACCGGCCAGCAGGTGCAGATGAATGTGAAAGACGGTCTGACCGGCGTCGGCATTGCAGTTGAACACCACCCGGTAGCCGTTCTCGGCAAAACCCTCGCTGCGGGCATGACTGGCCGCCGCCAGGATCAGTCGGCCGACCAGTTCGGCATCGTCCGGCACGAGATCGTCGAGCGTGGCGATCGCCCGCTTGGGAATGAACAGCACATGCACCGGAGCCTGTGGGTTGATGTCGCGAAAACCCAGGACATGCTCGTCTTCGTAGACGATATCGGCGGGAATTTCGCGGGCGATGATCTTGCTGAACAGGGTCATGGTCTTGGTGTCGGGCGTGGGAGTCGGGATTTCGGTGGGAGGGTTCAGTCGGGGACCGCCAGGCGCGAGCCGAAGGCATGCGCCAGGGTGCCACGATCGATGTATTCCAGTTCGCCACCCAGCGGTACGCCGTGCGCCAGCCGGGTTGGCCGGACACCACAGCGACGGGCCAGTTGCGCCAGGTAGTGGGCGGTCGCCTCACCCTCGACGGTCGGATTGGTGGCGATGATCAGTTCCTGGACCTCACCTTCGGCCAGGCGGGCCGCCAGCAGGTCCAGACCGAGTTGCTCGGGACCGATGCCGTCCAGCGGCGACAAGCGTCCTTGCAGCACGAAGTACAGTCCGCGGTAGCCGGTCGCGGTCTCGATCGCCAGACGATCGGCTGGCGACTCGACCGCGCACAGGGTCCGGGTATCGCGACCGACCGCCGAACAGATCGCGCAATCCACCGTCTCGCTGAAATCACGGCAGCGCCGGCAGTGGCCGACCCGTTCCAGTGCCTCGGTCAGGGTCGCCGCCAGGGCCAGGCCGCGCACCCGCTCGCGTTCGAGCAAGTGGTAGGCCATGCGCTGGGCACTCTTGGCACCGACACCGGGCAGGCAGCGCAGCGCCTGGATCAGCCGTTCGACCAGGCCCTCGCCGCTCACAGCCCGAGTTTCATGCCAGGCGGGATCGGCAGACCGGCGGTGGCTTCCGACATCCGTCGGCCGCTCTCGTCGTTGACCTTGTTGACGGCGTCATTGATGGCGGCCGCGATCAGATCCTCCAGCATTTCCGGATCGGTCAGCGCATCCGGGGCGATCCGCACCCGGCGCGCCTCCATCCGTCCGCTCAGGGTGACCTCGACCAGACCGCCACCGGCCGCACCGGTGACCTCCAGATTGGCCAGTTCCTGCTGCATCCGTTGCAGGTTTTCCTGCATCCGCTGCGCCTGCTGCATCAATTGCCCGATATTGCCTCGCATGGGGGCCTCTCAGTTGTCGTCGATGGGTTGGATGGAATCCGCTACGACCTGGGCATCGTAGTGCTCGACCAGGTGGCGCACGGTGGGATCGGAACGGAACTGCTGCTCGGCCTGAGCCCGGCGTTCGTCGCGCTCCTTGCGGACCCGATCGCTGTAGGTCTCGGCGGCAACCTCAGCGACCGCGCCGATCGCGATCTTAGGCACTGAACCGAGCCAGGGCGCCAGCGCCTCGGCCAGGCTTCCGACCACCACCGGCTCGGCCAGAACGGAAAAATCCGCCGGCAGATGCAGGCGCAGCACCCCCTCGCGGTATTCACCGAACGCCGAATTGGCGGCCAGTTCGCGCGCGGGACCGCGCAATCCGGCGCGCGCCTGGAGCCGCAACCAGTCCTCGTGATC
>DIHI01000012.1:0-13379 GCA_002420085.1 Lysobacterales bacterium UBA5700 | reverse complement strand
CGAACCCGAACCGGACGCGGTGCCGGCAGCCGATCGCGTCGAATCGTGGCCGCCGGGACCGGCATTCGTCGCGTTGCCGGCGTCGGCCGCCGGGTGAGCAGCCGGCACACCGGTCATCGACCGGGGCTCGGTCGAAGCCGAAGGCCCGACCGCCTCAACCGCGCCCCTGCCCCGTGCTGGCGAACCAGCCGTCGGAGTGGCCGCCTGCGAAGCCGGCGAGGCCACCGGCGTACCAGCGCCCGAGCGCGGGCAGAAGGCCAGCATGCGCAGCAGGGCCATCTCGAAACCGACCTGCGGGCTCGGCGCCATCGGCAACTCGCTCCGACCCTCCAGGGCCATTCGATACCAGAGTTGGATCAGCTCCGGCTCGACCGACTGGGCAATGGCCAGCAGTTCCGAGTCACCGTCGCGCTCACCCGTCTCGGGCACCAGTTGCCGCACCTGGATTCGGTGCAGCACAGAGGCGATCTCATCGAGAACCGACCCGAAATCCGGGGCCAGTTCCGCCAGGGCCGCCACCTCGGCCAGCAGGGCCGGACCATCGACGGCGATCAGCGCGCGCAACAGGGCATCGACCCGGTGGCGATCGACGCTGCCGAGCATCTCGCGCACCGACGCCTCGGCCAGCGTGCCACCGCCATAGGCAATCGCCTGATCGAGCAGGGACAGGGCATCGCGCAGGCTGCCGTCGGCGGCCTTGGCCAGCAGGCGGCGTGCCGGGCCATCGGAAGCGATCCCTTCAGCGTCCAGGATGTGCGCGATCTGGCCCTCGATCTGCTCGACGTCCAGGCGCTTCAGATTGAACTGCAAGCAACGCGACAGCACCGTCACCGGCAACTTCTCGGGATCGGTGGTGGCCAGCAGGAACTTGACATGCCCTGGCGGCTCTTCGAGCGTCTTCAGCAAGGCATTGAAGGCCGGCTTCGACAGCATGTGGACTTCGTCGATCAGATAGACCTTGACCCGCCCGCGCGCCGGCATGTACTGGGCGTTATCGATCAGATCACGAACATTGTCCACCCCGGTGTGGCTGGCGGCATCGATTTCCAGCAGGTCCACGAACCGCCCGGCATCGATGTCGCGACAGGCATTGCACTGCCCACACGGCTCCGTGCTCGGACCCTGCTCGCAGTTGAGGCTCTTGGCGAAGATGCGGGCGATCGTGGTCTTGCCGACACCGCGCGTCCCGGTGAACAGGAAGGCATGATGCACCCGCCCGGAGGCCAGCGCATTGGTCAATGCCCGCACCACATGGGTCTGGCCCACCAACTCGGCGAAGCGGCGCGGCCGCCATTTGCGGGCGAGGACGAGATAGGACATGCGCGGGGCCGTGGGAGCAAGCGGCTATTGTGCCAACCCGGCCGGCTGCGGCCAAGCACCGGGATGCGATCGCCGGTCGATCTCGACGGTGTCGGGGCGCCTGGTCACCCGGATCGGCGCTGCGTGGCCCGCTGCTCAGCCACCACCGAGCACCGGCACGAAACGCGCGCGCAGGCGGTCGCGGTATTCTTCCAGCAGGGTCAGGGCGGAAGGAAACACCAGCAGCAACAGCACCGAACCGGCCAGAATGCCGCCACAGAAGCTCACCAGCACGGGTTTGAACACGTAAGCGTTCGGCGAACCATCGATCAGCAGCGGCATGGCCCCGATCACGGTCGTCAGGGTGGTCAGTGCGATTGCCCGGAAGCGATCGCGACCGGCGCGCAATGCCGCCGAACGGTAGCCAAGCCGACCACGCAACTCGCGATAGCGGGCCAGATAGACGATGGTGTCGTTGACCACCACCCCGGCCATGCCGATGATCCCGAACAGGCTCATCACGGTCGGCGCGATGCCCAGCAGCAGGTGTGCGAACACCGCCCCGGAAATCCCGAGTGGGATCGTCGCGACGATCAGCAGCGGCCACCAGAACGACCGCAGATTCCAGACCAGCACGAAGTAGATGGCAATCACGCCCACGAAGAAGGCACCCGCCAATGCCGTCAGCAAGGCGTGCTGCTCCTGTTCGAGCGGCGAGCGGCTGGTCTTGAAGTCATAGCGGCTCTTGATGCCAGGCAGGATTTCGCGATCGACCGTGCGTTTGATCGCGGCCCGCTGGGCCATGAACGCCGGTGCCAGATGGGCGGTCACCTGGATCTGTGGCTGGCCATCCATCCGGCCCAGGCGGGCGGCACCGGCGCGCTCGTCCAGGCGCGCCACACTCCACAGTGGTACCGAACCGCCCTCGGGCAGCACGATCGGGAACTGCTCGATCCGATCTTCGCGCTCACGCTCACCCTGCGGCAACCGGACGAACACCTCGGCTTCACCGCCGATGTGAGCGACCCGTCCAACCTGGGCGCCTTCGAGGCCGGCGCGCAACTGCTCGGCGAGACTGCGCTCGTCCAGCCCGAGGGCTCGGCCCTGAGCGGTCAGGGTGAATTCGACGGCCCGCGCGCCCGAACTGAAATCGTCCTCGACCCGGATCACTTCCTCCAGCGCCAGCAGGCGGCCGCGCAACTCCTCGACCGCCGCCCGCGCCTGTTCGATATCGGAACCGATCGCCAGCCGCCAACTGATCGCGGTGGTCGGCTTGTCACGATCGACCTCCATGCCGAACCGACGCACCCAGGAGTTGGGCTGCACGTGCCGACCCCAGGCTTCCAGCAATTCGGCACTGGTGATCGCCCGCTCGGTGCTCGGTGTCAACGCCACCACCACCTCGAACCAGGGATTGCCGGAGGAATCGCGTTCGACCAGGGTCCAGGCACTGACGATGTCGTCGAACGCGGCAAGCCCCTCGGCCGCCTGCCGGAGCGATGCCTCGAACGTGTCGGCGATCCGCTCGCGCTCATCGGCTGGCGTACCCGGCTCCAGGAACACGAAGGCCCGCAACGTGTCGTTATCGACCGCCGGCCCCTCGCCCTCGAACAGGGCGACCATGGCCAGCAGCGACAGCACGAAGGCCGCGACCGCAGTCAGCACGGTCCGGCGTCGATGCCGCAGGCTGGCACGCATCGCCGGCACCACCTTGGCCACGCTCAGGCGACGCAGCCAGCGATCGCCGATACGCCGCAGGTGCGGACGGTCGAACGGCTCAGCGGCAGCCGACCCGGATCCGCGCAAATGGGCCGGCAGGATCGCGAAACACTCGAACAGCGAGGCGAGAATCGCCGCCACCACGACCATCGCGATCGGCGCGATCATCGCGCCGTAGAAACCCGGCAGCCAGAGCAGCGGGGCAAAGGCCGCGACCGTGGTCAGCCCGGCCGCCATGATCGGCGCGAACATGCGCTGGGCCGCCGCCAGACTGGTGTCCTCACCCAGGCCAGCGGTGCGCGCCAGCGATGCCGCCTCCTCACTGAGGATGATCGAATCATCGACGATCACGCCCATCACCATGATGAAGGCCGCAACCGTGAACAGATTGACCGATTGTCCGGTGAACAGCATCGCCAGGGCGGTCAATGCCAATACGATCGGAATGCCGGCAGCGGCCCAGAATGCCGCCCGCGCACCCAGCACCAGCCACATGCAGACGAACACCAGCAGCAGTCCGAACAGCGCGTTCTCGATCAGCATGCTGCGATTGGCCAGTACCGTGATCGCGACATCCTCGATCACGGTTGCAGTCGATGCCGGATTGCGCCGGACGTGCTCGGCAAGCGCTTCACGCGCACGCCGCGACACCTCGATGGTATCGACCTCGATCGAACGCATCAGGCTCAGCACCAGCCCGTCGCGACCGTTGACCCGAGCCAGCCGGGCATCCTCGCTGCGCCAACCGATCTCGGCGAGCACACCGAGGCGCATGGCGACGCCACTGGCATCGACGATTTCCAGATCGGCCAGGGCGCGCTCGTCGAGTCGGGTGCCACGGCTGCTGACCACCAGATCGTCGCTTTCCCGACGAACATTGCCGGCGACACTGACATCCAACTGCGGCCGGATCTGCCGGGCAATCGCCTCCAGTGACACGCCCAGCGCATTCAGGCGGGCAGCCGGAATCGCGATCTCCAGGTCGGGCGTGGTCCAGCCTTCGATCTCGACCAGCGGCACCCCCTGCCGCAGGAAGCGACCTCGCAACTGCATCGCCTCTTCATACAGCGCCTCGCGCGACGGGCCATTCAGACCGACCCGGAACGCCCGCTCCTCGAAACGCATCCGGGTCGCCACGGCCGGCTCACTGCCCGGCGCATGACGCCGGATCTCCTCGGCGCTGGCCACCGCGAAGCGTTCCATCCGATCGACCGCCGCCTCGTCCGCCAGCGAGACCAGCAGACTGCCCTGGCCACGCTCGGCATGCGCGACGACGCTCTTGACCTCGGGCATCTGGAGCAGCCGTTGTTCGAGCGGCTCGACCAGTTGGCTCATCACCGCCTCGGCCCCGGCGCCAGGCCAGCTCAGATTCAACTCGATGGCCGGGAAATGGATGTCCGGGGTCAGCGTGTTCTTGATCCGCGGCGCAAAGAACAGCCCGAGTGACACCGCCAGCAGCGCCAGGACATTGGCGGCAACCACATGTCGCTGGAAATACCCGAGAACCGCGTTCAGCGCCATTGCGGATCCGTCGCCCCGGAGCCACCCGACGCAGCGTCGAGCGCGACCGCTGCCGCCGTCGGCTCGACCGTCAGCCGCGCCGTCTCGACCTCGATCAGATTGGCGACTTCGACCGGCAGGCCATCGCTGGCAGCAGCCAGACGGCTGGCCAGCACCTGGTCACCGTCGTCCAACGCTTCGGCCCGAACGATCCAGTGCGGATCGCCGGCCTGATCATAGACACGACCGGATACGGCAACCGGCACACCGACCAGACTGGCCGGCTCGCCCTGGATGCGAAACACCCGATCGCCCGGATACAGGGCACGCGAAGGCACCAGGAAGGCATCGGCAACCGCTGGCAGGCGCAGTCGGATCGGCACGAAACCGCCGACCACCGCCCGCCGGGCCAATGGCCCGCGTCCGATCAGCGTAGCCGTCGGACTGGCCTGACCGGCGACCACCACCGAACCGACCTCGGCGATCTCGACCGCCAGCGCCCCCTCGGGAAACAGCGCCCAGGCGGAAACCCGGTCGCCATTACCGGCCGCGCTCGGCCAGGGAATCTCGACCTCCATGACCTCCCGTGGCGCCACCGAAACCAGTTCGACCCCCGAGGCGACATGGCCGCCCGGTGTGGCCTGGACATCCAACACCACGCCATCGACGGTGGCGACCAGTTCGGCCGCGTCGAGATTGCGACCCAGATCGGCGACCTGAGCACGCAAGGTATCGCGATCATTGACCAGACTGCGACGATCCAGTTGCAACTGGCCCAGTTCCCGATTCAGTTCGAGAATCTGCAAGCGCGCGCTGTCCACCGCCGCCACGTAGTTCTCGAAATCGATGACCGTGATCAGCTTGCGCTCGAACAGTTGCATCGCCCGTTCCTTGACTCGGCTGGCCCGGGCCAGGGCATCCTCCTCGATGACCAGCCGCTCCTTGAGGTACGCCCGGCGGCGGTCGGATTTCTCGATTTCGAGTTCGGCATTGTCGAGCGTGCGACGTGCCTCGTTCAGCGACAACTCGATCAAGCGCCGGTCGAGCCGCAGCAGGACATCGCCGGCCGCCACCTCACGACCAACCGACACCGCGACCGACTCGACCCGGCCATCGAACGGCGCCACCACCGCGACCTTGCGCCCGGCAGTGACCCGACCGGCCAGTTCCAGTTCCGGCTGTGCCTCAGCCCGGCGCATGGTGACCGCATCGACCGGATAACGGAACGGCTGGCGGTCACCCGCCCCGGCCCCGGCCGAACCGAACAGCGCCCGGAACGCCAGCACCAGCAGCAGGGCAAGGACCAGCCCGGCCAGGATCAGCATGCGTCGGGAACGAACTAGACGAAACATCTCGATACGATACCAATACTCGTGACCGGTGCAGTCGAGCGAACCGCGCTCGACGAGCGACAATCCAGCCAGACCCGGCAATCGTGTGCGGTCCGGCCGACCGGTTGCCGCACGGCACGCAGCGCAGCCGCCACACACCGCCGCCAGACCGGCGACACGCCGGCGTCAGGCCAGCATCAGGAGACTGCCCCGGCCGGAGCCGGGGCAGTCCGGTGCATCACAGCGCGATGACCTCACGGGTGCAACTGTAGATCGTCGAGGTACACAGCGTGCAGCCACACTCGCAGGTGATGGTGCAGTAGCCGCCGCTCCAGCCGCCCATCATGGCGCGCAGGCTCTCGTCGGACAGCTCTTCCATCGCCGGAACGGCCTTCAGAGCGTTTTCCATGTGCTGATTGTTCATGACTGTTTCTCCCATTGGATTGGATTGTGAATGACGCATGGTTGGTTGACACAACGACCACCCGGCCCGATGACCGCCCCGAAACCCATGGCTCCGGATCGGCAACCGCACCTGGCGGCATCCGGGCGGGCGTCCTCCGACGCCCCCCGGCCTGGCGGTTCCGGCGGCTCGCCGGCTCCGCACGGATGGATTCGGGCGCGCACACCCGAACCACCCATCGAGCGTCCCTGCCCGATGCTCACGCAGCGCCCGAAAGCGCCCCGCTACTGCTCGGCATCGCCGGTCGCCTGTGCCAGCGCCCGTTCGATCTCCCTGAAAACGATGTCGCGGCCCGGCGCAAACAGCAGCACCTCACCGACCAGAACACTGGGCACCCGATCGACATCGCGACCGACCAGATACCGCCCGCCCTCCTTCAAATGGGTTCGCGCCGCCACCTCCAGTGCTGGGCGCCGGCCCGGATCGATCGGCCCGAACTGCTCGGCCAGCACCAGATCGGCCCGCGCCAGATCGATTCGGGGTGAATCGGCCTCGAACAGCCGAGCCGACACCGTCGCGAACGGCAGCGCGTGGTAGCGCGAATAGAGCAAGGCCAGCGTGGCCAGATCGAGCGAGTCCTTGCGTACCGCCGGCAGCACGGCAAAGCGAAGCTGGACCCGGCCAGCAGCAACGTGGCCACGAAGCAGTTCGGCCACCACATCGGTGTGGAAGGTCTGGCAACTCGCACAGCGAAAATCCTCGACCACGACCACGGTGACCGGCGCATCCGCGCTGCCGTGACCGGGCAGGCTCGCCACATCGAACCCGGAGACCGTCCGTCCGCCGGACAGAAAAACGTAGGCCAAACCAGCCACCACCAGGCCGGCCACCATCACTGTCGAAATCAGGCGCCCTGATCGCATGGCTCAATCCGATCGCCTGCCGCCGTGCCGGATGCGGACCGCTCCGGACCTGCCCGACCTGCCACAACCAACCGAATCGATGAATTCGTGATCAGGCATGCTGGCTCTCCAGGTTTTCCACGGCCGGACGTTGCAGACGGACACCGCCGTCGCGAATCTGGATCAGGGTGTCGCGGGGATCGATCCAACCGGTGCGGTGGGTGGCAACGATCACGGCACACGGCAAGGCCCGCAGGTGCTGGATGATGTGCCGCTCGGCCTCCATGTCGAGATGGCTGGTGGCCTCGTCGAGGATCAGCACCTTCGGCTCCTTGTACAGCGCGCGAGCCAGTGCGATCCGCTGCCTCTGGCCGCCGGACAGATTCTGGCCGCCGCGCTCGACGGCACTGCCGAAACCCATCGGCATCGCCAGGATTTCATCGTGGATGCGCGCCTTGCGACAGGCATCGGCGACCTTCACCAGGTCGAACTGCTCGGCGAACATCGTGATGTTCTCCAGGATCGTGCCCCGGAACATCGCCGAATCCTGGATCACCGCCGTCGGATGCTCGACCTCGTGATCCGCCAGATCACGGCCAGCGGCTGCGTACAGCACGCGCCCCGAAGTCGGCCTGACCATGTGGGTGAGCAACTTCAGAAGGGTGCTCTTGCCGACCCCGGACGGACCGACCACGACATGGAAACCAGGCCGTGAGACATCAATGCGCAGATCGATCCCGGCCAGCACATCCGGACCGCTCGGGCTGTAGCGAAAGCCGCAGTCCTCGAACACGATCTGCTCGACCTGCCGCGGCGTTTCCGCCCTGGCCGGCTCGCGGCCATTCTCCGCGATGAACTCGGTGATGCCATCGACCCGATCGGTGTGGATCACCAGGTATTGCATGGCCAGGCCGGTGCCAAGCAGGCCGACCAGTGAGGCCATCGAGAACTGGGTCAGCAGGTAGGCCAGCAGCGCATCGCCAGGTGCCAGTTGCGCGTTCTGCACCAGCCACAGCGCGGTCAGCAGCACCACCACCGGGACGCCACCGGTCAGCATCGCCAGCAATGCCTCCAACCGCGCCGACAACAGACCGCGCGCATGGACGGCACCCAGGTACTCCGTGAAACGCGCGAACCAGCGGGCATGGAAGACGGCCTCCAGCCGGCTCGCCTTGATCTCCTGGATGCCCAGCAGAGCATCGGAGAAACCATCGAACGTGCTGGTATACGACAGCACCTCATCGCGATAGCGATCGCGCAGCGTCGGCCATTGGAGGTAGATGAGCTGGCCGACCGCCAAGGCACACGACAGGTAGACGATCGCCAGCTTGTGGTCGGTGATGAAGATCAACACCGCCAGCGCCAGCAGCAGGAACAGGTCGATCAGCGATGCGGCCAGCCGGGTGCTGACGAATTCCCGAATCGCCCCGACCGAACTGAGCCGATCGAGCAGATCACCGAACGGCATGCGGGTGAAGAACAGCACCGGTAAACGGAACAACCCACCGACGAAGGTCTCGCTGAGCTGTCGCTCCAACCGGACCCGCACCGCCAGCAGCAGACGCTGCTTGCTCCAGTTGAACAGGAAGTACGAGGCCAGGAAGCCAGCCGCGAGCGCCAGCATGCCTTCGATCGAATACGGCAGGGTTCCGAACTCGATGAAATTGGCGACCACCCGCGAGATCGCCAGAGGAACCCCGTAGGCGACCCCCAGCAGCAGGACCGAAACCGCCATCAGCCCCGCGAACAAGCGCCAGTGCCGGATCGCTTCCGGCGCCCAGCGGGCCAGCGGCGAGGCCCGATCGTCGGTCCTGAAACCCTCGCCCGGCCACAGGAACACGCCGACCCCGGTCCACAGCGCCAGCGCCTCGGCGAAGCTCACCCTGCGTGGCCCCTCCTTGGGATCGAGCAGCCGCATGTGGCCGTCCTCGATCGCCTCCACAATCACGAAATGACAGCCGCCCCAGTGCGCGACGAAGGGCGTCGGCAGGCCACCCAGATCATCCGCACTGCCATTGAACCGCAGCACCCGAGTCGATAACCGATTGGCCTCGGCGATCACCTTGAGGTCGTACACCGATACCCCGGCGGCACCGATCGGATGACGCATCTTCAGGTCGTACAGCGACACCGTCCGGCCGTGATGACCCAGCATCATCGCCAGGCAGGCCAGGGCACAGTCGTTTTCGCGGGTCTGATAAACGATGCGCACGGCGTCCTACCGATAGATGCTGAGAACGCTGGGCAGCGCCGGATTTCTGGCCCTGAGCAGGGCATAGCCGAAGCCGGCAGCCCCCGACATCAGGCCGGGAGCGTCCCGATCGATGCTGCCGGATCGCAGGTTCACGCGCGACGACAGCGCGGTCAGCGCCCGGCCCAGATCGAACTCGGCCATCCGATCCGGCAACCAGCGCCGGAGCGTGATCGCCACATCCAGGCCGCCGGCACTGCCGTGGCAGAGGCTGTCATCGTCGTAATCGACCCCCTCCAACTGGCGGCGCAAGGCCAGATCGCTGATCCGACGATCATCCGGTGTCATCACATCCGACCAGATCGCGCGTGGGATCAGATAACCGGGCCGACCATTGCACCAGGTGCGGTTGTAGATCGCCGCCGTACCGACCCGCAGGTCGGGCCAATTCTCCAGCCGTGGCTCGAACCGCGCGTCCTCGAACACGATCGCCGCACGACCACGCGCGACCAGCGCCTCGCTGCCGAGCACATGGCCGGCAGACAACAGTGCGTGGGCGATTCCCGACGCGCCATGCGCGAAGCCCCCGAGAAACTGCTGATGCGCCTCGCTCCAGGCGAAACCATCCCGACAGGCCAGATCGAGCGCCTCGGCCATCGCCACCAGCCTCGCCCGGACACCCGGCACCGGACTCGCCTCATGCAGACCGCACAGAAACAGCACCGTGCCGGCCAGGCCATCGACGATATCGGTCTTGCCGGCAAACGCCGCCGGCTCCAGGCGATCGACCATCCTGACCACTGCCGCCAGCCCGACGGTGTCATTGCGCGCCAGGGCATCGTGCTGGAGCGCGAACAGCAACCCGGCCAAGCCATTGAAGAATCCGGGATTGCGCTGCTCGCGAGCCATTTCCTCGGCATCGACCATGACCATCCGGCGCAACCGGTCGACCAGATCGGAACCCTGCAGCAGGGAAGTCTCGCGCTCGACTGCCGAGAGAAAATGGAAGATTCCCGCCAGACCCCCGTAGAGCGTCGGCGTGACCGGTTGAATCTCGCCGCCCTCCTCGGGCACATTGATGTTGAGCCAGGACACGCTGCCGTCGCGCGACGACTCGCTGGCTGCCGCGCGCAGAAACGCCACGATCGCCGCGATCGATGCCGGCGCGGCGTCGTCCGGCCGCCCGCACCAGGGGCCGCGCGGATAGCTGGATACCCCGAGCATGCGGCGAATCAGCATCTGCTGGAAGCGCTGGTCCGAGTCCGACAGATGGGCGGCGTTGTCGTGCAGGTTCTGAAGGGCCGAACGGCCATAGAACGGGAGGTCGGACGTGCGATACCCGTCGAGGGTCGGCTGATCGAGGCGACAGCGGAACGCCGGAACGTCCATGCGCAGAAGCTGCTCGACCTCCTCATCGAGGACATTGGCCAGCGGCGGCAGGAACTCGGCACCGATCGCCAGCTTGCCGAGCAACCGGCGCAGACCGTCGGGATCGGCCCCGAAACGTGGATGGGTGCTTTCCGACAGGAACATCCCGTAGATCGAGGTGTTTCTCAGAACCGCCCGCACCTGCACACGGCCATGGCCGTCGAGCCAGGCGAGCAGGTCGTCGCGTTGCGTCCGTATCCAACGATAGGCATCGTCGAACCCGGCCAGGATGGTCTCGACGAACTCGGCTGGTCGGGTCGGCACGCCCTTGATGCGTGGCAAACTGCTGCGAATCTCGAACCGTGCCGGCTTGCGCTCCAGGCGAACCCGATCGGTACCGTTGTCCACCACGTGATCGACACTGGTCAGAGTCTCACGGCCATCGGCCTCGGTCAGCGCACTCAGGCCCGACTGCTGGTTCGAGTAGGAAGGCAGGATGCCGGCCATCAGCACACTGCGCGACAGGGCCTGCAACTGCTGCATCACCGCATCGAAGCCGGCCCGCCGTATGCGCGCCGGATCCGGCGCGACCATGTTGGCGAAAGCGGTCTCCATGTCGAAGAAGATCGGCTCGCCGGCCGGCGTGGTCAGGATGTTCTCGAAATGGACATCGGTTGCGTTGACCAGATGCATCAAGGCCAGATGAGCACCGATCGAGTAGTAGAAGCGCTCGGCCTCGACCGCACCATCGGCGATCCCGGACGCCACCAGTTCCTGCCAGCCGGCGTCATCGTCGTCGAGTGAGACCGGTGCCCTCAGTGCGAACCTGAGGTGTCGATTGGCTCGCTCGATCAGCTCCGCGTACAAGCGATCGACCGCCAGCGAACGCGGCTTGAACACCAGCGCACCGTCCGTGAAGCGGAGGATCAGCACCTGCCTGGCGCCGAAGTGGGAATCGCCCTTGCCGATCTCGACCTCGACCAGCCGACCCAGATCGCCGAAGCTGGCATGCAGGCGGGGGCGTCTGCGGCCCAGTCGCGCTGCCGCATCGGTCAGAAAACCCACCAGCAGCCGGAAGTGCTCTTCGACGCGCTCGAACAGCACCCGATTACGCAGCATCAACTCGCGCTGGAACCCGACATCGTCGAGCAGGGCAACGAAGGCCCGCAGCCGTGCCTCGCTGCTGTCGCCATGCAGACGACCCGCCTCACGCGCGAGATTGATCTCGAACACGGCAGTCTTGACCAGCCAGCGGTCCAGGCGCTCCCGCGCATAGGACAGCGCCGCCGCCCGGAACGCCGCCGCCTCATCGGCATCCAGCACCCGACCGAGCGCCTGATCGACGTCGCCAGACACCCTCGCCAGCAACGATCGACCGATGCGCTGCGCAATCGGCGCACCATCACCAATCAGCCCCTCCGGCACCGACAGCTTCAACAGGCTGTCGATCGCTCCATCGGTTCCGTCCGTTCCCGGATTCCACTCCGCCACTTCCGTTGCCCGTTCCATCCGTATCCGACGCTCCCCGTCGTCCTGATCCTGATCCATCCGCGCACAGCTCTGACGCCGGGCAACACACACCCGTCACCGTCGTCCGACGGTGGTGCAAAAGCCATACACGCTGTTGTTCGGACCTACCGGCAACGCGATCATGATCAGATGCGTCACACCGGCTCCCCAGGCCCTGAAGCCGACACTATGCCGATACCAGGGGATTGTCAACCACAAATTCCGGCCCCTCGGCCATGTGCAACATCACCCGCCACCTGCAAACGATTCCAGCCGCGCATGATTTTTGATTTCGGTCATGCCGACCCGGCGCGAACTGTGGCCAGATGACGATCGACGGCGAAACGGGCGACCGGATCGGCCCATGCCAGCACCGAGACCGTGACCGATGCCCAGCACCATCGACCTCCAAGCCGATCGGCCATGAGCGCACCACGACCGCCATCGCCGCAGCCGCACCCGGCATTCGTCCACAGCGGCAATGCGATCATCGCCGCCGGCAATCGCGGCCGGTTCGAAGCCGCGCGGCTGTTGGCCCTCAACCTGGTCTCCTGCCCTGGCGCCGGCACCCCCACCCTGGTCATCGAAACCTTCCGCCGCTGGTCCGACTCACCGGCAGCGGTGATCCTCAACCGCGATCGCCCCAGCAACGACCTGCAACGCCTGCACGCCACCGGCATGCCGATTCTGAGCATCGACCCCGGCCCGGCACGACGATTGGACGCCGCCCGGATCGCCGAAGCCATCGATCGCCTGTCACTGCCGGAGTGCGGCCTGCTGTTCATCGACGATCTCGGCGAACCCATCGGCCCCACGGAAATCGATCTCGGCGAAACCATCCGGATCGTGGTCTGCCCAGCGATCGACCCACCGACCACCCTGCTCGACAACCCGGTCGTATGGCCGGCCACCGACCTGCTGCTGGTCTCCAAGATCGACCTGCTGCCACACCCCAGCGCCAACGTCGAAGCCCTGATCACCGCCGCCCGCCACCTGCACCCCGAGATCGCCGTCATCCGACTCTCGGCTCGCACCGGCGAAGGCATGTCGCGCTGGCTGTCCTGGCTGCGCACACTCCTGGCAGCCCGCCAACTGACCACCCGCCCCGAATACTGACCTACGGTGAAGAGCCGAGATTCGAGATTCGGCATTCGAGA
>DIHI01000159.1:24956-31184 GCA_002420085.1 Lysobacterales bacterium UBA5700 | reverse complement strand
GACTGTCCCTCCTCCCCTTCAGTCGGCTTCTGTGGCAAGGAAGGCCACCAACGCCCGAGCCACCGGCTCGGGCGTTTCCATGTGCAGGTGGTGGCCGCCCGGCAGGATCGACATCCGGATGTCATTGACGGCGGCGAGCCGGGCATCGCGCAGGTCCGGAGCAAAATACGGCTGCGCTTCGGCGGCGGCGATCAACAGGGTCGGACACTCGATGCCGGCCAACCAGGCACGGATGGTGGACTCTTCGGCACGTTGGGGCGAGGCCAGGGTCAGACGCGGGTCGCTGCGCCAGACATAACCGCCCTCGACCCCGGCGACACCACGCTCGACCAGCAGGCGCGCGACCGACTCACTCAAGGCATTGGCTGCCATCCGCACCCGCACGGCTGCGGCCAGGTCGCGGAACACCCGCAACTGCTTTCCGGCCAGGGCCCGCCGACCGGCGATCCCTTCACGCAGACGCGCCAGTGCCGATTCCGGGCCACCGGCCAGGGCGCCCAGGGCTTCGATCAGGGCCAGTCGCTCGACCCGCTCCGGTGCTGCGGCGGCGGTCATCGAACAGATCGCACCGCCCAGCGAATGCCCGAGCAGACAGGCGCGCGACCAGCCGAGTGCGTCAAGTGCCGCCAGCACGTCCTCGACCCAGCCGGCCAAGGTGTATTCCGAGCCGAATGGACGATGCTCGGACCAGCCATGCCCCGGCAGGTCGATCACCGCCAGATCGCAACCGGACAGGAATGGCATCATCGGCACGAAACTGGCGGCGTTGTCGAGCCAGCCATGGACCGCCAGCACCCGCACCCCATCCGGTGGCCCGCGCCGAAGCAGGCCCAGTCGACCGCGCGCGGTTTCCAGAATCGTCTCGCGCATCAGTTCGCCCAGCCGGCCAGTTCGCGGCGAGCCAGGCCGGCCAGCACGCGGGCATGTTCGGCACGGTCGTTGAGGCAGGGGATGTAAGTGAGCCGCTCACCGCCGTTCTCGACGAACAGCCGCGCGTTTTCGTGCGCGATCTCGTCGAGGGTTTCGATGCAATCGACCGCGAATCCCGGACAGACCACATCGACCCGTCGGGTGCCGGAGCGGGCCAGTTCGACCAGGGTCTGGTCGGTGTAGGGCATCAACCAGGGCTCACGGCCGAAACGCGACTGGAAACTCACCCGCCACTGTCCGGCGTCCAGACCGAGCTGCTCGGCGATCGCTTGGGCTCCGGCCAGGCACTGCGCCTGGTACGGGTCACCGGCTGCGATGAAGCGCTGCGGCAGGCCGTGGAATGAAAACAACACCAACTCACCGGCACCCTCGCGCTGACGATGACTGCGGATCGAATCGGCCACCGCTGCCAGCCAGTCCGGTTCACGGTGATAGTCGGCGATGAAGCGCAGGGCTGGTACCCGACGCCAACGCAGCAGTGCCCGCGCCACGGCATCGAACACCGAGCCGCTGGTGCTGGCGGAATACTGCGGATACAGCGGCAGCACCACGATCCGGTGCAAGCCTTCGGCGGCCGCTGCGCGCAACACCTCGGCCACCGCCGGCCGACCATAGCGCATCGCCAGCCGAACCCGCGCTTCGGGCAGTTCGCGGGCGACCGCCTCGGCCAGGGCCTGGCTGTGTACGGCCAGGGGCGAGCCGCGTTCGGTCCAGACCCGTGCGTAGTTGCGTGCCACCTTCGATGATCGCAACGGCAGGATGGCGAAATGCAGGATCGGGCACCACAGCCAGCGGGTCAGATCGACCACGCGGTAATCGTGCAGGAACTCCGCCAGATAGCGGCGCACCGCTGAGGGGTTGGCCGCTTCCGGAGTGCCGAGATTGACCAGCAGCAGGAGCGGTCGCTGATCATCGGTCTGGCCGTCGAAGTAGGCGTGGCTCATCGCCCGCCGCCCCGCTGGCAGACGGGCGAGCCCTCGCCCGCCGACCACCGGTCCGGGCGGATGGCGTGCATCTGCCTGGCGCTGGAGCGGGCGGCAATGGTGTTAGACGGCGTTGACGGCGACGCGAATCGAGACGTCTTGCTGGACACGGTGGCGGCTCCTTCGGATACCGGGTGGCGGATCGTGGTCCCGGCCCGCAGGCGACACCGGGCCGGCCGGGCCACAGGTCGGGCGGACCAATTTACCATCGCCGTGGTGACCGGGCCGCTCACCGCTGATTCAGCGCTGGGCGCGATACTGCGGGACGGTCAAGGGCTATCGAGGAAACCTGCATGTCCCGGTCATTCATCATCATGCTGCTGAGTCTCGTGCTGCTGCCACAGCCGGCCATGGCTGGCCCCGAGGAGGATGCCAAGGTCGCCCAGGCGGTCACCGTGCTGGATCGACTGATGCTGATTCCCGAGCAGTCGATCCCCGAATCGATGCTGCGTGATGCCTACGCAGTGGCCGTGGTCCCGAACGTGTTCAAGGCGGCCCTGGTGTTCGGCGGTCGGCGTGGCACCGGCCTGATCTCGGTCCGCCGTCCGGACGGCACCTGGAGCCACCCCAGCTTCATCGCCCTCACCGGCGGCAGTTTCGGCTTCCAGGCCGGACTGCAAAGTTCCGATGTGATCCTGGTGTTCCGCACCGCCCGCGGGGTGGACAACATCATCCGCGGCAAGTTCACCCTGGGTGCCGATGCGGCAGTGGCTGCCGGACCGGTCGGACGCAATGCCCAGGCGGCCACCGACGAGCAACTCAAGGCCGAGATCTATTCCTGGTCGCGGGCACGCGGCCTGTTCGCCGGGGTCGCACTCGATGGCGCGGTACTGAACATCGACCACGACGCCAACGCCGCCGTGTACGGCCCGGAGATCACGCCACGCGCGGTGTTCGAGGGTCGGGTCGAGCGCCAGACCGACGCCGTGGTGGATTTTCGCGATCGTCTGGAGGAATACACCTCACGCTGATCGCGATCGCCGGTGAGGTCCATCACGCTCGCCCGCCTGTCGCAGCGGTTTTCCATCCACGAACGCCGAAATCCAGTGCCGTGACGGTACGAAATGCGTGCCGCTGCGCTATGCTGGGCGTTCGGCCCAACCCATCACCACAGGTAGCAGCACCATGGCTCCGAGCATTTGGCAAATTCTGATCATCCTGGTCATCGTTCTGTTGTTGTTCGGCACCAAGCGGCTGCGCAACGTCGGCTCCGACCTCGGCGCGGCGATCAAGGGCTTCCGCAAAGGCATGCAGGAAAGCGGTGAAGACAAGCCGACCGAGCAACTCGGCCAGGATGTCGGCACCAGCGATACCGCCAAGAGCGGTGATCGGACCGAAAGCGGCAGCCGCTGATCCCGACGAACCGGCACCATGTTCGACATCGGTTTCAGCGAACTGCTGCTGGTCGCAGTGATCGCCCTGCTGGTTCTCGGCCCCGAGCGCCTGCCCAAGGCCGCGCGTCTGGTCGGCGCCTGGTTGCGCAAGGCGAAATCGACCTGGTACTCGGTCAAGACCGAGCTTGAGGAAGAGATCGCCCAAGCCGACCTCAAGGAATCGCTGCGCAAGACCGCTGCGGAATTCCGCGAGGCCGGCCGCGAGCTGGATGCCGTGGCACGCAATGACGTGCTGCACTCGATCGACACCGTTGCCGACGACACCCGCAAGGTGCTTCATCAGGCACGAACCCCGATGAAACCGCTCAAGCCGGCAGCAGCCGAACCGACCCAGATCGACTCCGCCGCACGCACCGCCGCCGCCGCCAAGGCCGCGCGTGAAGCCGCTGCCGCGCGCGCGGCGGCAGCGGCGGCATTGGCGTCCGAAGCGGCGCCGACCGGCACGGCGGAGGCTTCACCCAATCAAGATTCTGCGACGCCATGAGCAAGAGTGCGGACGACGCAGCCGAAGAAACCTTCTTCGGCCACCTGGTGGAACTGCGCACCCGCATCATGCGGGCGCTGCTGGCGGTGACGATCGCCTTCCTGGCGCTGCTGCCATTCGCCCAGGAACTCTATGGCGCCTTCGCACTGCCGCTGCTGAGCAAATTGCCGGCGGGCGGCCAGATCATCGCCATCGACGTCGCCAGCCCGTTCTTCGCGCCGATCAAGCTGGCATTCGTGCTGGCCCTGATGATCGCGATGCCGGTCGTGCTGTACCAGATGTGGGCATTCGTCGCCCCTGGCCTGTATCGGCGCGAACAGTATCTGGCGAAACCCCTGCTGGTGTCGGCCACCTTCCTGTTCTACCTGGGCTGCGCGTTTGCCTGGTTCCTGGTGCTGCCGCTGGTATTCACCTTCCTCACCGCTGTCACGCCGGGTGGCGTGGCGATGATGACCGACATCAATCGCTACCTCGATTTCGTCCTGCTGATCTTCCTGGCGTTCGGGGTCTGCTTCGAGATTCCAGTGGCGGTGGTGATCCTGGCTGCGATGGGCTGGGTCGATGTGCCACAACTCAAGGAGTCACGCTCCTACGTCATCGTCGGCATCTTCGTGGTCGCGGCGATCGTCACGCCACCGGATGTGATTTCCCAGGTGCTGCTGGCCGTTCCGATGGTTCTGCTGTACGAGATCGGCATCATTGCCGCGCGTGCCGTCGTTCGTCAGCGGGAAGCGAAGGAAGCCAAGGAAGCCGAACTCGGGGAACCCTGAGTCGGCCCAGGTCGGTGCCCAGGATCGACTGCGCCGCCGACCCGTAACCATTGCCGATCCGGGTCGCGCTTGATCCGATCAAGCGCAGTTCTGTCAGGCGCAGTTCTGTCAGGCACGATTCTGCCAGCCGCGATCCGAGCCCGCCCGCACGGTGATGCCGATGATCGGCTGTCGGCGATCAGACCAGCCCTACAGTTCGGCAATGCTGGCATCCCGCACCGGCGGCGAACCCTGACCGTCGGCCAGGATGTCGCGCCAGGCCAGGTAGGTGGCGCCAGCCAGGATCGTCACCAGGGCCAGCATCCATGCCACCAGCACGGCAAAGACCAGCACGGTCGGAAGGGCAGTGGATATCAGGTTGCCGAGCACCCCCAGCAGCGCACTGGCCAGCCCGAGCACCAGGGCCGAAACGAACAGCCCGACGATGCCGATCAGGGTGGCCAGCGCCAAGGCCGGCAGGTTGCGCAGGATCGCCGCGAAGGCCGTGGTCAGGGCGGCCCAGGGGCCAAGGCCGGCCAGCGCCACCTGCGGCACCGAAAAGGCCAGCAAGGCCATCGCCAGGGCATTGATCAGCAGATTCGACAGGTTCAGCAGGCCGCCATGTTCCGGCACCGGAATCGCGCTCGGATCGAGTTCACCGCCGCTCATCAGGTGGGTCATGGCATCCAGGTAGCGGTCGAGGTAACCGTCGCCGCCGAGCAGGCCGAGCATGGACAGGTTCAGTGCAGCGGCGGCGATCTGGATCAAGCCGAGGCTCGCCAGCGGCAGCAGGCGTCCTCCGCGAAACCCGTCGAACACCGCGTTCGCTGCCACCGGCTCACCGCGCTCGACGCGGGCGATGACCACCAGCAGGCCGGCCATCAGCAGTGGCTGGAGGGCGACCGCAAGCAGGAACAGGGGCAGACTGGCGGTCAGCAGGCGGGTCGGCTCGACTTCGGACTCGAAGCTCGGCATCAACAGCAGACCGGCGAGGATTGCCGCCGCCACAGCGGTGGTCACCGCCAACAGCGCCGCGCCGAACACGGTCGCCGGACGCTTGCCCGCAACATCCAGGGACTCGGCCAACCAGGCCAGACCCCGCCCCATCGCTACGCTTCGTATCTGCATCGCCAGCTTCCCTCGCTCGATCGCAACCTGGTCACCGAATCGGACGACACGATCGCCAGGACGGCGGAACCGTGGTCATGGCTGGCTATACTAACGGATCGCTCTCGTCCCCCCACATCGACCATGTCCGCACCGAGCTTCCAGCAATTGATCCAGCGCCTGAACGAATACTGGGATCGCCAGGGCTGCACCCTGATCCAGCCGCTCGATCTCGAAGTCGGCGCCGGCACCTTCCATCCCGCGACCTTCCTGCGCGCGCTCGGCCCGGAACCGTGGAATGCCGCCTACGTCCAGCCCTGCCGCCGCCCGACCGATGGTCGCTATGGCGAAAACCCGAATCGCTTGCAGCGCTATTACCAGTACCAGGTGGTGATGAAGCCCAATCCGGACGACATCGTCGAGCGCTATTTCGATTCGCTGCGCGAGTTGGGCATCGACCCGCTGGTTCACGACCTGCGCCTGGTCGAGGACAACTGGGAATCACCGACCCTGGGCGCCTGGGGGCTGGGCTGGGAAGTCTGGTTGAACGGCATGGAAATCACCCAGTTCACCTACTTCCA
>DIHI01000159.1:2144-24826 GCA_002420085.1 Lysobacterales bacterium UBA5700 | reverse complement strand
CAGTTCACCTACTTCCAGCAGGCCGGTGGACTCGAATGCCGGCCCGTCCTGGGCGAGATCACCTACGGGTTGGAACGCCTGGCGATGTATCTCCAGGACGTTGACAACGTGTTCGACCTGCTCTGGACCCACGGTCCGCAGGGACCGGTCCACTACCGCGACGTCTACCACCAGAACGAAGTCGAGCAGTCGGCCTACAACTTCGAGCATGCCGACGTGGCCGAACTGTTCCACCGCTTCGATGCCTGCGAAGCCGAAGCCAACCGCCTGATCGAGCGGGCACTGCCGTTGCCGGCCTACGAGCAGGTGTGCAAAGCCAGCCACAGCTTCAATCTGCTCGACGCCCGCCGGGCGATCTCGGTGACCGAGCGCCAGCGCTACATTCTGCGCGTGCGCACCCTGTCGCGGACGGTGGCCGAGTGCTATTACAGCCAGCGCGAGAAACTCGGGTTCCCCGGCTGCCGGCCGTCGATCGCACAGGAGGCCGCGTGATGGCCGGCCGACACTCGCTGCTGATCGAACTGGGCACCGAGGAACTTCCGGTCAAAGCCCTCCCCGGTCTGGCGCAGGCATTTTTCGAGGGCATCTGTGCCAGCCTCGATCGCCGTCAGATCGAATTCGACCGTGCCGAGTCACGCGCGCTGTACGGGCCGCGCCGGCTGGCGGTCGCGATCCGGGCGGTCGCCAGCGAGCAGCCAACCCAGCACACCGAGCGTCGCGGCCCGGCGGTGGCCGCCGGCCATGGCCCGGACGGCACACCCAGCAAGGCATTACTGGGCTTTGCGGCCAGTTGCGGGGTTGAGCCGAAACGACTGGAGACGGTCGAGACCGACAAGGGCGCCTGGTTCGTGTTCCGCCAGACCAGCCCCGGTGCAGCCACCGCCAGCCTGGTGCCCGAGATTCTCCACGAGGCGGTCAAATCGTTGCCGATCCCCAAGCCGATGCGCTGGGGCGACCACGACTTCGGCTTCGCTCGGCCGTTGCACTGGCTGCTGGTGCTGCTCGGCGATCGGGTGATCGACATGGAACTGTTCGGCATCCGAAGCAACCGGATGAGCCGGGGCCATCGCTTCCATCACCCCAAATCGGTCTGGATCGGACACGCCGACGACTATGTCGAGGCGCTGCGGCAAGCCTGCGTGCTGGCCGATCCGGAGCAGCGCCGGCAGACGATCCGCACCGAGGTCGAGCGCGCCGCCGCCCAGGCCGGCGGCCGTGCCCGGATCGATCCGGGCGTGCTGGAAGAGGTCAATTGCCTCACCGAGTGGCCGAAGGCGATCCTGTGCGGCTTCGAGCCGGAGTTCCTGGACGTGCCGCCCGAAGCCCTGATCGCGACCATGGAGGCGAATCAGAAATTCTTCCCGGTACTCGACGGCGACGGCCGGCTGACCTCGGCCTTCGTCGGCATCGCCAATATCGACTCCCGCCAGCCCGAACATGTCCGCATCGGCTATGAACGGGTGATCCGACCGCGTTTCGCCGACGCGCGGTTCTTCTTCGAGGAGGATCGCAAGCAGGGACTGTCGTCGATGAATGCCGGCCTGGCGACCGTCACCTACCAGCAGAAACTGGGCACGCTTGCCGACAAGGTGGCGCGCACCGTCCGCCTGGCCGAACACGTCGCGCGCGCCGCCGGCATCGATGCGGTCACTGCCGCCCGTGCGGCTGCACTGTCCAAGGCCGATCTGCAATCACGCCTGGTCAACGAGTTTCCAGAATTGCAGGGCATCGCCGGCCGCTACTATGCGACCGCTGCGGGCGAGCCGGCCTCGGTCGCACGAGCGATCGACGAAGCCTACCGCCCGCGCTTCGCTGGCGAGGCCATTGCGGAATCCCGGATCGGTCAGGTGCTGGCCGTCGCCGAACGGCTGGACACCCTGGCCGGCGGCTTCGCGGCCGGGCTCAAGCCGACCGGCAACAAGGATCCTTTCGCCCTGCGCCGCGCCGCGCTCGGCCTGGCCCGCACCCTGATCGAAGGCCGCCTGGACATCGATCTTCGGGCCGCCCTGGCGGAAGCCGCCGTGCTTGACGTCGGCCTGCATGCCGACCCGGATGAACTGTACGACTTCGTGATCGACCGCCTGCGCGGCTACTACGCCGAGCGCGGCGTATCGGCCGATCGCTTCGAGGCGGTGGCAGCGGCGCGGCCACCCTCACTGAGCGACTTCGCCGACCGCTTGCAGGCGGTCGAACGGTTCCTGACCCTGCCCGAAGCGGCGGCACTGGCGGCCGCCAACAAGCGCATCGGCAATATCCTGCGCAAGGCCGAGGGCGAGATTCCGGATCGGATTTCCCGCTCCCGACTGGTCGAGCCGGCCGAGTTGGCCCTGGCGGAATCGGTGGAGTCGGCCCTGCGCGAGACCGATGCTCCGCTCCAGCAGCGTGACTACGTGGCGGTCCTGACCCGCTTGGCCTGGCTGCGGGTGCCGGTCGATGCGTTCTTCGACCAGGTGATGGTGATGGCCGAGGATCCGGCACTGCGGGAGAACCGACTGGCGATCCTGAAACGTCTGGCCCTGCGCTTCCATGCGGTCGCCGACATCGGCCGGCTGTCCGCCGCCGAGTGATTGCCGACCCGGCGCTCGCCCGAGCGCCGCAGCCGCCGTTCGGCATGTGCGCCCGACCATCCGGCGTAGGTGCCGGGATCGGCCCGACCCGGCCGCAGGGCCCGGCTCACTGGCAGGCTCACTGGCCATTAACACCGACCGGCTATCCTGAACCGATGTTCGATGTCCGTCCGTCGCAACGGTGGCGATCGATCCGACCGGCGTGGCCGTCACTGGCGCTCGTGCTGGCGCTCGCACTGCCGGCACACAGCATCGCCGCCACGCTCGAATCGGTGCGCGTCGAGGGTCTGGCCGCACCGATGGCCGAGGCCGTCCGGCGCGCACTCACCCTGTCACGGCTCAACGAGTCGCAGCGAGCCGATCTGTCGCCGGCCCGTCTCGCCTTCCTGATCCGACGCGCCGAGCGTGAGGCCGACCATCGCTCTGGCAGAGTCGGCTCGGACTGGATGCCGAACGGTCGGCCTGGAATACCGGCTGCGCGATCGTCTCGATGTCGAGATCGAGTCCGGGCTGGAACAATCGGCAACCCTGCGCTGGCGACACGAGCGCTGACGTCCGCCGCACATCCGCACACGCCTGCAACGCCGCACCGGGAACCCACGCAGGCTCACACAAGACCCGATTCGCCCTCGTCCGGGCGGACCCGAGAGCACCCCCACAGACCCGAAACGTGATTATTACTCACTACTTTGAGGCATTTTGAATCAAACGCTTGGCTATCTGGAGCGGCAAAAATCGCTATTTTCTGAATCGCATATGAATAAAACAAGTCTGTGTGACATGATCCGTTGACGCATTCTATACGCATTGGTACGGTCCGACCGGGGAAATGGAACTGCTGCCGATCGCGACCACCGCAACGGCAGCCGCAGGCGCTTGAGCGCTGCCGGAAAAGGGGGAGGCTGGCCGAACATGGATAGCGCGCTCGCGGAGCATTCGACCGCAGCGATGAGGCGCGGAGGACAACGGGCCTGGGGAGACCCGTTACGCCGTCGCGTCGTACTGTCCGCTCGGCCGGCACCCCGCCCCACCTCGAACACCCCGCCAACCCGCACCGCCTGCCTTGCATCCGGCGGTCAGGCGGACATCACCCCAGAACCCGTCCTCGACCCTCCGGCCAGCCTCGGCACCGCTCAGCCGTGCGTCGCCTGGTTCCGGCCATCGCGGATGCCCGCAGCGAATCGGACTCGACCATGAACTATCTGCGCAATACCTGGTACGCGGCCGCCTGGGCCGATGAAGTGTCACGTAACCTGTTCTCGCGGGAGATTCTCGAAGAGCAGGTTCTGTTGTTCCGCCGCGAGGATGGCTCGATCGCGGCGGTCTCCAATGTCTGTCCGCACCGCTTCGCACCACTCGCCAAGGGCCGCCTGATCGGCGATGTGGTCGAGTGCCCGTACCACGGGCTCCAGTTCGATGGCAGCGGCGCCTGCGTCCGCAACCCGCATCCGCACGGCTGCGGCAAGATCCCGCCGCGCGCCCGCCTGAAGACCTACCCGACCATCGAACGCTACGGCGTGATCTGGATCTGGATGGGCTGGAAGACCCCCGACCCGGCCCTGCTGCCCGACTACGGCTGGCTCGAACAGCCGGAAACCTACCGCGAGATCCATGGCCTGTGCGAGGTCAAGGCGTATTACGAACTGATCGTCGACAACGTCCTCGACCTGACCCACCTGCCGTACCTGCACGAAGGCGGCCTCGGGGTGTCGAAGAAAGACCTCGAAGTCGAGAACGTCGAGGACGTCAACGAGGGTGACACCTACTGGTGCAAGCGCTGGAGCAACGGCATCGCACCCAGCCCGGACTTCATGCGCTTCAACCCGATCCTGGCAGAGTTCAAGTGCGACAAGACCAACTATGTGCGCTGGAATGCCCCCAGCCATGTGGCGATCATGCCCAACTACTGGAAGAGCGGCACCGACCGCGAGCACCTGACCAACCTGCACATCGCCACCATGCTGACCCCGGCACGGGAAGGCCACACCTGGCAGTTCTGGAGTCTGGCGCGCAACTTCGGCCTCGATAACGATCCGCTCGACGAGATCATGCGCAAGGCGGCGCGGGTCGGGCTGGAAGGTGAGGATGTCGACATCATCGAAGCCCAGTACCGCAACATGGGCACCTCAGATCTGTTCAGCCTGAAGCTGGCGGCACTGCCCGGTGACATCACCCCGACCCGGGTGCGCCGGGCACTGCAACGGATGATCGCCCAGGAGCAGGCCGAACTGGCCGAGATCGCCAGTCAGGCCCACGAGGTCGAGACCGAAGCCACCGCCTGATCGCGCCGCATCGAATCCGCTGCCGACACCGGACATCGCATCGGTGTCGGCAGACCGGTGACCGCCAAGGAAGCCCGCCATGAAACACCTCAAGAACACCTGGTACGTCGCCGCCTGGGACTACGAAGTCGGGCGGCATCTGATGATGCGGGAGATCCTCGATCGACCGATCCTGCTGTATCGCGAGGAAAATGGTCGCGCAGTCGCCCTGTCCGACATCTGTCCGCACCGCTATGCCCCGCTGCACAAGGGTCGGCTGTGCGGCGACCGGGTGGAATGTCCGTATCACGGCCTGCAATTCGACGCCAACGGCCAGTGCGTCCACAACCCGCACCCGCATGGCAATGGCCCGATCCCGCGTAATGCCAGGGTGCGCTCTTATCCGGTGATCGAGCAGTACGGCGCAATCTGGGTCTGGATGGGCGAGAAGGAGCCGGACCCGAATGCCCTGCCCGACTATCACTTCATCTCCGACACCGACAACTATCGAACCATCCGTGGTGTTTTCGACATCGAAAACCACTACGAGATGGTCAACGACAACGCCCTCGATCTCACCCACGTCACCTTCACCCATGCCGGCACATTGGGCGCCGGTCTGGACAATGTCCGCAACGAACGGGTCGTGCGCGAGCGGATCGGCAATACCCTGTGGTGCAAGCGCTTCAACGACGGCATCGAAGCGGGCAGCGACTTCCAGCGTTTCAATCCGGCCCTGGTCGGGATCAAGGTGGACAAGCAGCAGAACGTGCGCTGGGATCCACCGGGCTACATCGTCATCATCATCCGCTACGTCCAGGCCGACACCGAGGACACCCACTACACCAGCATCTTCGCCGGCAATCTGCTGACACCGATTTCCGAGACCCGCACCCGCATGTTCTGGAGCGTTTCGCGCACCTTCGGCTTGCAGATCGAGGCGCTCGACCATGCCATGCGCGCCTCGGCCGAACTCGCCCTGATGGTTCAGGACAAGACCATGATCGAGGATCAGCTTCGATTGATGGGCACGACCGACCTGGAGTCGATGCGACCGGTCTACATCGCCGATGACGCCACCCCGGTCGCCGCCCGGCGCCTGCTAAAGGAACTGATCGAAGCCGAAGAGCGCGAGGAGCGCGAACAGCGCGCCGCCGGCTCGGCGACCCGACGCGCCGAACCCGAGGCCACCCCGGAGCGCGTGACATGACGGCCCCGGCTCGTCGGCTGCGACCGAACCTGCCACCGCACTTCTACGCGCCCAATCCGGCGCTGGTCGCGGTGTGGTTCCTCTACGGCACGGCCTCGTTCTTCGGCGGCGGCTATCTCGCCCACGCACTCTGGCTGAGCGATGGCCCGCCCCTGTTGATCGCGCCGGCCATGCTGCTGTTGATCGTGATCGCCAGCAACGGCCTGCACCTGCTCGGCTGGCTGGCGCACGAAGGCATCCACCTGTCGATGGTGCGCAGCCGGCACCTGAACCTGCTGCTCGGCAGTTTCGTCGGCTCGGTGCTGATGCTGCCGGCCATCGGACTGGGCATCGCCCATTGGCCCCACCATCGCTTCACCAACGGCGTCGCCGATCCCGACACGGTCGTCCAGGCCCGTCACCAGACCTTCTGGCGGCGCTTCCTGCTGGCCCGCATCCACGCCAATCGAACCTATCTCGGCAATGCCCTGCGCTTGATGTTCGGGCGGCCGCTGCCGGACAGCTATCGGATGCCGTTCAGCCATCGTGCGCTGGCGCTGCACGCCTGGCTCGGGACGATCTTCATGCTCGGCTGGCTGCTCGCCTACGGCCTGGTCGCCTGGTACGACATGAGCTACTTCCTGATCGCGATCCTCGGCCCCTTCCTGGCGATGATCCCGATCACCGGACTCAGGGTCTACATCGAACACGCCGGCACCCTCGAAGGCGAGGCCGTCGATGCCCGCAGCTACACCTCGCCGCTGTACACCCTGCTGCTGTTCGGCAACAACTACCACCTCGAACATCACCTCTATCCGAAGGTGCCCGGCTATCGGCTGCCCCTGCTGCACCGCATGCTCAAGGCCGAGGGTTTCTATGACCGCTTCGCGGATGTTCCGATCGTGCCGGGGGTGCTGCCGCCGCTGCGCTTCACGACGGGCCGCTTCCACTACCCAAGCTTTCCTGCCCGCCACGCCGAATCGGCGAAGCTGAGCGCCCACTCCACCCTCGATCCGGTACAGCCCTGATGTCCGACCTGTCCACCCCGCCCTCGGCAACCATCGCCGAGCCGAATCAACCCGCGCCGGGGCTCGGTGCCCTGATCCGTGCCCTGCGCGGCGGCTCACCGTCCGAGCGCATCCGCGCCTGCTGGCTGGGCCTGCATCGCCTGCCCGGCGGCAAACGCCTGTTCAGTTGGCTGATCGGTACGTTCGCACCGTACTCGGGAACCATCAGCGCCCGGGTCGAATCGCTGGCACGCAACCATGCCCGGGTGCGGATGGCCGATCGCCGCAGGCTGCGCAATCATCTGCGCAGCCTGCATGCGATCGCCCTGATCAATCTGGCCGAGTACGCCGGCAATCTGGCGCTCGCCTATTCGATGCCCGACAACGCGCGATTCATCGTCACCGGTATCGAGATGCGCTATTTCCGCAAGGCGCGCGGCACGATCACCGCCGTCTGCGATCAGGTGATGCCGACCGACAACACCCGGCAAGAAATCAACATCACTGTCGATCTGTTCGACCGCGACGGCGAACGGGTCGCCCAAGGCACCCTGGTCTCGCTGATCGGCCCGATGCGCGAATAGCACCGGCCGCCCGAACCCACGAACCCGCACCCATAGTCCCCGCACACCCCAACCCCGGAGCCGCGAATGCTGATCGACCTGGCCAGACTGACCCTCAAACTCGTCCCTGACGGACTGGGCTACGCCATCACCGACCGCCTTGCGGCGATGACCCGGCGGCCGCCGCTGGAACCGGCCGAGCGCGAGGCCATGGCCGACGCCGAACGGCTGAGCTATGGCGATGGCGGACGGATGGCTGCGTTCGCGTGGGGCCAGGGTCCGACCGTGATCCTGGTCCATGGCTGGAGCGGCCGCGCCGCCCAGATGGCACCGCTGGCTCGACGTATTGCCAGCGCCGGTTTCCGGGCGGTCGCCTTCGATGTCGAAGGCCATGGCGACTCGCCCGGCAACCAGACCCACTGGCGCTACTTCCTGCGCGACATCCCGGCGCTGGCGAATTCGCTCGGTGCGACACCGTTCGCCCTGGTCGGCCATTCGGCCGGCGCGCTGACCATGATGGCGGCACGCCACGCCGGCCAGATCCGGGCCGAGCGCTACGTCTGCATCTGCGCGCCATCGCACCCCTTCCCACCGATCAACGTGATCGAAAAGAAGCTGGCACCGCGTCGGGCGATCATCGAGCGCTACAAGGCGTTCATCGCCGGCCAGTTCGGCACCACCTGGGCGGAGTTGGAGCCCGGCCGCGTCTATCACGGACTCGGCAGCGACACCCTGCTGTTCTACGACACCACCGATCGTTTCGTGAATCACACCGAAGGCGACACGATCGCCGCCATCGCCGCAGGTGCCCGCCTGATCAAGACCGACCGCTACAGCCACGCCGGCATCCTCACCGCTCGGGAACTGCACGACGCGGTCACGGAGTTCCTGACCACCACCGACTGAAGCGTCCGCCCACACCGTTCGCGACGGCGCACCCGTCGAATCGAACCGCCCGGCCGACCCTGCTGATGCGGCCGGGGTGGCTGGCTGCGACGCACTGGAGATCGTACCGACCATGGATATCAACGACACCCGCACCCTCGCCGAAGCCATCGAAGACCTCGCCCACTACCGCGACGGCGGCTATCGCTTCCTGGAGGCCGGACCCGACGGGGCGATCCTCGAAGACTATCGGCCATTTCCCGAAGTCCATCGTCAGGCCCGCCAGCGCGCCGCCAGCCTGCAAGCGGCCGGTCTCGGCAAGGGCGATCGCCTGGCGATCGTCAT
Organism: Lysobacterales bacterium UBA5700; assembly: GCA_002420085.1. GTDB lineage: Bacteria > Pseudomonadota > Gammaproteobacteria > Xanthomonadales > Xanthomonadaceae > UBA11164. The sequence goes on along the minus strand of DIHI01000159.1, from coordinate 16,009 downwards.
GCCGGATACCGAAGCCTTCGTTTCGGCCTTCCTCGGCTGCGTGATGGCCGGCATCGTGCCGGTACCGATCTTCCCGCCCGATGGTCTGGTCCAACTGGATCGCTACGGCGCCACGGTGGCGGCCATCCTGGGCCGCTGCGAAGCCAAGGCGGTGCTGCTGTCCAGTCGGCTCGAAGAAGCCCTGCTGACCATCCCCGGACTGCCGCAACTGCCGTTCACCTTGCTGACCCCGGAACGGCTCGACGCGCTCGAAGCCGATTTCTCGCCGGTGGTGATCGGCCCCGACGATCTGGCCTTCCTGCAATTCACCAGCGGCTCGACCGCCACTCCGAAGGGAGTCCGAGTCAGTCATCGCAACATCCGCGCCAATACCGGCTCGATCCGGCGCGCATTCGCGCTGACCCCGAATGACGTGCCGGTGTCGTGGCTGCCGTTGTTCCACGACATGGGCCTGATCGGCTTCCTGCTGACCACCGTGTACGCCACGGTATCGACCCGTTTCATTCCGACCCTGAGCTTCCTCAAGCGACCCGATTTCTGGCTGCGGGCGATGTCGCACTACCGGGGCACGATTGCCGTCGCACCGAGCTTCGCCTTCGGCCTGGTCGCACGCCGACTGACCGACGCCCAGGTCGCCAACCTCGATCTCTCGACCTGGCGGATCGCCGGCAGCGGCGCCGAACCGGTTCGGGTCGGCGATCTTCAGGCATTCGCCCGGCGACTGGAACCGGCCGGTTTCGACCAGCGCGCCTTCCTGCCGATGTTCGGACTGGCCGAAGCCACCCTGGCGGTCACCATCCCTCCGCTGGCATCCGGCCTGCGCTACCAGACCGTCGATCGCACCGCCCTCGGTGCCGAGGGCGTGGCCCGCGCGCCCGACTCGACCGCCAATGCCGTCGATATCGTCAACTGCGGACCGGCCATCGACTGCGGCCAGATTGCCATCTTCGCCCCGGACGACGAGGCCAGCCGCACGCCCTTGCCCGAGCGCACCGTCGGCGAAATCCGGGTGCGTGGCGAGCACCTCTTCGATGGCTACTGGGACGACCCGGAAGCCACCGCCGCCGCCCATGCCGGCGATTACCTGCGGACCGGCGACCTCGGCTACCTCGATCAGGGCGAACTCTACGTCTGCGGGCGAATCAAGGGTCTGATCATCGTCAACGGCCGCAATTTCTTCCCCGACGACATCGAGCGGATCGTGTTCGGCAAGGCCGGGGTGCGCACCGCCTTCGCCTTCCAGACCTCGGGCAGCGCCGATGCCCCCGGCAAGGTCGTGCTGGCCGCCGAAGTGGTCGAACCGGAGCGCTTCGATCCCGGCCAGTTGCGTCATGCCGTCCACGCCGAACTGGGCCTCACCCTCGACGACATCGTGCCCCTCGAAAAGGGCCGTCTGCCCAAGACTTCGAGCGGCAAACCACGCCGGCAGGAAGCCTGTCGGCTCTACGAATCCGGAAAGCTGCGCCCGCTCGACCTGACGGCCGCCCGCCCGACCCCTTCCCGAACCGAAAGTGAACCCGTGACATGACCGACCGCACCGAGATCCGCGAAAAAATCCTCAAGACCCTGATCACCGTTCAGCCAAACCTGGCCGACGCCACCATCGAGGAGCACACCAGCCTCTCCGACCTGCGGGTCGATTCCTTGCACCTGATCGAAGTCGGCGTCCTGCTCGAAGACACCTTCGGCAGCGCGGTGCGCTTCGACGAGTGGCTCGAACGCGAGCGCGCCAAGACCGACAACGCCTATGCCCTGTCGTCCCTGGTCGATTACGTCAGCGAGGCATGCCACTCGTGAGCGAAGCACGCTATCGCGTTCGCGTCCTGAGCTCCTACATCATCTCGGACGACGATCTCGCCTATGCCCACATGGGCCGGCGCAACCGCTGGGTCAATGGCTTCGTGTCGTCCCTGGTGCGCAACCGCTCGGGCCTGCGCGAGTTCGACCTGCAATTCCATCGCACCCCGGCTGACCGGGCCGGCGTCGAAGCTCTGGTCGAACAATGGCGGCGCGAGGGTGTGGACCTGGCGATCTGTCCGGGCACCGACTCGGCCCTGCGTCTGGCCGAAGCCAATGACGGCCTGCCGATGATCTATTTCGGCGCCCATCCGGAGAACAATGGCCTCGAACTGCTCGACCGCGAAGAGATCGTCGGCGTCCGCCTCAACCTGCCGCTGATCTGGTCGCATGCCGACAACTTCGCCCTGCTCAGGCAGATCATGCCGCGCCTGAAGCGCCTGTACTTCGCGCTCAACATGGCCTCGGAATTCGCCTTCCCGAACGTCCGGGTGGTCTACCGCACGTTCCGCGCATCCGGCACCGGCTTCTGGATCCCCGGTGATCATCCCTGCCTGGGTTATCGCAGCGTCGCCTTCCTTGCTGAGCGCGAGGGACTCCAGTATTACGAAGGCCCCTACAACCACGCCGACGAACTGGTCGCCGGGCTCGAACAGGCCGATCTCGAAGACGCCGCCCTGGTCGGCTTCAACGACACCGTGCTCAACCAGGCCGCCACCGATCGCCTGCTGGAATTCAGCGACCGCCGTGGTGTTCCCCTGGTCTGGGTCAACAACCCCTCGGTGATCGAACGCTACGGTGTCGCCGATTTCTCCAGCGATTTCGAGGGCGTCGGCCGGATCGTGGGCACCCTGGCGTTGTCCATCCTGCGCGATGGCATCAGCCCAGGCCAACTCGGTCTGCAAGCCGATCCCGGCGTCCGCCGCACCCTCAACCTGGCCCGTGCCCAGGCACTCGGCTTCGGTCCCTATCCCGAAGACCTGCTGGCCCGGTTCCACACGGTGGTCCGATGAGCGCGATGCGCTACCAACTGCTCGGCCATCACGAAACCCCGGTCCGGGTGCGGTTCGGCGAGGTCGATCCCTACGGCTATCTCTGGCACGGCCATGCGCTCGCCCATTGCGAAACCGCACGCGCCGATCTCGCCCGACGATTCGGGCTGGCGGCCGGCGACATGCTCGACACCGGGATGATCCTGCCGATGGTCGAAGCGGTCTGCCTGTGGAAGAACTCCGCCTACGACGACGAGGCCCTGCGCGTGCAGTGCAGCCTGCTGCGCCCAAGCCTGCCGGCGCCGTTCCTGGTGTTCGTCTATCGCACGGTGCGCGAGAGCAATGGCCAGGAAGTCTTTCGCGGCCGAACCCGACAACTGTTCATGCATCGCGACGGTCGCCTGCTGACCCGGCTTCCGGACGAGATCCGGCAGCGCCTGGGTACGCTCTGGGATTACCTGCACGGCTGCCCGGTCTGGGACGACGGTGAGCAACTGGTCCAGTCGTTGACCCGACTCGGAGACTACGATGTCCGCCGTTCCGACTGACGCGCTGACCGGGCATTCCGCCGCCGACGCCGAGCGCGTGGACGGCATCACGCGGCCCCCGCTGCAACGCCTGATCGCCTATCTCGACGGCCCGCATGCCGACCTCAAGGCAGCCATCCGCGATGAACTTGCGCGGCCCGAATACGGCTATCGCTACGACCTGACCCGACCCGAGCAGTGCGACCTGATCCTCGAACGCTGTCGCCTGCTGGCACAGCGCCGCTGGGGCGATGCCCTGTTCCCGGACGCCGAGGGTCGCAGCGACGTGGTGAGTTTCCTGGCGGCCCTGGAAACGATCGCCATCTCCGATCCCAACCTGCTGATCAAGTTCGGATTGCAGTTCGGCCTGTTCGGCGGCGCGATCTGTTACCTGGGCAATCGCGAGCAGCATCGCCGCTGGTTGCCACAGGTCGCCGACATGCGCCTGATCGGCTGCTACGCCATGACCGAACTCGGCCACGGCTCCGACATCCGCTCGGTGCGCACGACCGCCCGCTACGACCCGGCCAGCAACAGCCTCACCGTCGATAGCGCCGACCCCTCGGCGCGCAAGCAATTCATCGGCAATGCCGGACGCCATGCCCGGATCGCCGTGGTCTTCGCGCAACTGATCGTCGAGGATCGCCCGTGCGGCGTGTTCGGCGTGCTGGTGCCGATCCGCGATGAGGCCGGCAATGCCCTGCCCGGCATCCGGATCGGCGACACCGGCGCCAAGGCCGGCCTGCTCGGCATCGACAACGGCTGGCTGGAATTCGACCAGGTCCGGGTTCCCGCCGAGAACCTGCTCGACCGCTATGGCACGGTCTCACCGGAACAGGGCTTTCGGGCCAACACCGACGATCCGACTGCCGCGACCCTGCGCTCGATGAGCGGGGGCCGGGTGGCCATGGCCCTGGCCGCCCTGAGCGGAGCCAAGGCCGGCCTGACCATCGCCATCCGCCACGCCTACCGACGACGCCAGTTCGGCCATCCCGAGGAGCGCCGGCTGATCGACTACCCGGTCCACCGCCGCCGGCTGCTGCCCCGACTGGCCGCCGTGTACGCCATGGATGCCCTCGGCAAACACGCCATGGCACAGGCCGGGCACAGCAAGCACATGGCCAGCACCGACTTCGAGGAACTGGCTGCCCTGGTCAAGGCATCGGTCACCTGGAATGCCCTCGACATCCTGCGCGAATGTCGCGAAGCCTGCGGCGGCCAGGGCTATCTGGCGCACAACCGGGTCGGCACCTTGCGCGCCGACCTCGACCCGTTGACCACCCTTGAAGGCGACAACACCCTGCTCTTCCAGTTGGTCGCCAAGAGCCGCCTGCAGGCATTGCAAGCGCGACTCCGCTCGGGCGGCATGACCACGGCGATCCGCGAGGCCATCCGCCTGCGTCAGGATCGCCTCGGCCTCGCCCTGTCGGCCCGCTTCGCCAGCAGCGAGCGAATCGCCGACCCTAGGTTCGTCCTGCGCCTGCTCCGCCATCGTGAACAGGCCCTGCTGTGGCGCGCCGCCGGCCGCATCCGCACCGCCCGCGCCGGCCGCCAGGAGATCGATATCCAGACCCCCCTGCTGGATTTCACCCGCGCCGCCGCCGAGCGACTGACTCTGGAACACTTCACCCGCTCCCTCGCCAGTGCCGATCCGAGCATCCGACCGGCACTGGCCGAACTGTGTGCCCTGCACGCCGTGTCCTGTCTGGACCAGCACCTGGCCTGGCACCTGCAAACCGGCCTGCTGACCGGTCGCCATGCCCACGCCATCGAGCAGGCCATCGATCGCCTCTGCCGCACCATCCAAGCCAACGCCCTCGTTCTGGTCGATGCCTTCGCCATCCCCGATCCCTGCCTGGGCGCACCCATCGCACTCAACACAACCAAGGAGACCCAGCCATGCCGGTCAACGTCGAAAAACTGCTGAACATCCAGGGCAAGCTGTTCGACAACGCCCACAAGGAGCCGACCGAACTGAAATCGCTCGGCATCGCCATGCGCAAGCGTGGCATCGACACCGACACGCTCTACTGCAATCCCAACTTCATGCTGCTGCCGTTCGCCGACTGCCGGCACCTGTCCCAGCTCGACAGCCAGCAGATGAGCGTGCTGACCGCAGCCTACTTCGCAGCCGCCTACGCCGAGATCGCCTCCTCGGAAACCCTGGCGCTGCGCTACAACATGGAAGTGAGCGGCATGGTCTTTCCGACCTATTCCGACCCCTACATGATCCTGTTCAACGAGACCGACGAAGAGTTCGATCACATCATCACCTTCCGCAACGTCTGCCTGGCCGTGCTCGGCCGCGGTGATGTGATCGGCGTTGATCATTTTCAGCACCTGCGCCCGACCTACGAAGCCTTCGATCGCTACAAGGGCCGCCTGTGCGCCAATGGCTATGGCGCCATGTACCTGCTGATGCGCTACCTGCTCAATCTGGCACTGAAGCAGCTCGAAGGCTTCATGGCGTCCGGCATCGCGAATGGCAAGGCCAACCCGCTGGCCCAGGAGATCATCACCGGCCACGCCAACGACGAGGCCCGGCACATGACCACCTCGCTGGAACTCGGTCTCGGCCTGTGGGAGCGCGCCACCCCGCAATCGCGCGACCTGGTCTCGACCGTGCTGCGCATCTCGATGTACTCGATGATCGACAAGCGCTTCTCGATGAACATCCCCAAGGTCTGGCATCACGAAGCCAGCCTCGCCGTGCTCGACCGTGCCCGCATGCTGCCGGCCTTTGCCGACTTCCCGCTGTCCTCGGCCGAATTGCGCGCCGCCTGGGAGCGCGACGGCACCCCGATCCGCAGCAGTGCCGAATTCGAGAATTCCCGGCGCTGGCTGGCCTCGCAGATCGCCCATCTGGCACACCGGATGTCGCTCAAGCTGATCCCGAGCGGCGAGTCGTTCGAGAACTACCAGGATCACGCCCGTGCCGCCATGCCCCTGGAGTTGGCTTCATGAGCGAGGCGGCATCCCCCGAACGAACGACCGAACTGACCGCCGACGTGGCGGTCCGCATCGGTGATGTCCGGCTGACCGCCCGCCAGGGCCAGCGACTGATCGAACTGTGCGACACCCACATCACCCCGCTGCATTTCTGCTGCCGGGCCGGCTCCTGTGGCACCTGCCTGATGCGGGTGCTGGAAGGCGCCGACAACCTCAGTCCGATCACCGACAACGAAGAGATCCTGCTGCCGGAACTCACCGAAGACCCGGACGCTCGACTCGCCTGTCAGGTCCGCATCCTCGGCCCGATCAACGTGGTTCCGCTGGACTGACCCCATCGGGCCGGTGCCTGCCACCGGTCCGATCGCCTCAACCCCGCGCGCACCGGCCGTGCATAAGCCGCTATGCTTGACCGATGCCGATCCTGCTGATCGCCGATGACCATCCGCTGTTTCGCGAAGCGCTCAAGGGTGCCGTCGCGCGTGGCCTCGGCGCTGCCGAAATTCACGAAGCCGCCGATGCCGCTTCGCTGTTCACCCTGGTCGAAACGCACCCCGAGGCCGACCTCCTGCTGCTCGATCTGCACATGCCGGGCGCCGAGGGCTTCGGCACGCTCGTGCAATTGCGCAGCCAGCATCCGCAATTGCCGGTGATGGTGGTGTCCGCCCACGAACAACCCTCGGTGATCCGACGCGCGCTCGACCACGGCGCCGCCGGCTTCATCCCGAAATCCTCCGACAGCGAAACCCTGATCCAGGCCATCCGCAGCGTGCTCGACGGTGACCTGTGGTTGCCGGCCGACCTCGGCGACACCCCTGGCGTCAGCCCCCGCGAGGCCGACATCGCCGACCGCATCCGCGAACTCACCCCACAGCAACTGCGGGTGCTCAACATGCTCGCCGAGGGCCTGCTCAACAAGCAGATCGCCTACGAACTGAGCGTCTCCGAAGCCACCGTCAAGGCCCACATGACGGCCGTGCTGCGCAAGCTCGGCGCCAGCAACCGCACCCAGGCCGTGGTCCTGGCCAGCCAACTGACCCTCAAACCGCAGCCCCTGCCACCAGACGACGCCTGATGTCCGCCGGTGCGGCGAATCGGACCCGTCTCCGACCATGCCAGCCGGCGATGATTCGCGGTCGCCAGCCCCTCAGACGCGCACAAGCACCGGCATTGCAGGTATCCTCCCGCGCCATGGACAACCCACTCATCGCCGACCTTCGCTGGCGCGGTCTGATCGCCGACTGCACCGACCTCGACGCCCTCTCGCGCCGCCTCGACACCGGCCCGATCGGCCTGTACTGCGGCTTCGATCCAACCGGCGATTCGCTGCATGTCGGCCACCTGATGGGCCAGCTCACCCTGCGCCGCTTCCAACTCGCCGGCCACCGGCCGATCGCCCTGGCCGGCGGCGCCACCGGCATGATCGGCGATCCCTCCGGCAAGTCGGCCGAGCGCAACCTGCTCACCCGCGAACAGCTCGCCCACAACGTCGCCCGCATCAAGGACCAGCTCGCCCGCCTGCTCGACTTCGAGGCGGTCGGCAACCCGGCCCGGCTGGTCGATAACGCCGACTGGATCGGACCGATCAGCTACCTCGAATTCCTGCGCGATGTCGGCAAGCATTTCTCGCTCGGCGCCATGCTGGCCAAGGAATCGGTGCGCACCCGCATGGACAGCGACGCCGGCATCAGCTACACCGAATTCAGCTACCAACTGCTCCAGTCCTACGATTTCTATCACCTGCGCCAGCAACTCGACTGCCAATTGCAGATCGGCGGCTCCGACCAATGGGGCAACATCACCGCCGGAGTCGATTTCACGCGACGCAAGCTGGGCGCCACGGTCTGGGGCCTGACCTTCCCGCTGATCACCAAGGCCGACGGCAGCAAGTTCGGCAAGACCGAGAGCGGCGCGGTCTGGCTCGACCCCGAGCGCACCAGCCCCTATCGCTTCCACCAGTTCTTCCTCAACACCGAAGACGCCAAGGTCGGCGAGTACCTGCGCAAGTTCACCTTCCTGCCGCGTGAAGCGATCGAAGCGCTCGAACAGGCGCAACTGGCCGACCCCGGCGCCCGACCGGGCCAGCGCGCCTTGGCCCGCGAAGTGACCGTGCTGGTCCATGGCGAAGCCGCCTTTCAGGCAGCCGTGCGCGCCAGCGAAGTGCTGTTCGGCGGCAGCCTCGATGCCCTCGATCTGGCGACCTTCCGCGATGTCGTCGCCGAACTCGATGGCCGCGCGCTCGATCGCCAGACGCTGAGCGGAGACGGTGCCAGCCTGACCGATCTGCTGGTGCTGTCCGGCCTGTGTCCCTCCAAGGGCCAGGCGCGCAAGGACATCGACGGTGGTGGCATTTCGCTCAACGCTGTCCGCTGCACCGACGCCAGCCAGCGGGTATCCGCCGATGCCCTGCTGTTCGGTCGCTATCTGCTGCTGCGCAAGGGCAGGAAGCATTACGCCCTGCTCGATGCCGGCGACCCACCCTGACCATCCCTGCCCAGCGTGCGGCGGCCGACGCGACAGGCCACTCGAACGGACGGAACGGACATGCTGAAATGGCTGCTGCTGATCGTCTTCGTCGGCTCGGCCGGCTGGGTCCACCTGCGCGGCCGGGTACGCCATCGGTTCACCCGACAATTGACCGATCACTCCACCTTCATGGCGCCGATCAATGCCGTCATGTATGCCACTTCGGCCGTCCCAGGCCGGCCCTACCTCGACCTCGACGCCTTTCCCACCCTCGCCCCACTGCGCGAGCACTGGCGCGAGATTCGCGCCGAAGCCCTGGCCCTGCGTGACGGCGAACGGATCCGCGCCTCCGACCGCCACGACGACGCCGGCTTCAACTCCTTCTTCCGGCGCGGCTGGAAGCGCTTCTATCTGAAGTGGTACGGCGACGCCCACCCCTCGGCGCGCAGCCTGTGTCCCTTCACCACCGCACTGCTCGCCGGCATCCCGGAAATCAAGGCCGCGATGTTTGCCGAACTGCCACCCGGCGCCATCCTGCAGAAGCACCGCGACCCCTACGCCGGCTCACTGCGCTACCACCTGGGCCTGATCACCCCGAACCATCCCGACTGCTACATCTGCGTCGATGGCGAGCGCTACTACTGGCGCGACGGCGAAGCGGTGCTGTTCGACGAAACCTTCATCCACTACGCCGAAAACGCCACCACCGACGACCGCATCATCCTGTTCTGCGACATCGAGCGACCGCTGCGCTATCGCTGGGCACGCGCCGTCAATCGCTTCCTCGCCGACACCCTGATCGCCGCCAGCCAGGCCCCCAATACCGAGGGTGACCCGACCGGCCGAGTCAATCGCGCCTTCGGCGTGCTGTACCGCTTCCGACTCTGGAACAAGCGCCTCAAGGCGCGCAGCCGATTCGCCTATTACGGCCTGCAATGGCTGCTGATCGGCGGCGCCCTGGTCTGGCTGTTCTGGCCGGGCTGAGCCCAGCCGAACCGCACCGAACAGCCCACCCGGTCACTGTTCAGATAAAAAAACGGCGCCCCGAAGGGCGCCGAAGGGAGGGAGCGTCGCGTGTTGGAGACGTGATCGCTCAGTGCTGCGCGATATGAACGGCCGGACCGGCGCCGCGCGGAACGCGGATGTGCTCGACCAGATCCTGGATTTCCTTCGGGGGCGAAGCGGTCAGGCGCGACACCACGATCGCAATGACGAAGTTCAGCGTCATCCCGACCACACCGATGCCTTCCGGCGAAATCCCGAACAACCAGTTGTCCGGCACATTGGCCGCCATTGGCGCCATGAACACGCCCTTGAAGTAGACGATGTAGCCGATCGTGAACACCAGGCCGACCACCATGCCGCTGATCGCACCGGCCGTGTTGGTGCGCTTGTCGAAGATGCCGAGCAGGATCGCCGGGAAGAACGAGGCAGCCGCCAGCCCGAAGGCGAATGCCACCACCTCGGCCACGAAGCCTGGCGGATAGATGCCAAGCAGACCGGCAATGAAGATCGCCACCGCCGCTGCCAGTCGAGCGAACAACAACTCCTGCTTGTCGTTGATGTTCGGCATCACCACTTTCTTCAACAGATCGTGCGAAATGGCCGATGAGATCACCAGCAGCAGACCGGCCGCCGTGGACAGAGCCGCCGCCAGACCACCCGCCGCAACCAGCGCGATCACCCAGGCCGGCAGATTGGCGATTTCCGGATTGGCCAGCACCATGATGTCGCGATCGATGGTCATTTCATTGGCCTCACCCTGGGCGTAGAACATCTTGCCGTCGCCGTTCTTGTCCTCCCACTTGATCAGACCAGTCTTCTCCCAGTTCTCGACCCAGGCCGGCGCATCGGCACGCGCCGTCCCGGTCAGCTCCGGACCATTGATGGTCTGGATCATGTTCAACCGGGCGAAACTGGCCACCGCCGGAGCGGTGGTGTACAGCAAGGCGATGAACAGCAGCGCCCAGCCGGCCGACGTGCGGGCATCACGCACCTTCGGAACCGTGAAGAACCGAACGATCACATGCGGCAGACCGGCCGTTCCGACCATCAGGGCCAGGGTGATCGCGAAGACATCGATCATGCCCTTGCTGCCATCGGTGTAGGCCGCAAAGCCCAGTTGCGTATTCAGACCATCGAGCTTGTCGAGCAGATAGGTGCCGCTGCCGTCGGCGACCTGGGCACCGAAACCGAACTGCGGGATCACGTGTCCGGTCAGCAGTATCGAGATGAAGATCGCCGGCACCAGATAAGCGAAGATCAGCACGCAGTACTGCGCCACCTGGGTGTAGGTGATGCCCTTCATCCCACCCAGCACGGCATAGAAGAACACGATCACCATGCCGATGATGACACCGGTGGTGATGTCCACTTCCAGGAAGCGACTGAACACGATGCCGACACCGCGCATCTGACCGGCGACGTAGGTGAACGAGACGAACAGCGCACACACCACCGCCACCAGACGGGCCGTGTCGGAATAGTAGCGATCACCAATGAAGTCGGGCACGGTGAATTTGCCGAACTTGCGCAGATACGGCGCCAGCAGCAGGGCCAGCAACACGTAGCCGCCGGTCCAGCCGAGCAGATACACGGCACCGTCGTAGCCCATGAACGAGATCAACCCCGCCATCGAAATGAACGAAGCCGCACTCATCCAGTCGGCGGCCGTGGCCATGCCGTTGGCGACCGGATGGACGCCACCACCGGCGACATAGAACTCCTTGGTGGTGGCCACGCGCGACCAGATGGCGATGCCGATGTAGAGCAGGAAGCTCAGACCGACGATGAGATAGGTCCAGGTTTGTACCGACATGTCGTTCTCCTCACTCTTCGTCGACGTCCAACTCGCGTTCGAGCCGGTTCATGCGCCAGGCGTAGTAGAAGATCAGCCCGACGAACACATAGATGGCGCCCTGCTGGGCGAAGAAGAATCCAAGCTTGAAACCGAAGAACCGGATCGAGTTCAGGGCATCGGCGAAGAAGATGCCGGCACCGAACGACACCGCGAACCAGATCGCCAGCAGGATCGCCATCAGGCGAAGATTGGCCCGCCAGTACTCGGCGAAGCGATTGGGGTTGCTCATGATCGACTCCTCAGAACGAATACTTGGCGTGGAAGTGCAGGCGCTTGAGATCGCCATCGGCTCCGCTTTCCAACTCGCGTTCGCCGTAGCGGGCCTCAAGACCAAGATCGAGCTTGGACAGCGGCGACCAGATGACATTGGCTGCGACCGACTGCACGTTCTTGGTGATCGCCGTGCCGGTGTACTCGGTATCGTTGTCGAAGAACGCCGCCGAGTAGTACAGATTGCCGCGCACGCTCGGCGAGAAGACATGCCGCCAGGCCACGTAGCCGGTCGTCGCCCCGATGGTTTCCAGATTGCCGCCGGCATCGAGTACCGCGTCATTGGTGATCGCCAGGCCCAGGTAGCGATTGATGCCTTCGCCCCAGTTGACCATGTAGCGGATGTCGTTGGCGGCATCGATGTTGTATTTGCCGGAGAAACTCAGACCGTAGCCAGCCGTCGAATCATCGAGCCCGGTCGCCGGATTCTCCAGCTTGAGATTGCGCAGCAGGGCCGCCAACGTGACATGGCCCCATGTGCCGGCATGACGGTAGCGCACGGTCAGATCGGGCATCGCACCATCGTCACTGCTGATCCTGGCGCCACCGCCAAACGGGGTGACGATGGTTTCCGGATTTTCCAGGGCAACCGACCACGGCCCGTTGCTGTAGCGAACCTGGCTCTGGCGCACGAAGGTCGTTCCCTCGGTCGGACCGATGAAGTCCACCGCATCCGGCAGGGCCGCCACATCCTGGAAGTTGGACCAGGTCTGACCAGCCAACCAGTTGTTCCATGAAACATAGGCATGCCGAACGGTCACCCCGAAGGTATTGGTCGAAATCTCGTTGCCCAGCGCACCCCCGAACAGGTCGAACTCGAAATAGCCGCGCAGTTTGTCACCGGAGTCCAGCGTGCTGTCGGCCGCCAGCCAGAAACGCGAGAACTGCGCATGGGCATCGAGATCGGTGCCCTCGCTGCGGCCACCGACCGGAATGCCACCCGGCAGGTACAACAGACGACCGACCGAACCGTCGGGAATCTCGCCATCACTGGTCTCGGTGAGCATCGCGTCCAGCTTGATGAAGCCGCCGTAGCTGAACGTCGTGCTCGGGTTGGCCCCCGGCGTGATCCGTTTGGCCTGGATCGCATCGGCAGCCGGCGTAGCCGCCGCCTGCGTGGCGGCTGCCTCCGCCACCTGCGCCTTGACCTGCTCGCCGATCTTCTGCTCGGTTTGCTGCTGTTGATCGATCAGGGTCTGGACCAGCGCTTCGAGCTGGGCGATGCGCGCCTCAAGCGCCTTCTCCGTGTCGGTTTGCGCCGCAGCCAGTCCAGGCGCGGCCAGGCCGATGCCGATCGCGACCGCCAGAGCGGTCATGCGCGGTCGGCGCGGCGGGTTGAACAGTCGGTACATGATCTCTCCCTCCAGAGCGGTGCCATGACGCCGGGATTCCGGCTGTGGCGAGTCTGGGTACACTGAGCCCGCCCGCGCCATTCGCCTTTGGTCGATATCGGCCTCGGATTCGACCAATGTCTAATCCGACCAATGTCTACTTGGCCGCTAACCGCACCCGGCGCGAGCATGTGCGGCATCATCAACAGGAATGCGCGGCCCCGTGCCGCCGGGAGACACAGCCCATGAGCCAGCAGGATCACCCCGCCGTCTACCACGCCTCGACCGCCTTCAGCGCCGCCGCCGCGATCGGCCCCGAGGAGTATCTGCGCCGCTATCAGCGCTCGATCGAGCAGCCCGAGATCTTCTGGGCCGAGGTCGCCGAGCGCATCGACTGGATCCGCACCCCGACCCGGATCAAGGATGTCTCCTTCCACGTCGAGGACTTCCGCATCCGTTGGTTCGACGACGGCGAACTGAATGTCGCGACCAACTGCATCGACCGCCACCTCGATCGTCGCGGCGACAAGACCGCCATCATCTGGGAGGGTGACGACCCGACCGAATCCCGACGCATCAGCTATCGCGAACTGCATGCCGAGGTCTGCCGGCTGGCCAATGCCCTGCGCAACCTGGGCGTCGGCAAGGGCGACCGCATCACCCTGTACCTGCC
>DIHI01000159.1:1274-1990 GCA_002420085.1 Lysobacterales bacterium UBA5700 | reverse complement strand
GGACGGATCGCCGACTGCGGCAGCAAACTGGTGATCACCGCCGACGAGGGGCTGCGCGGCGGCAAATCGGTGCCACTGAAAGCCAATGTCGATGAAGCCCTGCGCCGCGAAGGCACCACCTGCGTCGAGACTGTCCTGGTGGTCCGGCGCACCGGTGGCGCCGTACCCATGCAGATGCCCCGCGATCGCTGGTACGACGCCGTCACCGAAGGGCAGCCGGAGTTCTGTCCACCGGAAACCATGAACGCCGAAGACCCGCTGTTCATCCTCTACACCTCCGGATCCACTGGCAAACCCAAGGGCGTGTTGCACACCACCGGCGGCTATCTCGTCTACGCCAGCTATACCCACGAATGCGTCTTCGACCTCAAGGACGACGACATCTACTGGTGTACCGCCGACGTCGGCTGGGTCACCGGCCACAGCTACATCGTCTACGGCCCGCTCGCCAACGGCGCCACCACCGTGATGTTCGAGGGTGTCCCCAACTACCCCGACTCGGGCCGCTTCTGGCAGGTCGTCGACAAACATCAGGTCAGCATCTTCTACACCGCACCGACCGCCATCCGCGCCCTGATGCGCGAAGGCGACGCCCCGGTCAAGAAACACTCACGCGCCAGCATCCGCCTGCTCGGTACGGTCGGCGAACCGATCAACCCCGAGGCCTGGCGCTGGTATCACCAGACCGTCGGCGACGCCCGCTGCCCGATCGTCGA
>DIHI01000159.1:0-1140 GCA_002420085.1 Lysobacterales bacterium UBA5700 | reverse complement strand
GGTGGCAGACCGAAACCGGCGGTGTCCTGATCTCACCCCTGCCCGCCGCCATTCCGCAGAAGCCCGGCTCGGCCAGCAAACCCTTCTTCGGCGTGCAGCCGGCGATCGTCGATGCCAACGGCAACATCCTGCACGGCCCGTGCGAAGGCAACCTGGTGTTGCTCGACTCCTGGCCTGGCCAGATGCGCAGCGTCTACGGCGACCCGCAGCGCTTCATCGACACCTACTTCAAGACCTACCCCGGCCGCTACTTCACCGGCGACGGCTGCCGACGTGACGAAGACGGGTACTACTGGATCACCGGCCGGGTCGATGACGTCATCAATGTTTCCGGCCACCGGATCGGCACCGCCGAAGTCGAAAGCGCCCTGGTCGCCCATCCGAAAGTCGCCGAAGCCGCCGTCGTCGGCTGCCCGCACGACATCAAGGGCCAGGGCATCTACGCCTACGTCACCCTCAACGCCGGAGAACAGCCCAGCGACGGCCTGCGCAAGGAACTGATCCAATGGGTCCGCAAGGAAATCGGCCCGATCGCCACCCCCGACTACCTGCAATGGGCGCCCGGCCTGCCCAAGACCCGCTCCGGAAAGATCATGCGGCGGATCCTGAGAAAGATCGCCGAAGCCGGCGCATCCGAACTCGCGGCCGATCAACTCGGCGACACCTCCACCCTGGCCGACCCCGCCGTAGTCACCGCCCTGGTCGAACAGCGTCAGATTCGTTGAGTACACCCCAAGCTACACTCCAAGCGGCATGCCCACCGGACGTTCACCGAGCCGACTCACTGCATGGCCAAGCGAACACATCAATCGCGATCTCGATGACGAAGCTTGGCATCCGGTTGTGCTGTCCGGTTGTGTGCTGAAGTGTGGGTGTCCTGTGCTGCTGCTCTGTGCTGCTGTCGAAGTGTGGGTGTCCTGTGCCGCTGCTGTCCTTGCTGTCCTTGGGGTGGCTGTCCATGGGTGCGGTGCCCTCTATCGCCAGCCCAGTCAGGAAGCGCTCGACCTCCGGGCCGCCCATCTCGCGTGGATGCCGCTTGTCGCTGGCCAAGATGAACCGACGAATCCATGCGACATACGCCTGCTCCGTGCGCACGCTGTTGTGTTTGAGCCACAAACAGCGGCGAACTTCGTCCAACAG
>DIHI01000160.1 GCA_002420085.1 Lysobacterales bacterium UBA5700 | reverse complement strand
TTCAGGCTGGGGATCCACTTGCCGCTCTGGTAATCGAACGACAAGATCGCCTTGGAATCCGGCGCGCCCTCTTCGATAAAGCGGCGTTCGCGGTCTTCGAGCAGGCTGTCTTCGCGGCCGATCAGGCTGGCTGGGGTGTGCACGCCGGTGACCTCGGTATCGCTGACATTGACCGTCAGCAGACTGCGCAGCTCGCCGCCGCCGACCTCGGCCTGGTGGGACACGATCAGATCGATGCCCTGGGTACGGGTATCCACCGAATTGACGAAGAACTGCGCCTCGCCGACGCCAAGGTCGGCCAGGATATCGCCGATGCTCGGGTCATCGGTGTCAAAGCGCCCGGACAACACGATGCGGTCGTCGATCTCGATGCGGTAGGCGTCCAGGGTCAAGGTCAAATTGTCCTTGACCGACCAGGTGAAGCCCAGCGTGTAACTGGTCGAGGTCTCCTCCTTGAGCTTGGGGATGCCGGCGGCGTTGGCCACCGGGCCGCCGTTCGGCGCCAGCAGGACATCGACCGGCACGCCGCTGATGAAATCGGTGAAGGTCGAGGAAAACAGACGTTGTTGCAAGGACGGCGCCCGGAATCCAGAGGACAAGGAACCGCGCAGCATCAGCGCCTGGTTGGCCCGGAAGGCCAGCGCGAGTTTGCCGTCCAGGGTCGAGCCGAAGTCGCTGAAATCCTCATAGCGCACGGCCGTGGCGCTGGTCAGACGTTCGCTGAGATCGGTTTCGACATCGACGTAGCCGGCGTAGCTGTGCCGGCCGGTATTGGTTTCGTCGCCCGGCTGGAAACCTGGGAAACCCTGGCTGCCGGCGTTGCCGCCACCGGCGCCGTCGGCGTCGATGAACGAACCCGGCTCGCCGGCATCGATCTCGTATTGCTCGTGACGGAATTCGGCGCCGAACGCCACATTCATGCCCTGCGCGATATCGTCGAAAAAGCGACTGAAATCGAGGTTGGTGGTGAATTGCTCGAACGAAAAACCGCCGGCGTCGAACTTGTTCGGGCTAAGCCCGGGCCCGCCGTTTTGCAAGTCCAGATTGGCGATCGAGGCATTCAGCGTATTGCTGATGTTGTACAGCAGTTCGTTGTAGCCGTAAGTCGCCGACAGATCGGCATGCCAGGCACCCAAGTAGCCAGAGCCACCGAGGATGTAGAACCGGTCGCGCGAATCGCCGTTGATGAACGGAACAAAGCCGTTTGGAAACATCGCCGCGGAATTGCGCGAGGGAATATCGTCCGACCCAATCCCGCCGCGCGCGAATGCCGCCGACGAGGCGATCCGAACCTGATTGGAGCCGGTGAAATACAACTCCGACTGTTCGCCAAGCGGCAGGCGTCCGTTGAGGAAAATCGTGTTGTTGTCGATCTTGCTGTCGCCGATCGTGCGCGGGTTGTCGGCTGGTTCGGAACGGTCCGAACGACCGCGCTTCGAGCCCTCGGCGGTGATCGAGAAGCTGCCGCCGTCGCCCAGACCGAAACCGCAGTAGCCACCCAGCTGTTTGTTCTCGCCGTCGCCGCGGGTGTATTCGCCATAGCCGGCGACCGCCTGGCAGCCGAGGTGGTTACGCAGACTGAAGTTCATCACCCCGGCGATCGCATCCGAGCCGTATTGGGCGGCGGCGCCGTCGCGCAGCACTTCGACGCGGTCGACCGCCAGCAGCGGGATGGTGTTGAGGTCGGTGCCGGTGTTGCCGCGGTTGCGCGCGCCGAACAGGTTGACCAGGGCGGTGGTGTGGTGGCGTTTGCCATTGACCAGGACCAGGGTCTGATCCGAACCCAGGCCGCGCAGCGCAGCCGAATCGACCAGGTCGGCGCCGTCGGCTCCGGTCTGTCTAGTCGAATTGAACGAAGGCGCCAGGTATTGCAGCGACTGCGCCATGTCGAACTGGGCACCACGGGTGGCGCTGTCGTTGAGCGGGATGACATCGACCGGCACCACGGTGGTGGCATCGCTTCGATCCAACCGGCGCGAACCGACCACCGAGATCGCGGCGACCTGCTTGATGTCTTCACTGGCCGGGTCGCTGTCGTTACTGGCGGCGGCATCTTCCGGAGCCGGTTCCGTTTGCGCAGCCACCGGCAATGGGGTGGTGAGCGCCAGTCCACTGGCAGCGAGCAGGGCGAATCCAATGGCGCGGGACAATCGCGATCTTTGCATGGCGCTCTCCGGTCTGGCGGTGTGCGGAGCCTAGCGGCTTAACCAAAAATTTACCATGCGGGGTAGCGTTTACCGGCGTACAGAGGCCGGCTGCGCCGACAGCGCCCGGAGGGGCCGAGACGGCAACACCGGCTGCCGTTAGCAGGGCTGGCTGTCCGCCACATGATGATCGATCAATCGGGCAGCGGCGCTTCTTTTCCGGCCAAAGCGGAGCGCACGGGTGCGTAGCTCATTCGGTGCTCCGCCGAGGGCCCGAGCCGGGCCAGGGCGGCACGGTGCTCGGGCGTGGGGTAACCCTTGTGCCGAGCGAAGCCGTAGCCGGGAAAACGCTGCTCCAGCATCTGCATGTGACGGTCACGGGCGACCTTGGCCAGAATGCTCGCGGCGCTGATCACAGGTTCCGAGGCGTCGCCGCCGACGATGGCGCGGGCCGCGCAGCAAAGCCCCCTCGGCAGCTGGTTGCCATCGATCAGGGCCAGCTCTGGACTTGGGTC
>DIHI01000122.1:7282-7430 GCA_002420085.1 Lysobacterales bacterium UBA5700 | reverse complement strand
TGGTCGAGGACAACCCGGTCAACCTGATGGTCGCCCGACGGCTGTTGACCACCCTGGGACTCGACTGCCAGACCGCCGCCAACGGTTCCGAGGCGCTGGATCGCATGGCCGCCGAGCGCTTCGACCTGGTGCTGATGGATTGCCAGAT
>DIHI01000122.1:0-7167 GCA_002420085.1 Lysobacterales bacterium UBA5700 | reverse complement strand
TGCCAGATGCCGGTCATGGATGGTTACACCGCCAGCCGCGAGTGGCGCGAGCGCGAGCGGAGCACGCCGGGCCAGCGTCTGCCGATCATCGCGATGACGGCCAATGCCATGGCCGGCGATCGTCAGCGTTGCCTTGATGCCGGCATGGACGACTACCTGACCAAGCCGGTCGCCCGCGAGCAACTGATCCGAACCTTGCGACGCTGGCTGCCCGAGCCGGAGGACAGCGTGGCCACCGCAGCCGCGCCGGCCAGGGTCGCGCCACCCGCTGTTGCACAGGAAGCAGCGGTCGAACGAATTCCGGCACTGGACATGGAGATCATCGACGACCTCCGGCAGATGATGGGCGCGGAGTTCCAGCGCCTGGTGAGTACCTTCCTCGAAGACGCGCCCGGCCATCTGTTGACCCTCCAGGCCGCCGCAGTCGCTACCGACGTGCCGTCGATGGTGGCGCCGGCCCATTCGCTGAAATCGGCCAGTGCCAACCTGGGTGCGATGACCCTGTCCGGGCTGGCGCGCGAGATCGAGCATGGCGCTCGTCAGCAGCGCTTGGCCGAACCGATCGAGGCCGCCATGCGTCTGGCCCGCGAATACGAGCGGGTCGAAAAGGCATTGCAGGCGCTGACAACGGGCGCAGCGGTGTCCTGAGCGCGGCTGCACGGCGGAGCGGTCGTTGCATCCCTGCCACGCCGCGTTGTCCGGAGCGGCGCTCGGCACCCCGGTGGTCTTGGTTAGACTGTCGGCCCTGCCCAGCCTTCGGATACTCTCGCCATGACTGCATCGCTTGCTGCGGATGCCCTGGATCGGCTCTTCCGCACCGCCCGCACCCACAATGCCTGGCTCGATCGCCCGGTCGAGCCGGACCTGCTGCATCGGCTCTATGAACTGCTCAAGTGGGGGCCGACCAGCGCCAACATCTCGCCGGCCCGGTTTCTGTTCATCACCTCGTCCGAGGCCAAGCAGCGCCTGTTGCCCCTGCTCGATGAAGGCAATCGTGGCAAGACGCTGGCCGCCCCGGTGACCGTGGTGATCGGCCACGATCTGGCCTTCTACGAAAAACTGCCCTACCTGTTCCCGCACACCGATGCCCGCGCCTGGTTCGTCGGCAACCAGCCGCTGATCGATTCGGCCGCCTTCCGCAACGGCACCCTCCAGGGCGCCTATCTGATGCTGGCGGCGCGCGCACTGGGTCTGGACTGCGGCCCGATGTCGGGTTTCGATAATGCCGCTGTCGATGCCGAATTCTTTGCCGGCAGCGCGATCCGTTCCAACTTCCTGTGCAACCTCGGCTATGGCGACCCGGCCGCGCTGTTTCCGCGTTCGCCACGACTGGCCTTTGACGAGGCATGCCGGATACTTTGACCCCCCGCTGCACCGGCCGATCGGACGATTTCGGATTCTTTCGCCACGATCGGTCGGCCACCCACCGACAACGGAGAGACCTGCTCATGATGAAGTCCATTGCCCTGGCCGCCAGCCTGTTTGCCGCTGGTTCCCTCAACTCCGCCCAGGCGGCTGAACGCTGGACGTTCGATGCCGCCCACACCCAGGTGCTGTTCACCGTCAACCACCTCGGGTTCACCGATCTGACCGGCCAGTTCCGTGGGGTCGAGGGCGAACTGCGGCTCGATCGCGATAATCTCGCCAACTCCTCGGTCACCGCAGTCATCGACGCTGCCAGTGTCGACATGAACCACGACGGCATCGACGGCCACCTCCGGAATGCTGATTTCTTCAATGTCGAAGCCTTCCCGAAACTGCGTTTCGAGAGCACCTCGGTGGCAGCGGCCGGCGACAACCGCCTGAGTGTGACCGGCAACCTGACCCTGCTCGATCAGACCCGGCCGGTCACCCTGGATGTGGTCGTCAACAAGATCGCCGACCATCCGATGTCCGGCAAGCCGCATGCCGGATTCACCGCCACCGGCGTGCTCAAGCGTTCCGAGTGGGGCATGAACTTCCTGGTCGGCCCGGTTGGCGACGAGGTCAGCTTCCGCATCAATGTCGAGGCCGATCCGGCCAGCGAGTGATGCGCCCGGCGGCCATTCGATCCGATACGGCGCGAATGGCCGGCCGGTCAGCGGTTGGAGCGGTGTCGCCGGTGTAAACTGGCGGCATCGTTCCCTGACCACCGCCGACATGCCCGCCACGCCTGCCACCCCGTTGCAGCCGGCCAATGCCGAGAAGACCTACACGGTTCATCGTGCCGACCTGCCGCTGAGTTGTCCGACCCCGGACATGACCCTCTGGAACTCCCATCCGCGGGTCTATCTGCCGATCGAAGCCGAAGGCGAAGCACGCTGCCCGTATTGCGGCGCCCACTTCGTGCTGGCGGACTGAGGCCGGCGCACGCGGGTGTCAGGGCTGACCGTGGTGCAGGTGCTGCCGGCCCTGGATGCCGGTGGTGTCGAGCGTTCAACCCTGGAAATCGCTGCTGCCCTGGTTGCTGCCGGACATCGGGCGCGGGTGGTCTCGGCCGGCGGCCGCCTGGTTCCGGACCTGCTGGCGGCAGGTGCCGAACACCACCGGCTCGACATCGGCCGGAAATCACCGATCACCCTGTTCCGCCATCGCCCACTTCGGCGCCTGATCGCCGATGCCGACATCGTCCACGCCCGCTCGCGGCTGCCGGCCTGGCTGGCCTGGTGGGCACTGGCCGGCCTGCGGCCGCGACCGCAGTTCGTGACCACCATCCATGGACTGAACTCGCCGAGCCGTTACAGCCGCATCCTGACCCAGGGCCAGCCGAGCATCTGCGTCTCGGAAACCGTGCGCCGGCACGTCCTGGACCACTACCACGACCTCGATCCGGATCGCCTGGTGGTGATTCCGCGCGGCATCGATCCGAATGCCTTCCCCCGATGTCCTGATCCGCCGCTGGCGGTCCGCTGGCGTCTGGCCGGTTCCGGATCACCGATTTCGCTGCCGTTTCCTCCGAACAGTCGTTGCCTGCTGCTGCCAGCGCGTGCCACCCGACTCAAGGGCCATCGGTTTGCCATCGATCTGCTCTGTGGATTGCGTCGGCACGGGCTCGATGTCCACCTGGCCATGCCGGGCGCGGTCCAGGCTGGACGCGAGCGTTACCTCATCGAACTGCGGCGGCAGGCCGCCGAGGCCGGGGTTGGCGATCGCCTGCATCCCTTGCCGCCGAGCAGTGCGATGGCCACCTGGTATGCCGCCTCGGACCTGGTGTTGCAACTGTCCGAGCGGCCGGAAGCATTCGGGCGCACGGTGTTGGAGGCGTTGGCGACCGGCCGCCCGGTGGTCGGCTGGGCGCAGGGCGGGGTCGGCGAATTGCTGGCTGAATTGCAACCACGTGGCGCGGTGCCGCCATTCGATCGCGATGCGCTGCTGGCGCGGGTGATCGATGTCCTCGCCGAGCCTGGCCCTGGGCCGGTTACCATTCCCTACACCCTGGCCCGGATGCAGGATCGAACGCTGGAGTTGTATGCCCGCCTCTGCCACCACTGAACGGGTCTTTCGCTGGGCGCCCTGGTGGGTCGTGGCCCAGGTCGCGCTGTGGCCGACGGTCGGCATCGCCGAAGCGGTGCTGTCGCTCGGAGCCCTGTTCGCCCTGGCCGCGCTGGCCTGGCGGCGCTTCCAGGGGGGCACCGAACTGCTGACGCGGGGTGCCTGGGCTTTGACCTCGGCGATGTTTCTGACCTACTGGCTGCCGGAGATGCTATCGGCCCCGGTCAGCGTCAATCCTGCCCGCGCCGCACGCGAGGCCCTGGTCGATCTCCGTTATCTGCCGTTTCTCTGGCTGGTGGCGATGGCCGTCGCGACCGAACGCGGACGCCGGATCACCCTCGGCGGCATCGGCGTGGTCGCTGGCATCTGGCTGCTCGACGGCATGGCCCAGGCCCTGTTCAACATCAGTCTCGGCGGGGTCTCGGATGCCGAGCGGCTGACCGGCGTGTTTGGTGCCGGCAACCCCAAGCTGGGACTGGTTCTGGCCAGTCTGGCGCCCTTTCTCCTGCATGTCGGTGGTCGTCTTGCCGGCAGCGCGGGATGGCTGGCGATCGCTGCCCTGCTGGTCGCCGTGGTCCTGATGGCCGGCGCCCGGGCGGCCTGGCTGACCCTGTCGGTGGTGCTGGCGGTGGCGGCCGTGCATCGTTTCGGCTGGCGCTTCAGCCTGCGTGTCGGGCTGGCCACCCTGGTGCTGGCGGCGACGGCTGCCCTGTTTTCCGAGCGCTTGCAGGGACGCCTGGAGCGGACCGCCGAAGTGCTGGTCGGTGGTGAGGCCGGCCTCGACCATGCCTTGTCCGGCCGGCTGCCGATCTGGCGAGCCGCGATCCGGATGTATCAGGAGCATCCAATCAATGGCGTCGGCGTGCGCGGCTTTCGGGACGCCTATGCCGGCCATGCCCCGGCCGACGACCCCTGGCTCCAGGGCGATCACGACGGCGCCTTCCACGCCCATCAGATCGTGCTCGAAGTGGCCAGCGAGACTGGCAGCATCGGCCTGCTGATCTGGTTGGCCGGAGTGGCGCTGGCCTGGCGGGCCTGGAAATGGTCGAGTCCGGAGGCGCGCCAACGCGCCCGGATTCCTGCCATGGCACTGGCGGTGACCGTGTTTCCGTTCAACACCCACCTGGCCTTCTATTCGACCTTCTGGGGTGGCCTGACCCTGCTGCTGGCGGCCCTGTATGCCGGTTCGCTGATGGCGGCCGAGAATTCCGAGCGGTCGTGAGTCCGGCCAGACCGGGTCGGATCGGGCGCGCCCTGGCGGTCCTGGGGCGATGGGCGTCGCGGCTGCCGGCCGATCGCCTGCCCGGCCTCGGTCGATGGCTGGCTCGTCTGCTGGCCCCGGCACTGCGACGGCGGCGGCGGATCGCTGCGCGCAACCTCGACCTGTGTTTCCCGGCGTCGGACCGGCAGACCCGCCAGCATCTGCTCGATGATGCGATGGCTGGCGCAATGACGGCGGTGCTGGAAAACCTGCTGGCCTGGTATGGCGATCGCGATCGGATCCTGGCGCTGGGCGAGGTTCAGGGCCTGCATCATCTGCATGCTGCGCTGGCCCAGGGCCGAGGCGCGCTCCTGCTGGCCAGCCATCAATTGCCGATGGAACTGGGGGCGCGCATCCTGGCCGAACGGCTCGGCCATCGGTTCGACAGCCTGGCCCGCCGCCACACCAGCGCTGGCTTGCAGGCGGTCGTCGCAGCCGGACGCCATCGTTTCATCGACCGCCTGCTCGACAAGAAAGACTTGCGTGGGGTGGTGCGGGCATTGCGCGAGAACCGGATCGTCGTGCTGATCGGCGACCAGGACAGCAATCAATTGGCCGAATTCGTCCCATTCTTCGGCATCCCGGCCTCGACCCTGGCGATCACCCCGGCCCTGGCCCGACTCAGTGGCGCCCAGGTGCTGCCGATCTGGGCCTGGCGTCCGACGCCTGGTCGCTACGTGGTCGAGATCGAGCCGGCGCTGGCCGGCATCGCCGATGCCGCCCCTGCCCAGGAAGCCGCTCGCTACATGGCTGCCCTGGAAGCGCGCGTCCGGCGTTGGCCGGCGCAATACCTCTGGCAGCACCGCCGGTTCAAGACCCGACCGGCCGGGCAACCGGCGCTGTATTGAGGCGTCGGGGATCGGACAGCGTCCGATCGCCATCCCGCCGCCAGGCCCGTCTGGCGCCGGGCCGGCAGTCGAAAGATGACCTTGCCAGCGGTCGATGCCCTGTGCCGGGCATCGATCCGTCGTGCGACTCCACGGCCGCTTGCGGCACCTCCTGTCGGAACCGGTTCGCAGCACGTGCCGGCCCACCACCACCCGATCAGGAGTCGTCTCCATGTACCTGCGTTGTCTGGCTGTCCTCACCTTTTTCCTGGTGTCACCGACCATCGCCCAACCCGTGCCGACCCACTCGGATCCGGCAGCACATGTCTGCTCGCCGACCGACGCATCCGCCCCTGATCCGGGAGTGGGCGGCATCGAGGCCGGGCCAGCCAGTCCGGTCGAGGTGTGCATGGCAGCGGAAACCGAGGTCGAGCCGACCGAGGACGCGATCGCTCAGAGCGTGCCGGAAACGTCGGTTGGCCTGGCCACGGCTGCCGGCAGTCCGGTCGAGGGTGATCGGGTCGGTGTCGGGTCGGTCCTGCGGGCCGAGGATGATGAGCCCGGTGCGTCCACCTCGGCTTGGCTGCCTCGCCCGATCACCAATGTCGGCAATGGCATTGCCGACACCGATGCCCTGACGGTTGGCCAGGTTCGTGGCCTGATCGATGCCTTCGGAGGCGGCTCCCGGTGGGAGGGCGGTGTCTTCACGCCGCCGAGCTACCTGTTCGAGTCCGGCGTAGTGCATACCAATGTCGGTTCGGCACTGAACGACCTCGACGGCCGCCTCGCCGCGCTGGAGTCGGCGCCGCCGGCCACGGGTGATCCGGTCCCCGGTCCGGAGGGTCCACAGGGACCGGAGGGTCCGCAAGGCCCGGACGGCCCGGAAGGGCCACAGGGTCCGGAGGGACCGGAAGGCCCACAGGGTCCGGAAGGCCCGCCTGGTCGGGATGGCACCAGTGATCCGCTGGCGACGCGCTATGACGATGAAAGCCAATCCAGCCTGACGTTCTCCGGTGAATCCGGCACGCGCCTCCAGAATGTCGCGGAGGGTGAGGCCGACAACGATGCAGTCACGCTTGGTCAGACGCGCGCGGCTGATGCCTGGACCTTGCAACAGGCACAGGACTATACCGACAACCAACTCGCCCCTGTGCTCGACACGCTGAATTCGCTTGATCTCCGGATCGGTGGCCTCGAACAGGCGGTCGATCGTCTGGATCGGCAGATCGCACGTTCGACCGCGATCAGTCAGGCATCAAGCATGATGGCCGCCGCCAGTTCGGGGGTATCCAGTGGTTGGCGCGTGGCGACCGGCTTCGCGGTGGTCGATGGCGAGGAAGCGATCGCGCTCGGCGTGAACGGCACGCTGCGGCTCTGGCAGATTCCGATCGGGGTCAGCGCCGGTGCCACCACGGTCGGCAAGGAGACCGTGGTCGGTGGCGGCTTCGCGATCGGGTTCTGGAATCCCTGACCCGCTGCGGCCCCATCGAGCGGGTGCTTCGACAGCCGGCCTCCCGCCGTCACGGGGAAGGCTGGCTGTGATGGTTCGACCCGTGTCACGCGGTCCACCCCAGCCTGAGCCCGAACCCGAATCCGAATCCGAATCCG
>DIHI01000002.1 GCA_002420085.1 Lysobacterales bacterium UBA5700 | reverse complement strand
AAGCACGAAGCGGTCGTGCGGCAGGCCGGTCGTCGGCAGAGGGCCGGGATGATGGCGCTCGATCATTGCCGATCTGGCCCCAGGTCAGCTTACGGCTGAGCCGGGCGATCAGGGTCAGGCCGGAGGCCGCCAGATCATGCGCCCGCAGCGAGCACGCGGTCCCGCCACCCGCCGCCGTCGGCGGCTGATCGTCCGAGTTTCCCGTGCCTGTGGTGTCCGGGTGAGGCGCACAGGCGAATCGTCCAAGCCATGTCGCCAGTGAGTCGTCGATGATCGAGTCTGCCGCGCCCATTCGTCTGCTGATCCATGGCGCCTCCGGGCGCATGGGTCGTGCGTTGCTGCGTCTGGCGGTCGAAGACGCGCAGTTTTCCCGTCGATTCCGTCCAGTCGCGGCAGTCGTCGGACGCGACCCCGAGGCGGTCGGTGGTCTCGGCGTGCCGGTCATCCATGTCGCCCGTCTCGATAGCACGCCCGAGTTCGATCTGGCGGTCGATTTCAGCGTCCCGGCAGGCTTCGATGCCGTGCTCTCGCTCTGTCTGGAGCGCCGCTCGGCCCTGGTCAGCGGAACCACCGGGCTGAGTGAAGCCCAATTCGACGCCATCGAGGCGGCCGGTCAGAAAATCCCCATTCTGTGGGCGGCCAATTTCAGCCTGGGGGTGCTGGTCGCCACCGAGTTGGCGCGACGGACCGCAGCGCTGCTGGCAGCCTGGGACTGCGACATCGTCGAGGCCCATCACAGCGGCAAGCGGGATGCTCCGTCGGGCACCGCCCTGGCCCTCGGGGCAGCGGTAGCGGCCGGCAGCGGTCGGCCACCACACTATGCCAGTCTGCGGGCGGGCGACATCGTCGGTGAGCACACCGTGCAGTTCGCCGGAATCGGCGAGCGTCTGGAAATCGTCCATCGCGCCAGCGACCGCGACATCTTTGCCCGAGGTGCCCTGCTGGCGGCCAGCCGGCTGCACGGACGTCCGGCCAAGCGCTACGCCCTGTCCGAACTGATGGGGGTCTGAACAGCGGCCTGGATTCAAGCGGCGCCGTAGGTGGCCCGCGTCAGGCTCGCCGCACCGTACACACAGCAGAACGCCCGGAATGCTCCGGGCGTTCTGGGTTTCATCCTTGAGCGACGCCGGCGATGGCCGGCGTGATCGAATCGCATTGGCGCTGGATCAGTTCTCCTGGATGCCGTCGAGTCGCGGCGCCGGCCGCGCGGAACCATTGCCGACGGCCGAGCCGACTTCGATCGTCGGTCCGATCGCACGCGCTTCCAGCCGACCCATCCGGCTCTGGTCGCTGAGGGTCAGATCGCGCAGGGCATACGGTGCGGAGAAGCCCCGGCCCAGGAGTTCGGCTCCGAAGTGCAGGGCCAGTTCACCGGTGCCGGACGTCAGCACGTTGGCGCTGCTGGCTGCCGCCATCGGGGCCAGGCGACCCGAGGTATCGGTGCCGTACAGCACGCCACGCAACTCGTAACGGCCGGCACTGGCGGTCTCGACACCCATGGCGATCTTCAGGCCATTACTGGCATCGACCGTGTAGTCGCCGCTCAGACGGGCGGTCGGAGCGGATACCGCGACGGCGATCTTGGCGTCACGCAGCAGTCGGCCACCGGCACGCTCGCCACGGGCGAAGGTGTGGACTTCCCACAGGCCGGGCAACGACGAGGCTTCGGTCGGCAAGGCGATCCGACCGGCAACATCCCCGGCAGCGGCCGAAAACGTCAGCGGGAAGGTGCGTCCGTCCGGGGCGGTGACGATGCCGCCGTAGCGGGCACCATCGATGCCGACATCGCCATCGCTCAGTCGCGCGACGACGCTGAGCGACTCACCGGCCAGATGGGTGTTGCGCTCGCTGCCAAGGGTCAGGGTGAGGCTGCTGTTCGGCTCGAACACATGAACCAGGTAGCGGCCCTTGGCCTTGGCCGAGCGGATCACGACATCGCCGGCACCGAGTTCCGGCTTGACCCGGAAGCCGAGTGCGCCATTGCCGGAGTCCAGACCAGCCTGACGAAGCTGTTCGGCGGTGGCGACCTGATCGATGGCGGCACTGGTCGGAACCAGGGTGCCGTTGTGCATCACTTCGAGATCGGCCGGCAGCAGGCCGGTGACGTTGCCGGTCTGGTCCGGGCTGATCCGGATCACGGCACCGGGGGCGGTGGTGTCGATCCGGTAGCCGGCCCGCAAGCTGGCGGCGCTGACGGTCTCGAAGAACTCACGGCTTTCGGCCACGTAGGGCTGTGGCGCGGCGAGTTCGCTGTTGCGATCGAGCGCCCAGGCAAACGAAACGGCCTGGCTTTCGGTGGCGAAGCCCGGATCCGGCGCGGCGATCAGCCGGCTGGCAACCAGATCGTCGCTGCCCGGGGCAGGAATCAGGCCAGCGGCACCGGCCGAGGCCGACAGCAGCAGGCAGGCGGCAGAGATGAATTTGGTCAACGAATTGCGCATGGTGGCGATTCCTTAGATGTCGTTGCGCAGGACCACGTCCAGGCCGAAGCAATCCTTGCGGCTCTGGTTGTGGTTGAGAACCTTGCCGAGTCCGCTGGTATCGGTGAACCAGTGGAAGCCGGCGGCGCGCTGGCTGGTGCAGTCAAGGAAGCCATCCGAGCAACTGTTCAGCCAGTTCTGGGTGATCTCCAGACCGACGCTCTGGGAATAGCCACCGCAGTAGGCGTCGGAGTCCCAGATCGCCGAGACGACATCACTGCCGACCACATTCCAGAATGCCTTGGGCAGGGCAGGGCGGCCGGCAGTGCCGAGCAGCCAGTTGGCGTTGTAGAACGCCATCCAACTCACCTGCTGCATGCGCACGGCATCGTTCTGGAAGCCGAGCAGCCAGCCCAGGGCTGCCTCGAAGACATTGCCGGCGATCACCGCATCGGCCAGCGGGGTGCCGGCCGAGGACGGGGCCAGGGCGTTGACCCAGCGCAGCTTGCTGATGATGTTCGGGTAGCGCGAGTCCCAGGTCGGGTTGGACATGATCCAGCGCATCACATTGCCACCGTTGGAGTGGGTGATGACGACCAGGTCGGTGATGCCGCGCGTGCTGATGAAACTGGACAGTTGTCCGGCCAGGCAACCAGCGGCGCGGCTGTCCCACATGAACTGCTCGAAGTCGCAGTTGATCACCACGTAGTTGGCCGAGTTGGGCAGGCCCTGACGGACCGAGTTGACGAACGCCGAGCCCCAGTAGTCGTTCAATGCGTTGGTCTGCTTGCCGGTGCCGTGTACGAAGGCGACGCCGGTGTTGGCTTGTACGCACAGTGAGGCAAGGACCAGCACGAGGCCAGCCAATAGTCTTTTCACGATGACACCCCTTTCCCCGAAGACGCCCCTCGCGGTCCATGCGAGACACGTCCATGATGTGGCGCCGGCAATGATCCATTCGCCGCCGTACTGACTAGCCGTCGAACTTACTTCAGATGTCCGGCAAAAGTCATGCTGCACCGCCACTTAATGGCGAAATCGTGAACTGATCTACGGTTTTTCCGTCGGATGCAACGCGAGTCGGTAACGGCTCGGACCCGGCAGGAAAGGCGAGGGCAGGCCCTGGATGTGGTCCTGATGGCCGGCGCCCCAGAACGGCGACAGCGGATGACCGCTGGCCCCGCCGGGCATGTGAAAGTAGCCGTCACGTTCGTGGCCGGGGGCGACCACCATGCGTTGTGAGGCTCCGAACGACGGCGCTTGGACGCGCGGCATGTTGCTGTCGCCGGACAGGGGCTCGGCCGGCATGCACAGGGGCGAACGCAGAATGACCGGCAGGGCGCTGGCCAGCGGGTGGCAGATGGCAGCGGTATTGCGTTCCCCCCAGGTACGGGCCGACAGACCGCCCGGCTGATCGGCCAGTTCGCTGGCGATCGCTCGGGCCGCTGAACCGAGCAGGTCGTGCCAATCGCGATGGCCGGCCGGGACCAGATGTGTCGGTCGATCGCGAACCAGCGGCCACAGAGCGCCCTCGAACTGGCTGATCCGGCGATCGCCGAACAGGTCGCCGAGCGAACTGCCGGACGGCCCTGAATCGAAACGGACCGTGCTCAGCAGGCCATCGCCGACCCGGCGTGCGACCTCGGTACGGAAGGCGCGAACCAGGCGATAGCTGACGGCATCGGTCGCGGCGCGGCCCTCCCAGGTGGCGATGGTCTCGGCCAGTTCGCGCAGGTCTGGGTCGTCGCGGCCATGCTCGGCGAGCCAGTCGCGCAGCAGCCGCCACCAGCGCTCAAGGAATAGGGCGCGATCGTCGAGTTGGATCGCCAGCAGGTCGGCTTCGTCGAAGCGATCGCTGGCGAACAGGCGATCACGGATCTGCCCGGCGCGCGCGCCCAGGTCATAGCCACCGTCGCCGATCAGGGCCAGCGCCTGGTCTCCGACGACGCGGGCATTGGCGGTCCACAGCCGCTGGCCTTCCGGATCGATGATCCGGGGAATCCGATCGGCCTCGACCCAGCCCTGCCAGTCGCAGCCGGTGAGCGGGTCGATCGGCAGGCGCGGTTCACAGGCGCCGACGCGGTTCGGGATGCGGCCCATCAGGGTCCAGCCGATCCTACCTGCCTGATCGGCCGCGACGAAGTTCTGCGGCGGGATGCCGGCGCGATTGGCGATTGCCATGGCCTGGTCGAGATCACGGGCACGGATCAGTTCGGTCAGGGTGAAGTCGAGGCCACCGGGGCGATGTGCGGTCCAGGCCAGGGCCAGCGAGTGGCGATCGTCGAGGTCGTGCAGGATCGGTCCCCAACGGGTCTCGCGGACTTCGATCCGAATCGGCTCGGCGCCGGCCACGGCGATGGTTTCGGGATGCAGTTGGATGTCGGCCAGGCCCTCAGGCGTGTGATAGCGCGTGCGCTCGGCATCGGCCCAGGTCACCTCGAACCAGTCCAGCCAGTCGCCATAGCTGTTGGTGAAGCCCCAGGCGACCCGGCCATTGCTGCCGACCACCAAGGCCGGCGCGCCGGGCAGGGTGGCGCCGGTGGCGTCGATGCGGCCATCGGGCGCCTCCGGGTCCGGATAGCGCAGGCGAGCGCGGAACCAGATCGCCGGAACACGCTGGCGCAGATGCATGTCATTGGCCAGGATGGCGCGGCCGTCGGCGGTGAGTGTTCCGGCGACCGCCCAATTGTTGCTGCCGGGCAGGGTGTCGATCTCGATCGTCGAGGTTTCGATCGAACCTGCCGGCATCGATGCGATCGGCCGATGGGAGGGGCTCGGCAGCCCGGTGACCGCTTCCGGCGGTGGGATGGTGGCATCACCGAAAGATTCACCGGCGATCGGGGCATCCCAGTCGCTGCCGCGCCGATCGAGCACGCCATACAGCGCCGGAGGCAGTGCCTCGCGCATCCGCTGGCGGTCCAGATCACGACGATTGCTGCTGTCGTTGAGGTCGAAGAACATGGCGTAGACGACCAGGGCCGAGTCCTCCGCCCGCCATGGCTGTACTGGCTGCCGGAGCAGCAGATAGGGCCACGGCCGTACCGACAGGGCGTCGAGACCGGCATTGACGCCCTCGCTGTAGGCGATCAGTCGCGCGCGGGTGGCGGGCGGCAGACTCTCGACCAGGGCCACGGCCCGGCTGCGGATGCGATGCTGTCGGCGGACCCGATCGGCTTCGACGGCCACCGGCCCGAACAGCGCAGCCAACTCGCCGGCCGCAGTCCGACGCAGCAGGTCCATCTCGAAGTAACGCTCCTGGGCATGGACGAAACCCAACGCGCGCAAGGCATCGGTCTCGTTTTCGGCAAGGATATCGACCACGCCCAGGGCATCACGATCGATCGTCACTTGCGCCTGCAGGCCGGGCAGGGTGGCGGTGCCATCGAGTTGGGCCAGGCTGCCGCGCAACAGCAGGATGGCAGCGACCAGCAACAGGCAGGTCAACCCGACCAGAGCCAGCGCGAGGGTGACGACCCGTGAACGCCGATGTCGGGTCATGCCGGCCTGTCCACGTACACCGATCATGGGCTGACCGCCGTGCGTGGCCCGAAGATCGCCTGGCCGATCCGAACCACGGTCGCACCCTCGGCGATGGCGATCTCGAAATCACCGGACATGCCCATGGAGAGCTGATCGAAGGCATCCGGCACGGCAACCATCGGGCGCAGCCGATCGCGCACGTCACGCAGTCGGCGGAAGCAGGCACGGGCGCACTCGGGATCGCCGGCCGCAGCCAGGGTCATCAGGCCACGTGGCCGCAAAGCAGTACACTGCCGCAAACCAGGCAACATGGCTTCGACCGCGTCCGGAGCAAGCCCGAACTTGCTGGCCTCGCCGGAGGTATTGACCTCGATCAGCACATCCATCGACCGACCTTCAGCCTGCAAGTGGCGGTCGAGGATTTCAGCCAGACGCAGGCTGTCGAGCGCCTGAAACTCATCGAACACCCGCGCCGCCAGCGACGCCTTGTTGCTTTGCAGATGGCCGATCAGGCACCAGCGCAGGGCCAGATCGGACAGGGTCCGTGCCTTTTCGGCCGCCTCCTGGACCTTGTTCTCCCCGAATTCGCTGCATCCGGCGGCATGGGCTACGCGCAGTCGATCCGCCGGAACCGTCTTGGCGACCGGCAGCAGGCGAACGCTGTCCGGGTCGCGGCCGCACGCGCGACAGGCATTGGCGATGCGTGTACGGATCGCATCGAGGCGGGTGACCAGGGGATCGCGGGCGAGCGCAGGATCGAGAGCGGAAAATGCCGTCACAGGTGCTGAATGATCGAGGCCGGATCGGCGCGGGCAGGGTCGGGTGGTGGCTGTCGCATGGTAGCAGGCGGCAGGCCGCAATCGACAGCCTGCTTGCCAAGCAGGCTCGACATCGGTTAGCGTGCCGCCATGACCACCACATCGGCCCCTCGTCACACCCCTTGCGATGCTCGCCCTGTGCGACCACGCGAGTCAGGCGACGCATGGCTGCGTGCTGTGGCCAATAACGGCAATCGCAATAACCGGCTCGCAACCACGCGGGACGGCGACTAGTCGGCAGCCTGAGCAACACTGCAACAGTCACCCGAGACCCGCATCGCCGATGCGGGTTTTTTGTTTACTGGACGGTGCAAATTTCGATTTCGCTGTGACCAACCTGCCCTGATGCTGGAGAAAAACCCGATGTGTTCGATTCTTGGAGTGTTCGATCTCGGCAGCGATGCCGATCTGCCCGGTCTGCGCCGACTGGCCCTGGCACGCTCAGCCCTGCAACGCCATCGCGGCCCGGACTGGAGCGGCGTGCATGCCGATGACGGCGCGGTGCTGGCCCATGAGCGGCTGGCGATCGTCGATCCGGCCGGCGGCGCCCAGCCACTGCGATCGGCCGATGGCGCGCTGGCCCTGGCGGTCAATGGCGAGATCTACAATCATCGCGAACTGGAGGCCGGACTCACCCAGCCGTATGCCTTCCAGACCGACTCCGATTGCGAAGTCATCAATGCGCTCTACCGTGAACGTGGCCCCGCCTTCCTGGCCGAGCGCGGCGGTCGCCTGCTCAATGGCATCTATGCCTTCGCACTGTGGGACAGCGCGCATCGCCGCTATCTGATCGCCCGCGACCCGATCGGCGTGTGTCCGCTGTACTACGGCCATGATGACGACGGCCGACTGTGGGTGGCCTCGGAGATGAAGGCGCTGGCCGGCGTCTGCGCCGATGTCGCCTGCTTTCCGCCCGGTCACTACCTCGACAGTGCGATCGGCGAACCGGTGCGCTTCTATCAGCCGGGCTGGACCGACTATGCCGCGACCGCCGGCGTGGACGTGTCGCCGCCAGCCCTGCGCAGCGCCCTGGAACACGCGGTACATCGCCAGTTGATGAGCGATGTGCCTTACGGCGTGCTGCTGTCCGGCGGACTCGACTCCTCACTGATCGCCGCCTGCGCGGCACGTTTCGCCCGGCAGCGGGTCGAGGACGACGACCGCAGTGAAGCCTGGTGGCCGCGCCTGCATTCCTTCGCCATCGGCCTGGAGGGCTCGCCGGATCTGGCCGCCGCCCAGGTTGCCGCCGATGCCCTGGGAACGGTCCACCACGGCTTCACCTTCACCATCGACGAAGGACTCGATGCCTTGCCGGAAGTGATTCGCCACATCGAGACCTACGACGTGACGACCATTCGTGCCTCCACCCCGATGTTCCTGCTGGCCCGACGGATCAAAGCGATGGGCGTGAAGATGGTGCTGTCGGGGGAGGGCTCCGACGAAATCTTCGGCGGCTATCTGTATTTCCACAAGGCACCGTCGGCCCAGGAGTTTCACGACGAAACAGTCCGCAAGGTCGCCGCCCTGCATCAGTTCGACTGCCTGCGCGCCAACAAATCGATGATGGCCTGGGGCGTCGAGGCCCGGGTGCCATTCCTCGACCTCGAATTCCTGGAAACCGCGATGTCGATGGATGCCGAACACAAGCGGGTGCTGGCCGGCCGGATCGAGAAGAACATTCTGCGCCAGGCATTCGATGGCGCCTTGCCCGAATCTATCCTGTGGCGCCAGAAGGAGCAGTTCAGCGACGGCGTGGGTTACGGCTGGATCGATGCGCTCAAGGATCACGCCCAGGCCAGCGTCAGCGATGCCGAACTGGCTTCGGCCGAACGGCGCTTCCCGATCAATCCGCCGCAGACCAAGGAAGCCTTGCTGTATCGCCGACTGTTCGAGCAGGCATTTCCGCAATCGGCCTGTGCCGCCACCGTGCCGGGTGGCAAATCGATCGCCTGTTCCTCACCGGCCGCGATTGCCTGGGATCCCGCCTTTGCCGCCGCCGCCGACCCCTCCGGTCGGGCAGTGGCGGGCATCCACCGGGCTGCCACGACCATTCCCTCCTGAACACGCCACCACCTGCGCCGATGCTCCCCGCCGTGTCGATGCTCGCTGCACGCCCACGTCAGATGACGCTGTGGTGCTCAGCATAGAACCGACCCACCGCACGGAAATACCCGTGCGGCGGACCGGGCGCCGGTGTGTGGGTGTCTTGCGTCGTTACGTTATCCAGCCACGGCAGATCGACCGACAAAACCTCCCGATACAGGAACAGTAGCGCCGACAGCGCCTGATTCTGCGTGCTTGCCGCCATACGGGCCTGCACCGCCAACGACGACAGGAACCGCTCCACCTCCGGCCCGCCTATCTCGCGCGGGTGCCGCTTACCGCTCGCCAGGATAAATCGACGAATCCAGCCGACGTATGCCTGCTCGGTGTGCAAACTGTAGTGTTTGAGACGCAGACAGCGGCGAACCTCGTCCATCAGGCGGGCAGGGCGTGGTCCCACCATCGTCCCGGATACGCCCCCTGATCCGCGCTCATATCCCATATGCCCCCTCCTCCAAGGTGTAGCATGCGAGTCTGACAGGGCGACCCCATCGGACATATCAGGTNNATTACGCCCTCACAATCGCGGTGTTGCACAGAATCATGCCGACGCTTGAGGTCTCATGGCATCGGCCACGGGCTTGTCGTGGCGTAGGAAATCTGCTCTACTCGACGTAGAAACAGACGCACCATGCGATGCAATACCCCGGATACGGGGTCTAAATCTAGTTAGGCGACACGGGAGTACATCAAATGAAATACCTGCCCTTCGTCGCGATAGCAATCCTCCTGAGCGGATGCGAGCGGTTTGCTGCACCACCGCCTCCTGAGTTTGAGCTTCGTGATTTTGTCGTAACAGAAGAGAAGAAGGACGCGACCACATACTCCAAAGCGTGGAACAGCTTCAAAGGCACGGGCACGCTTATGTCCAGAAACGTGAGTTCAGATAGGAATCTGCTCGTCTACTTAGAGGTTCATGACAAGAGTGTTGGCCTCAATGCGGAACCCAAATATGTCACGGTGTTGTTCCGGGGAGGTGTCGGAAAGGTTGAAATTGAAAAGAGCACATACGGTGAAGTTAGTTCACGACCCGATTACCAGTGGAGTGTTCTCGGATGGCAGGAGCTGAACAAGGCAAATGTTCAGGTCCTTGGAACGCTGGCGAAATAACGTGTCGCCCAACAAGCGCGTGGAGTCGGACTCACTACGTCGGCGCTCCGCACCGCCTTTGCTCGCCGCTCACGCGCGGCGTTGGACATTCAGGAGAAGTTACGCCCAATAACAGTCGCATTATTATTACAAGCTTGATAAGTTGCANTTCCGCCTGCGGCAATAATGGCCCAGACCCAGCGGTAGAAGCGTGTATTGGGCGAGGAGTCGCTAATTTCAAAGAGATCGGCTCCTATCCGATTCTAAAAAGCGCCCCTAACACAGGTCGAAGTGCCGATGACGTGGCGCGTGAAAGATGCAGCAGAACCGTAACGGCCTTTTAGGATTGGAGTGAAAATTATGCAAAGACAACTCACCGCTATTATTGAACGAGAAGGCGATGGCTACGTTTCGCTTTGCCCTGAACTTGATATAGCAAGCCAAGGAGACACGGTTCA
>DIHI01000097.1:16483-18573 GCA_002420085.1 Lysobacterales bacterium UBA5700 | reverse complement strand
TGGCCAGGTGGCAGAGTGGTCATGCAGCGGCCTGCAAAGCCGTGTACGCCGGTTCGATTCCGACCCTGGCCTCCAATCTCTCCAGCGCGCTCGACACAGTCGCGCGCAGGTCCGCAGGGTCCGGTCGAGGCCCATTCCCATTGCTTGCCACAGATCGAGCCCTCCGATGCTCGGTCGCTGCTTTGTCGCTGATGGTTCGCTGGATACCGCAGACTGACGGCGAGACACTCGCCGGATGGGTTCGGGGTCGGTAGAATAGGGTTTTCCAGCATCGCTCCCCCATGACGCCCCTCATCTTCGTTACCGGCGGTGTGGTCTCCTCGCTCGGCAAGGGGATCGCTGCCGCATCCCTGGCCGCAATTCTTGAGGCACGCGGCCTGCGCGTGACCTTGATGAAGCTCGACCCCTACATCAATGTCGATCCAGGGACGATGAGTCCGTTCCAGCACGGCGAGGTGTATGTCACCGATGATGGTGCCGAGACCGATCTCGATCTGGGTCACTACGAACGTTTCGTGCGCACCCGGCTTGGCCGGCGCAATTCGGTGACCACCGGGCGCATCTACGAGAACGTGATCCGCAAGGAGCGGCGCGGCGATTATCTCGGTGGTACGGTGCAGGTGATTCCACACATCACCGACGAGATCAAGCGCTGCATCGACGAGGCCACGTCCGGCTTCGATGTCGGTCTGGTCGAGATCGGCGGCACGGTCGGTGATATCGAGTCGCTGCCGTTCCTGGAGGCGATACGGCAGATTCGCAGCGAGCGCGGACCGAGCCGCGCCCTGTTCATACACTTGACCCTGGTGCCCTACATCGCTGCGGCCGGCGAGTTGAAGACCAAGCCGACCCAGCACTCGGTCAAGGAATTGCGTTCGATCGGTATCCAGCCGGATGTGCTGCTGTGTCGCAGCGAGCGGCCCTTGCCGGAGTCGGAACGGCGCAAGATCGCCCTGTTCACCAATGTCGCATCGGAGGCGGTGATCTCGGCGGTCGATCTCGACAACATCTACCGGATTCCGGTCTGGCTGCACGAGCAGGAACTGGACCGGATCGTGCTCGATCGGTTGGCGCTGACCGACACGGTCGGCGAAGCCGATCTGTCGGAATGGCGCGCGGTGGTCGATGCCATGACCCATCCGGTCGATGCGGTGACGGTGGCCGTGGTCGGCAAGTACGTCGATCATGCCGATGCCTACAAGTCCCTGGCAGAGGCGCTTCGCCATGGCGGGCTGCGCCAGCGCACGACGGTGCGCTTGCAGTGGCTGGAGTCCGAGCAGGTCGAGCGGGAAGGCACGGCAGCATTGGCAGGGGTCGATGCCATCCTGGTGCCGGGCGGATTCGGCGATCGCGGCTTCGAGGGCAAGGTGCTGGCCTCGCGGCATGCCCGTGAACAGGGGATTCCGTACTTCGGCATCTGCTATGGCATGCAGGCGGCGGTGGTCGATTACGCGCGCCATGTGGTTGGTCTGGCCGGCGCCAACAGCACCGAGAACGTTCGCGACTGTGCGCATCCGGTGATCGGGCTGATCACCGAGTGGCGTACTGCGTCGGGCGAGGTTGAGCGACGCGATGAAGCTTCCGATCTTGGCGGCACGATGCGGCTCGGATTACAGGAGTGTCGCCTGAAGTCCGGCACTCTGGCGCGCGAACTGTACGGGCGCGATGTCGTTGCCGAGCGGCATCGTCACCGCTACGAATTCAACAACCGCTACCGGAACCGTCTGGAAGCGGCCGGGCTGGTGATCTCGGCAATGTCGCTCGACGATGGCCTGGTCGAGATGATCGAGTTGCCGCGCAGCGTGCATCCGTGGTTCCTGGCCTGCCAGGCACATCCGGAATTCCTCTCGACGCCGCGCGATGGTCATCCATTGTTCATCGGTTTCATCGGCGCGGCGCGGGCATACCGGGCGGCCCATGCGGGCGCGGAGGCGACGGCATGACCGAGGGCGTTCGGTTGAAGCTGCGGGTGCGCCCAGCGCGTGACGGTGTGGGCGGGGTGTGGGCATGAGGCTGTGCGGTTTCGAGGTCGGCATCGATCGGCCGCTGTTCCTGATCGCCGGTCCGTGTGTGGTCGAGTCGATGCAGTT
>DIHI01000097.1:5077-16374 GCA_002420085.1 Lysobacterales bacterium UBA5700 | reverse complement strand
AATCGCAGTTCGGGCGCCAGTTTTCGCGGTCCGGGCATCGAATTCGGCTTGCAGGTGCTGGCCGAGGTCAAGCGCCAGATCGGTGTGCCGGTGCTGACCGATGTTCACGAGTACACACCGCTTGCCGAGGTGGCTTCGGTGGTGGATGTGCTCCAGACGCCGGCCTTCCTGTGCCGGCAGACCGATTTCATCCAGAACGTCGCGCGCACCGGTTTGCCGGTGAACATCAAGAAGGGCCAGTTCCTGGCGCCGTGGGACATGCGCCACGTGGTCGCCAAGGCACGGGCGGTCGGCAACGAGCAGCTCATGGTGTGCGAGCGCGGTGCCAGTTTCGGCTACAACAACCTGGTGTCGGACATGCGCTCGCTGGCGGTGCTGCGTGAGACCGGCTGTCCGGTGGTGTTCGATGCCACCCATTCGGTGCAGTTGCCGGGTGGGCAGGGCGATCGCTCCGGTGGCCAGCGCGAATTCGTGCCGGTGCTGGCGCGGGCGGCGGTCGCGGCCGGCGTTGCCGGCGTGTTCGCCGAGACCCATCCCGATCCCGACAGCGCCTTGTCGGATGGCCCCAATGCCTGGCCCCTGGACCGCATGGAGGCGCTGCTGGAAACCCTGCTGGCGCTCGATCGGATCGTCAAGGCCAGCCCCCTGCTCGAAACCCAGTCCTGACCAGAGAGACCGAACGGAGATGAAGATCGCACACGTCCAGGCCCGCGAAATCCTCGATTCACGCGGCAATCCAACCCTCGAAGCGGAAGTCACGCTCGATACCGGTCATCGGGGCCGTGCGGCGGTTCCCTCCGGCGCGTCCACCGGCAGCAAGGAGGCGGTCGAACTGCGCGACGGCGACCGCACCCGCTATCTCGGCAAGGGCGTGCAGAAGGCGGTCGGTCATGTCAACGAGACCATCGCCGATGCCGTGCGCGGGCGGGATGCCAGCGATCAGGCCGGGCTCGATCAGGCACTGATCGATCTCGACGGCACCGAGAACAAGGGTCGCCTGGGAGCCAATGCCCTGCTCGGGGTTTCGCTGGCCAGCGTCCATGCCGTGGCGGCGGCCCGGGGCGAACCGCTGTGGGCCTATCTGGCCGGCGGTCGTGAGGTCAGCCTGCCGGTGCCGATGATGAACATCATCAATGGCGGTGCGCATGCCGACAACAATGTCGATATGCAGGAGTTCATGATCCTGCCAGTCGGTTTCGATCGCTTTTCCGAGGCGCTGCGGGCCGGGGTCGAGGTGTTCCATGCCCTGAAGTCGGTGCTCAAGGGCCGGGCGCTGTCGACGGCAGTCGGTGACGAGGGTGGTTTCGCGCCGGACCTGCGCTCCAACGAGGAGGCGATCGAAGTGATCCTCGAAGCGATCGGCAAGGCCGGCTACCATCCGGGCGAGGAGATCGTGCTCGGTCTGGATGTCGCCAGCAGCGAGTTCTTCGACAACGGCAAGTACCATCTGGTCGGCGAGAACCAGCGGTTCGGTTCGCAGGAGTTCGTCGAATTCCTCGCTGGCTGGTGTCGCCAGTACCCGATCGTCAGTATCGAGGACGGCATGGCCGAGGATGACTGGGAGGGCTGGAGCCAGCTCACGGCTGCGCTCGGCAAGCGGGTGCAACTGGTTGGCGACGACGTGTTCGTCACCAATCCCCGGATCTTCCGCGAGGGCATCGATCGGGGTGTCGCCAATGCCATCCTGATCAAGGTCAACCAGATCGGCACCCTGAGCGAGACCTTGCAGGCGATCGCGATGGCTGATGCGGCCGGCTATGCTGCCGTCATCTCGCATCGTTCCGGCGAGACCGAGGACACCACGATCGCCGATATCGCGGTGGCGACCACGGCGAGCCAGATCAAGACCGGTTCGCTGTGTCGGTCCGATCGAGTGGCCAAGTACAACCAGTTGCTGCGGATCGAGCAGGCATTGGCCAGCCGGGCGCGCTACCCCGGTCGGGCGGTGTTCCAGCGGCTCGGTGCCTGAGTCGGGTCGCCGGTCCAGGTCGGTTCGTGCGATGATCGCCGGCAGAACGCGCGGAACCGCTGTCGATGCTGTACCGTCCGTGCGGCATCGATACTGGCCGACGCCATCCTTCACCGACCGAGTTGAGGCGATCATGACACGCTGGCTGATCGTGGTCCTGATGGTTCTTCTGGCTGGGCTCCAGTACCGGCTGTGGTCTGGCGACGGTGTCGCTGTCAGAGCGCGCGGTCTGGAGCAATCGGTGGTCGAGCAGCGTGAGCGCAACCGGTTGCTGCGTACCCGCAATGATGCCCTGGCTGCTGAAGTCGAGGGCCTGAAGCAGGGTGACGATGCCGTCGAGGAACGGGCACGGTCGGAGTTGGGCCTGGTGCTGCCTGGCGAGGTGTTCTATCGGATCATCGAGTCGTCCGAGCCGGATGCCGATGGACGTTGAGACGGCGCCGACTTCGGACGCAACCGATGGTCCAGGCGCATTCGGCCCGCCACTGTTCGATGCCCTGATCCGCCATACGCCGGACGATTTCCGGGTCGAGGAGGTCGATGCCTTTCCAGCCAGCGGCGAGGGCGAGCACCTGCTGCTGCGGATCGAGAAGCGTGGCCTGAATACCGCCGAAGTGGCGCGTCGGCTCGCGGCCTGGGCCGGGGTGGCCGAGGTCGCGATTGGCTACGCCGGCATGAAGGACCGCCACGCCCTGACCGTTCAGCGTTTCAGCGTGCATCTGCCCAGGCGCACGGCGCCCGATCCGGCTGGCCTTGATGCGCCCGATCTCCGGGTGCTGGATCGCGCCTGGCATAACCGCAAACTGCAACGCGGCGCGCTGGCCGGCAATCGATTCGCACTGGTGTTGCGTGGGGTCGAATGCGACCGGTCGGCGCTGGCCGAGCGGCTGGCGGCGATTGCGGTCCAGGGCATG
Organism: Lysobacterales bacterium UBA5700; assembly: GCA_002420085.1. Lineage (GTDB taxonomy): Bacteria > Pseudomonadota > Gammaproteobacteria > Xanthomonadales > Xanthomonadaceae > UBA11164. The sequence continues at coordinate 13,491 of DIHI01000097.1, read as the reverse complement.
CCGAACTTCTTCGGTGAGCAGCGGTTCGGTCGTGGCGGCGGCAATCCGGCAGCGGCGCTCAGCATGTTCGCCGGACGTCGGGTCAAGCGCAGCGAGCGTGCCATCCTGCTGTCGGCGGCGCGCTCGGTGCTGTTCAATGCCGTGCTCGCAGCACGGGTCGCTGCCGGCAATTGGGCGAGCGGTCTGGAGGGCGAGGTCTGGATGCTGGATGGCAGTCGCAGCGTGTTCGGTCCGGAACCACTCGATGCGACCTTGGCCGAACGGGCGCGGCAACTGGACATCCATCCGACCGGACCGCTCTGGGGGCGGGGCCGTTCGATGGCATCCGGACCGGCGCTGGCGATCGAACAGGCGGCGCTGGCACCGCATGCGGCCCTGGCGGCCGGCCTGGAAGCTGCGGGTCTGAACCAGGAGCGGCGGGCCCTGCGGGTCCGGGTCGATGCGCTCGAATGCCAGTGGCTGGCTGCCGACCGTCTGCATTTGAGCTTCACGCTCGGTGCCGGCTGCTATGCCACGGCCCTGCTGGCCTGCCTCGGGCGGGTCGGTCAGGCGATCGGGGATCGGCCGGATCGGCCCGACGCGACTGGCGTCGACAGCGATGTCGCCGGAGCGGCCTGATGGCATCACGGTCAGCGGCTTCCGGCACTTGCCAAGTCCGGGAGAAGGCGTAAGTTAGGACGGGCCGGTCCGACCTTCCGCATGCGGTTCACACGACCGCCGCGCGCATCGGGTCGGCGGGTCGTCGAACGTCATCCGTGTGCCGACGGGGAAGGTCGGTGCGCCAGGAGGGCAGGTCGCTCCGAACATGCAGGGTGGATGCCGCTGTCGGGTCGATCACGTGGTCGAATGGATGGCGTTCGATACGTTGTCCGGGCCATAGGGTCCGCTGTTCGACGGGAGATCGCCATGCGCATCCGAGTGTTGCTTTCCGTTTCAGCCATCTGTCTGGTCGCGGCCTGCGCCACGACCTCGCCGCCCTTGGCCGAGTCCAAGGCAACCATCCGCAGCGATGCCGAGTACATGCAACTGGTCGAGCGGGTCGCCCGCCGACGCGGGGTTGCCTTGCGCTGGGTGAATCCGCCCAACGAACCGCGCGAGGACGACAGTCTGCCGCGTTGATCGGCTGCTGGTCGCTGTCGGCAGTCGCGGGGTGATCGGGCTCAGCCGGGCCGGCGTCGCTGACGGTCGATCAGCACCAGCAGCGCGCCGGTTCCGCCCAGGGCTGCGGGTGCCGAGGTGAAGGCCAATACGTCGGCGCGATGGAGCAGCCATTCCGCGACCAGCGGACGCAGAACCGGGGTGCCGGCTTCCGAGCGCAGTCCCTTGCCGTGGATGATCGCCAGGCAGCTTCGGCGCTCGCGATGGGCCTCGGCGAAGAACTGCCGCAGGGCGGCGCGGGCGGCATTCGCGGTCATCCGATGCAGGTCGAGTTCATCCTCTACGGCATAGCCGGCTCGCTTGAGGCGTGACAGCACCCGTGGCGGCACATGCTCGCGGCGATAGGCCAGGGGTTCGTTGCCGTCGAGCAGGTCGCCGTCGATCTCGCCATGCCGGGATTCCAGCAGCGCCGCGTGCTCGTCGCGCTGCAACTGACGGGCCAGCGCCGGGGGTGCCGGCGTCCGTTCGATGGCGGCGACCGTGGTCGCTGCTTCGATCCGACGGACCGGACCGATCGCCTCCCGGAACAGCCGGGCATCCTCGGTCGAGATCGGTTTAGGACTGCGTTTGCGCGACGGTGCCATGTCGGCAGACTACCTGCTTGTGGCGCTCCGGTCACCCGGTTGCGGCAGCCATCTGCCGTGACCATGCGGGTCATCCGGTATCATGGACGCGCTTCGCTGGAGATCGCATGCGCGTACTGGTCAGTAACGACGATGGCGTGGAGGCGCCGGGAATCCTTTGTCTTGCCGCCACACTCAGGGAGGCGGGCCATGATGTCGTGCTGGTTGCGCCGGATCGCGACCGCTCGGGGGCGAGCAACTCCCTGACCCTGGACCGACCGATTCGGGCCGTGCCGGTGGCACCGAACGTCTGGCGCGTCGATGGCACGCCGACCGACTGCGTGCATCTGGCACTGGCCGGCCTGCTCGATCGGGAGCCGGATATCGTGGTTTCCGGCATCAACGCGGGCCCCAACCTGGGTGATGACGTGATCTACTCGGGCACGGTCGCGGCAGCGATGGAGGGTCGCTTCCTGGGCTTGCCGGCGATCGCCGTATCGCTGTCGTACCGCGAGGGCGGTGGCCGCCACTTCCAGTCCGGTGCCCGGGCTGCCCTGGCGATCATGACCCGTCTGGCGCTCGACCCGCTGCCGGCCGATACCATCCTGAACGTCAATGTCCCGGATCTGCCGTGGCACGAGATCGCCGGTTTCGAGGTCGCCCGGCTCGGCCATCGCCATCGTGCCGAGCCCTGTGTCGAGCAGTTCGATCCGCGCGGTCGGCCGTTGTGGTGGATCGGGCCGCCCGGTCCCGAGCAGGATGCCGGTCCGGGTACCGACTTCGATGCCGTGCGTCGCGGTTTCGTTTCGATCACCCCGATCCATGTCGATCTGACCCGCTACCAGGCGCTGGAAAAGGTGGCGTCCTGGGTTGGTGGCCTCGCCGACGGTCTGCGAGGAGCGCCATGACCCCGACATTCCGACTCCAGCCCGACACCAGTGGCCTCGGCATGACCTCGCAGCGGGCGCGCGATCGTCTGGTCGAACGCCTGCGCAACGAGGGCGGCATTCGCGACGAGCGCGTGCTGACCGCGATCCGTACTCTGCCGAGGCATCTGTTCATCGACGAGGCATTGGCCTCGCGCGCTTACGAGGACACCGCCCTGCCGATCGGTCGCGGCCAGACCATCAGCCAACCGTGGGTGGTCGCGCGGATGACTGAAGCCCTGATCGAGCGCGGTCTGCCGGCACGGGTGTTGGAAATCGGCACCGGCTCCGGCTATCAGGCCGCCGTCCTGGCGATGCTGATCGAATCGGTGTATTCAGTCGAGCGCATCGACGAATTGCTGCGTCAGGCGCGGCGGCGATTTCGCCGGCTCGGGATCGACACCATCCGGGTGCGTCACGATGACGGTCGGATCGGCTGGGCCGATGCTGCGCCGTTCGATGCCATCCTGGTCACGGCCGCCGGTGCCGGCATCGAGCCGGCATTGCTGGCGCAGTTGGCCGATGGCGGCGTACTGGTGGCACCGGTCGGCGCCGGGCGTGAGCAGGAACTGGTCAGGATCCACAAGAACGGCGCCACGCTCGAACATGAGCGGCTTGGCCCGGTGGTGTTCGTGCCCTTGCTGGCCGGACTGGCATGATGGAGTGGCGATGAAACTGTTCGGACCGATCTACGACCGTGCCCTGCGCTGGGCGGGCCACCACCATGCGCCCGGCTATCTGGCGGCGATGAGTGCCGCCGAGTCGGTGATCTTTCCGATCCCGCCGGACGTGATGCTGGCGCCGATGACCCTGGCGCGACCACAGCGCTGGTGGCGTTTCGCCGCGATCTGCACGATCGCCTCGGTGCTCGGCGGCCTGCTCGGCTATGCCTTGGGCAGTTATGCCCTGGATGCGATCTGGCCGATGATCGAGCGGCTTGGCTGGACGCCGACCTATTACCGCGTGCAGGCACTGTTCGAGCGCTATGGCTTCTGGATCGTGTTTGTCGCCGGATTCACGCCGATCCCCTACAAGATATTCACGATTGCCTCCGGGGCGGCCGGGATCGCCCTGTTACCGTTCACCCTGGCCTCGCTGATCGGTCGCGGTGGTCGATTCTTCCTGGTTGCTGGCCTGGTCGCCTGGGGCGGCGAGCGGCTGGAGCGAACCCTGCGTCGCTACATCGAGGCACTCGGGTGGATCGTTGCAGCGGCGATCATGGCCGCCCTGCTGGTCATGGAGTGGCGGGGGTGATCGCGTCTGCGGGCGGCTTGGCGGCAGCCACGCGGCTGGTCGGGCTCACGCTAGCCTTGGCCATCGCGGTTTCGGCCTGTGGTCGTGCCAATGTCGTGCAACGCGATCGCTCGCCACCGGTCGGCTCGCAGACTCCGGCGCTGCCGAATGCCGCCAGTTACCGGGTGATCCGCGGCGATACCCTGTACGGCATCGCCTTCCGGCACGGTCTCGACTATCGCGATCTGGCACGTTGGAACCGGATCCCCGCTCCGTACACGATCTATCCGGGCCAGGTTCTGCGACTGCACCCCGACAATGGCCGATCCCCGACTGCCGCCGGTCGGCCGCCGCCCAGGGCCGGATCCTCCTCGACGACGCGGCCGCCACCACCGGCCCGACCGCAGACGGCGCCGCAACGGCCGGCACCACAACGGCCGGCACCGCAACAGCCGGCGCCACGGCCGACCCCCCCGCCGCAGACCGTCAGCCAGCCGCCACCGGCCAGCAACCCAAGTGCCCCCGTGCCGCGCCCAGTGGGTGCCATTGCCTGGCGCTGGCCGACCGACGGCCAGATCATCGGTCGCTTCGTCAGCGGTGACCAGACTCGACAGGGGCTGGACATCGCCGGGACGGCTGGTCAGCCGGTGCGGGCCAGTGCCGATGGAGTCGTGGTGTATTCCGGTTCGGGTCTGGTCGGCTTCGGCGAACTGGTGATCGTCAAACACAGCGACGAGTGGCTCTCGGCCTATGGCCACAATCGTCGTCGTCTGGTGGTCGAGGGCGAGGCGGTGAAAGCCGGACAGACGATCGCCGAGATGGGCCGTACCGGTGCCAGTCGCGACATGCTGCACTTCGAGATCCGTCGCAACGGCAAGCCGGTCGATCCCATCCCGCTGTTGCCTCGCCGCTGAGCCACACGCCGCGCCCAGACTCTGGCGCCAGAGCCATCCCGCAGAGCTGACATACGGGCCGAACACGAGCAGACTTGCGGTCTCCGGTGTGGCGATTTGCCGCATTGGCGACCACACCGCTGCCGGCTAGCCTGCATCCCGTACAGCACATCGATCCGGATCCGGCTGGCGTGGCTTCGATCGCAGTGTGCTGCTGCGTCCGGGTCGGAAGCTACCCGGTCGAACGGGCTGTGTCGCCGACAGGAAGAAGGATCGTTGATGCTGGTCGTGGTCATTGGAGTTGCCGCCGCGTCGGAGTGGCTGGTTGTGCTTGCTGCGGAACCCATCGGCATGGCTGTGCTGGTTGCCGATCTCGTCGGTCTCGACCCGATTCGATCACACCTGCGGCCGGGTGCCGAGATTGACCTGATCCTGGTCGAGACAGCGGATATCGGAGGACTCGAAGCCGCTGCACGGACCTGTCCGCTGCATGCCCGAGCGTGGATCGGGGTCAGTCCGGCACACGATACCCGCTTGCACAGTCGTGGCATCGAACTGGGTGCTGCGGCCATGCTCGATGCCGCTGCGTCCTCGAATCAGATGCTGAGCGCCGTCCGTCGGGTGCTGGATCGGCTTCGATCGAACCTGGCCAGTCCGGTCCATCCCGAGCGCGAGCAACGGGTGTTTCGTGCGGGTGAGCAGGTCCGAATCCGCGAAGGCCAAGTCGCCGTCGTCCGCAACGGACTGTTGGCGCTGGAAGGCGTCGATGCCGAAGGCAGACAGTTCCTGCTGGGTTTCATCGGGCCTGGCGAAGCCGTGATCTGCGAGTCCGAACGGTCGGTGGTGGACGCGGCCCAGATCGGTCATACCGCAGGTAGCCTGCTGGTGATCCCAGGCCATCGGGCCAGTCACCATTCGGAATACCAGGCTGCGCTGCGGGCACGCATCGCATCGATGGAGCGTTGGGCACGGATTCGTGCCGAAGCCTTCGTCGAGGATCGAATCCTGTCGCTGCTGCACAGTCTGGCCCAGCAGGTGGGGCGACGCCATCCCCGCGGCACCCTGATCGACCTGCGGCTCACCCACGCGCAACTGGCGGCCGCCGTCGGTGCCACCCGGAGCACGGTCACCCGGGTGCTGTGCCTGCTGCGCCGATCCGAACGCATTGTCATCGTTCGCAGCGCCGGTGGCGCAAACCGCTACTGCCTGCTCGATCGCGAAGCACGCGCTGATGGCAGGTCGGGCTGATCAGCCCGGAGCGGGCACGCCGGTCCGATCGACGCGCGCTGATCAGCCCTGGCTGCCCTTGGCCGGATGTCCCGATATCGGTTCCGATATCGATTTGTCCCGATATCGCTTCCAGGTCATCGAGTTTCATGCGCCGCAGCGACGGGGATGGTTGTCGGTGCTCGTTCAGTGCGGCGATTTGCCATATCGCCAATCCGAGCGTCGCGTGCCAGCATCTTGGCCCGCCGGTCATGGGCAGGTTGCCATGGCCATCGTGCGACCGCAATTCATCGAACAGGGGGGAGCAGCAATGGAGCACATCAAACACGCCGTCGGTTGCCTGCTGATCGCAGGATTGGCGGTCCCGGCCGAACCGGCCCGCTCGGCCGAGCCGGATGACCCGGCCGAACGGCTGGATGCGATCGTGGTCAGCGCCAGCCGTGCCGGTCCGCGCGACAGCGAGCGCTTGCCGCTGAGCGTCACCATCATCGACCGGCAAGCGATCGAGTCCTCACCGGGACGGACACTCGATGAACTGCTGCGAACCGTCGTCGGCATCCAGTTGCCGGACCTGAACAGCACGATCGGTTTTCCGGCCAATCCGAGCGTGTCGATGCGTGGCCTGGGGCTGGGCGACAATGGCACCCGCACCCTGGTTCTGCTCGATGGTGTACCGATGAACGGCGCCTACTTCGGCAATGTTTTTTGGAACCGGGTTCCCAAGCACAACATCGAACGGATCGAGATCATTCGCGGTGCCAGTTCCAGTGTGTTCGGTGCCTATGCCATGGGCGGCACGATCAATATCGTGACGCGCCGGATCGACGATCAGGCGCGTTTCGAGTTGACCGGTCGCGGCGGCACCGACGCCACCTACGAGGCCGGCGCCTTCGCAGCCGGTTCACTGGCCGATGGCCTACGTGCCGGACTGAGCGTCGATCGCTTCGATACCGATGGCTACATTCCGGTGGTCCGCGAACAACGCGGCGCGATCGATCGCAAGGCCGGCTCAGCGCTGTCGAGCGCCTCGATCCGCTTGGAGTACGAAGCCAGTCCCGAGGTTCTGCTTTACGCCCGTGGCAACTATCTCAACCAGAACCGCGACGGTGCCACCGAACTGAGCGTCAGCCACACTCGCACCGCCGATCTGACCATCGGTCTGGATGCCGCCCTGGCCGATGATCAACGCCTGCAAGCCAGCGTCTTCCTGCTCGACGAGCAGTTCGACACCGACAATACCAGCCTGAGCGTGTTCGGCTCGCGCGATGCCGAATTCGTCTCCAACCGCCATGCCACGCCTGCCGAGGATCTCGGTGCATCCCTGGTCTGGTCAGGCTGGCTCAGTGCCGCCGTGCCGAGCGTGGCGGTCGGGATCGATTTCCGTCGGATCGAAGGTGAGGACCAACAGACCATCTTTCGCGCCGATGGCAGCCGGTTTCTCGATCAGGATGCCCGTGGCCAGCAGCGTTCGTTGGGCATTTTCGGCGAGTTGAGCTATCGCCCGATCGAGGCCATCGAACTGCTGGCCACCGTGCGCTATGACGACTATCGGATCAGCGCCGGTCGGATCGTCACCGATGGCGTGGAAACCCGCTTCGAGGACAACGATTTCGACCGCTTCAACCCGCGTCTCGCCGCCCGCTACCAGCTTGCCGATGGTGTCGCGATCCGCAGTGCCTGGTATCGCGGCTTCCGGGCGCCGACCCTGGCTGAACTTTACCGGCGCTTCGGTACATCGACCTTCGTCGGTCTGCCAAACCCGCAACTCGAACCGGAAACCCTGTCCGGCGGCGAGATCGGGCTCGACCTGCGGGTTGGTCCGCTGACCTCGCAGATCAATCTGTTCCGCAATGACATCGACAACCTGGTCGGTGGTGTGGTCGTGGCCTTCCGGCCATTCACCCTGCTCAACGCGAACATCGGCGAAGTGCGCAGTCGTGGCATCGAGTTGATCAACAGTCTCGCCATCGACAGCCACTGGCAGTTCGATTTCGGCTACATCTACACCGATGCCGAGATCATCGACAACCTCGACGACCCCAGTCTGATCGGTAACCGCAACGAAGGTGTGCCCCGGCATTTCGGCTCGGCCGCCCTGTCCTGGCGTGATGCGAACTGGGATGTGACCGTGCGTGGTCGTCATCTTGGAACCCGCTTCCAGGACGCCAGCAATGAAACCCGGTTGTCGTCGCACACGGTCATCGACGCCTCGGTCGCCTACCAGGTCAACGATCGACTGAGGCTGCACGTGGCGGCCGAGAACCTGTTCGACAACGACTACGTCGCCAATGCCCTCGGTGGAGTCGGTCAACTCGGCGCGCCGCTCCAGGTGCTGCTCGGAGCGACCTGGACCTACTGAGCAATCGTTTGCTGTGCGATCGTTCGCTGTTCTTGCCGGTGTTCGGGAAATGCCC
>DIHI01000097.1:3885-4926 GCA_002420085.1 Lysobacterales bacterium UBA5700 | reverse complement strand
GCGATTTCCCGGATATCCGATTCCCTGATCCGATCAGGGCCGAATCCGGGTGCGTCGGTGGCTGCGGATTCTGTGGTCCTCGGACATGGCGTCCGTGCGGCCTCAACTGTGCGGCAAGGGCGCGCGGACGACCTGCTCGGGCTGCACGGTGTCCGGCAGCCAGCCGAGCGCGGCCGGTTCCTGGTAGAGCCGACGCCCGCCCAGAAACGGAAATGCGGCCGGGGCATTCGGATACAGGCCGGGCACGATCACCCGGACCACTCGCATCCCCGACAGCGCGACATCGGGTGTCGTCACATCCACCGAGATCGCCCGAAAGCCATGGCTGTGGAGTTGCCGCAGGATGCCGGCACGGCTGTCGCCGTTGATCCTGGGCAGATCGGCGAGCGCGATCGACTGCGCCGGTCGCAGGATGCGTTCGACATGATGATGGGTCGATGGGTCGAGGTAGAACTGGCTCTGCGAGCCGAGGTCGGTGATGTCGTGGTAGTCGGCGGCGAACGACTGGCGATAGCAGCGATCGGCGCGGTATGGCATGTACACGCCAGGGTCGAGGTAGCCGCGCGCCATCGCCGTCCAGACACTGCCTTCCGGATCGAGCAGGCCGAGTGCGAAGCCACGGAGCTGGGCCGCCTCGATCAGGGCCTTGCGTGCGGCCGCAAGCGGATCGGCCCGACAGGCAACACCGAGCGAGACGGTCTGGTTGCGGCGATCGTGGCACAGGGCTCCGATCACCGGTGCCGCGAACAGGCTCGGAATCCGGATCACGTGGTAATCGACATCGGCAGTGCCATTCGGCGATTCCAGCAGACGGGACAGCTCGGGCAGGGCATTCAGATCGATGCCCTGGCAGGGACTGCCACTGAGCCACCAGATCATCGTGGCATCGCGCTCGATCAACTCCTCCAGCGCCGCCCGCTCGGCATCGCCGCGACCCCGGCCGGCAGCGATCCCGGAATACATCACGAAATGAGTCTGCGGCTCGTGTTCGAGGGCGCCGATGTGGTAGTTGATGTAGACCTGGGAAGCCGGAACCATAAC
>DIHI01000097.1:0-3751 GCA_002420085.1 Lysobacterales bacterium UBA5700 | reverse complement strand
CCCGGCGTGGCGTATTGCTGCTCGGCATACAGGATCAGTGAGGTTGGATCGATCGCATCACGCCCCTGGCGGACCAGGTCGGCATGGGAGGCGCGCTCCAGACCGCGCGGGATGTAATTGCCGCAGTAGCGTTCCATCGCTTCGCCGATAGCGGCCGCACGGGCGCGGTCGAAATCCTCGAACGCCGAGCCAAAGGCGATCCGGTCACCCTGCCAGGTGCCCAACCGAGCCGAATCGGTGACGTGGGCGAGCACGCCGATCAGCGCCTGGGGAAGGTCATCGCTGGTCGGCTGGGTCACCAGCACCTTGACGATGCCGTAGCGCGGGTCGCACAGCAGATCGTAATCGACCGGTTCGATGCTGACCGGGGTCAGACCGGTTGGGGTATCGGCAACGGGTGCAGCATGGCCTGCATCGATGCTGTTCATGATCGACTGCCCCGACTCGTGCAGTTCTGGTCGATCCGATTGACGGCTTCCGGCAGGGCTGTGCCGAGTGCGTGCAGATGGGCGAGCACCAAGCGGGAGAATTCGTCGTCGGGCAGGCCGAACACACGTTCAGCCATCGGTACCGAGGCGCGCGCCGGGATCACCCAGGCCCCCTCGCGCAAGCACAGCTCGCGCAGCGCGACCATCGAGCCATCCGCGCTGGTGCTGGCAGCGACCGAAACCACACCGATGATCTTGCCGGCCAGGATTTCCGGTCCGATCCATTCGATCGCATTCTTCAGCACCGCCGAGAGTGTTCCGCAATATTCCGGCGTGGCCAGCAGCAGGGCATCGGCGCGGCGCACTCGCTCACGCAGAGCAATTACCGCGCCGGGCGCAGCCTGCTCGGGCCGACCGTCGCACAGCGGCAGGTTCAATTCGACATCACTCGCAAGTGCCGTCGATGCGCCTTCCGCGCGAGCGGCGTCAAGCACGATGGTGGCTGCCTGGCGGGTATAAGAGCCCGGTCGCAGACTGCCGCACAGACCGAGAATATGGACGGGTGGATTCATGCTGTCTCGAATGGGTTCGGAAGGGCAGAGGATCGCAGGCAGGTGACGGGTTCGGCATGTCGGAGCGGGTCGTCGATCGCTGCGGATGGATTTCGGCAACCTGGGTCGGCCCGCGTGTCAGGTCGCGCAGTCGCGTGGAACCGGCAGGATCGGATGTCGGGCGGGCTCGCCGCCGTCGATGCCGATGCTGTGCTGCCAGAGCGCCCCCTGCTCGGGGTGCCTGCCCTCGACATGGGCGAGCAGATCACCGGCGATCGCAGCGCACAGATGGGCCAGTGCCGCGCGGGTCGGTGTCGGTGGCTTGGGCAATTCGTTGCCGGCGTCGAGGTAATCGAGATAGGCCAGCAACTCCGGTGCATGGTCTGCGCTCGCGATCTGCCGGTCGCGAAGATCGCGGAACCGAGTGCCGTGGCTGGCCGTCCAGAGCGGCCCGGCAAACAGCCGTCGGCCTTCACTGTAACCGCCGTACCAGGCCAGACGACGGTCGCGACAAAGCGTATCGAGTTGCTGCCAGCAGGCACTGGCCTGCCAGTCGCGTAGATCGAGCAGGATGTCGCCGTCCTGGGCCGCTTCCGGCAGCTTCGGTGTCATCGCGGCCGAATCCCTCGGCCAGCCGCGCACGTTCAGCGCCAGGGCCGTCAGCATGCCGTGCAGAACACGCGACCAGGCGCCATCGCCGGCCAGCCAGATGGTGATGGTTTCCGATGGATCACCGACGACGATCGCCGGCCCCTGGCCAGTGCGGTCGGGCAAGACCTCGTCGTCGCCACCTGCCGGCCCTTCTGCCAGCAGCCCGCTACTGGCCAACTCGGCCAGCAGATCCTGGACCCCCAGCGCCTGAAAATCGACCTGATCACCCCGCGCGCCTGCCCGCAGGCCGGTCGCAAGCCGATGCATTCGATCGGGATCGGCCGTGATTCGACACCACAGATCATCCGGTCCGAACAGCAGCCATTGGCCATCGCTCATCGGGAACAGGTGATAGCCATCGGCGAGTCTCGGGCGGGTCATGATCCAGGCGTCAGTTCTGTTGTATCGGTCCAGTCGTTGCGTATGTTCGGCGCGTCGTATTGCCAGGATCGGATCAATCCAGACCCTGATCCTCAGGACATGATTGTGCGATTCGGCAGGGGTGTCCGGTCATCCTCGTGGCGGCCTGAACGGCCAGATCAGACAAGCATGTCAAGTTGGATTCGTGCTGTGGAAGTGATGATTTCATCGTTGTCATGGCCGGGCTGAATAGCCAGTCGATCGGTTTCCCGGCGGCAATGATTTTATTCGGAACAAAACGGTAATCATCATTCGCCGAAGCGAACGACAACTGCGGTCAAACGACACCGCATCAGTGATCGGCAAACGCATGCCCGGTCACCACTCAGTAGCGAGTCGCACTGCTGCCGAAGTACTCGATCATAACGAGTGTCAGTCGGTGTCGTCGATGCCGCTTCAGTTCGATATGACCGCGCTCCAACGTTGGCGTGGGGCGCCCTGGAGCGCCCCCCGCCATCCGTCAGCCACCTGCGGGGTGATCCCGGAGGTGACCGAATATCGCTGTTACTTCTTGAACGCGAAGGTGTTGTGAACCAGGCCGTGATTGCTCAGGGCGTTGTACACCGGCAGGTTCTTGGCGTTCACCAGTTGCTGGATCATGAGTGCTCTCCCTTGTGGTCTTGCGGACAGTGATGGCAAATCGTTTCCGACCTGCCGTTACGGCTCCTGTGCGAGCCGTGGAGCAATGCTAGCCAGGACCGAACGCAGTTGGTGGTGTCTTAGCGCACCGCCTGATGTCTTCAATTGCGGCAAATCGCCGCAGTCGGAAGGAAAATGTGCGCTGCTGAACAGTCTGCGACAACATGCCGCGCGCATGCCAAACAGCCGATCGCTAACCTCCTCGCGCCTGGACATGCCAAGGCGCGACTGACTCAAGCACTCGGTCCGCTCGTATCTGTTCCAGGCACCACCATTGATATTACGGAGAATTGCAATGAAACCATTCATCAAGCGGGCCATCCCGGCCATGTTGCTGTCCATGATCGCCTTCACGGCGGCCGCCCACGAAGGCCGCTCGGTTGCGGGTGGCGCACTCCAGATCGAGGTCGGCTGGCGCACCGAGCCGGCGATCGAGGACGTGCTCAACAACTTCGACCTGTTCGTCGAGCGCGACGACGGCACCCCGGTCAGCGTCCGGGCCGGTGCCGAGATCGATCTCTCGATCGAAGTGCTGTTCCTGCGCCGCGATACACCCAACAGCCCGATCCTGGCGCATGAAACCTTGGAAGGCGAGCTCAAGCAGGATTTCGTGAACCCGAGTCGCTACAACATCCCGTTCATTCCGACCAAGGATGGTGCCTATGGCTTCCACCTGACCGGCACCATCGAAGGCCATCCGATCGACGAGGTGTTCATCTGCGGCGGTGGCAGCCAGTCCGACGACGAAGCGTTCGACTGCGTGGACGATGCCCAGAGCTTCCCGTTCGGCACCCGTGCCCGCTACCGGGACAACTGATCCAGCGCACGTCGATCCCACATCACCCGATGGCCATCGCGCGCGACAGGCTGCGTTCGCGATGGCCGTCATCTGACGGTTCGCCCACCTCTCGACGGCGCGTGCTGGCCCTCCACGGCCGCTGCTCTGACCCGGCTCAAGTGGCGCATCTGGCGGATTTCCAGGCTCCCTGGACATTGATCGCTTGACATCGTTCCGTCCGGCTGGAACCATCCGGCGCGAGGAATCAACGGTAATCGATCACA
>DIHI01000106.1:39226-39663 GCA_002420085.1 Lysobacterales bacterium UBA5700 | reverse complement strand
GAATGCGCTCAGTGCCGAACTGGCGAGTGGTGGCCTGGCCGGGGCGTTCGATCTGGACATGGCCCAGCTCGCCGCACCATTGCCGCGCGCCTTCGAGTTCGTGGACGGTTCGGCCTATCTGCCGCATGTCGAGCGAGTCCGCAAGGCGCGCGGTGCCGAGGTTCCTGAGAGTTTCTACAGCGATCCGCTGATGTATCAGGCGACCAGTGCCGGTTTTCTCGGGCCGCGCGATCCGGTGATGGTGGCTGATGAGGCCTACGGGATTGATCTGGAGGCCGAGATCGTGGTGGTCACCGACGACGTGCCGATGGNNTGGTCGGTCTGGTCAACGATGTCTCCTTGCGCAACCTGATCCCATCCGAACTGGCCAAGGGGTTCGGTTTCCTCCAGTCAAAGCCGCGCTCGGCGCTGAGTCCGGTGCTGGTGACGCCGGACGA
>DIHI01000106.1:37639-39137 GCA_002420085.1 Lysobacterales bacterium UBA5700 | reverse complement strand
CCGGTGCTGGTGACGCCGGACGAGCTGGCCGATGCCTGGCGTGAGAACAAGGTCCATCTGCCGTTGGTGACCCACATCAATGGCGTCTGGTTCGGTGCGCCCGACGCCGGTGTCGATATGCAGTTCGATTTCGCGCAACTGGTGGCCCATGCCGCCCGAACCCGACCGCTGTCGGCCGGTACCCTGGTCGGCTCCGGTACGGTGGCCAATCAAGACACCGGCAAGGGCGCGTCCTGTTTCGCCGAGCGGCGCACGGTCGAGACCCTGGAGACCGGCAAGCCGCAGACGCCGTTCATGAAATTTGGCGATACCCTGCGGATCGAGATGCTTGACGCCGAGGGTCGGAGCATCTTCGGGGCGATCGAGCAGAAGATCGTCCGGGCCTGAACCGTCGCCATCGCATTCGAGCCGATCCGAGCCCGCCAGGAGTCAAGTCATGAGCACATTGCGGCTGTACAGTTACTGGCGCTCCAGTGCCGCTTATCGCGTTCGGATCGCGCTCAACCTCAAGCAATTGCCGCACGAAGTGGTGCCGGTCGATCTGCTCAAGGACGGCGGCGAACAGCACAGCGAGGCGTATCGGCGGCTGAATCCGCAGGGCCTGGTGCCGCTGCTGCTGCATGGCAGTCGTGCGATCGGCCAGTCGTTGGCGATCATCGAGTACCTCGACGAAACCTGGCCGGATCGCCCCCTGCTGCCGACCACCGTCCGCGAGCGGGCGCGGGTGCGGGCGCTGGCCCAGGCGATCGCCTGTGATATCCACCCGCTCAACAATCTGCGGGTGCTGCGCTTCTTCAAGGACGAGTGGCAGGTGCCGCAGAGCGAGCGCGATGGCTGGGTCGAGCACTGGATCCGGACCGGTTTCGCGACATTGGAAACCCTGTTGGCCGAGAGTCCCTCGACCGGGGTGTTCTGCGAGGGCGAACGGCCAGGACTGGCCGATTGCTGCCTGGTGCCCCAGGTCTACAATGCCCGCCGGTTCAATGTCGATCTGGCGGCGTTCCCGACCATCGCCCGGATCGATGCCGCCTGCCGTGCGCGCCCGGAGTTCGACGCAGCCCGTCCCGAGCGGCAGATCGACGCACCCGATCCGGCCTGATCGATCGGACCTGCTTGATCGGCTGTGACCGCCCGGTCGATCGGCGACCGAGGGCCGCCCGTGACCCGGGCGATCGGCTGTCGTTCAGTTGTACATCTCGGCGTAGGGGTCGTGTTCGGCGCTGGCACCCTCCGACAGCCGGACCCGCAGTGCCAGACCGTCGCGCGAGTCGGCCTTGTTGAGCGCCTCCTCCAGGGTCACCTTGCCTTCCTTGTAGAGCCGGAACAGGTGGGTGTCGAAGGTCTGCATACCCTCCTGGAGTGACTTTTCCATGGCTTCCTTGATCGCATGCACCTCGCCGCGACGCATCAGGTCGCGGATCATCGGCGTGTTGATCAGGATCTCGGCGGCCGGCAGGCGCTTGCCGTCGATGCCCACCACCAGGCGCAGCGATATCAC
>DIHI01000106.1:30342-37494 GCA_002420085.1 Lysobacterales bacterium UBA5700 | reverse complement strand
GGAGTGCAGCGTGGCCAGGCACAGATGACCGGTTTCAGCGAAGGCGATCGCCGAGGCCATGGTGTCCTCGTCGCGAATTTCACCGATCAGGATCACATCCGGTGCTTCGCGCATGGCGTTCTTGAGCGCGTTGGCGAACGTGTGGGTGTCCAGGCCGACCTCGCGCTGGTTGACGATCGACTTCTTGTGCCGATGCAGGAACTCGATCGGATCCTCGATGGTGAGAATGTGGCCGCTCTGGCTGCTGTTGCGGTGATCGATCATCGACGCCAGCGCGGTCGATTTTCCAGAGCCGGTCGAGCCGACCACCAGCACCAGACCGCGCGGCTGCATGATGATCTCCTTCAGCACCGGTGGCAGGCGCAACTGCTCGATGGTCGGGATCGCGCTGTTGATCGCGCGGATCACCATGGCCACTTCGCCACGCTGCTTGAAGACATTGACCCGGTAGCGGCCGGCGCCCTTGACCGCGATCGCGATGTTGAGCTCGTTGTCGCGCTCGAACATCGGGGCCTGCGCCTCGGTCATCAGCGAGTAGGCGATCTTCTTGACCATGCCGGGTGGCAGGCCGGTGTTGCCGAGTGGATAGAGCTTGCCCTCGACCTTGATGTTCACCGGTGCGCCGCTGGTCAGGAACATGTCGGAGGCGTTCTTCTCCGTCATCAGCTTGAGGAAATAGGCGATATCCATGAGTCTTTCGGAACCGAGGATTCGAGAGGGTGGACGACGGGCCGTGCAGAACAGGCGCGACCGTTGCATGCAGGGGAGGCCGGGCACACAATAGCAGCATTGAATCGACCGGTCAGCGCAGCATGTCCAAGTTCAGCTATCGAACGGGCTTCCCGATCCTGTGTGCCGTCGTGCTGGCGGCCTGTGCCAGTCAGCCGCCGGTGTCGGCCCTGCAAGCGGCGGACGCACGGCTGCTGGCGGCACGCGAGGCTGGCTCTGGCCGGTTCGCCGCAGAAGAGTCCGATCGCGCCGATCGCCTGCTGGCAGCAGCCCGGCTGGCCAGCGACGAACGGCGCTATGGCGATGCCGAACGGTTGGCCGAACGTGCCGAGGTCGAGGCGGAACTCGCGCTGGCACTGACTCGGCGGGCGCAGGTGCGCGCGGAGGTCGAGCGCAAACAGGACGAGAACCTCGAACTGAGTCGCGAACTGCTTGGCCCGGAGGCTGTGCGATGAATGCCCTCAAGGCGATGCTGATCGGTTTCCTGCTGATGTTGCCGGTGATCGCGGTTGGCGCCGACAAGCCCGATCCCGATCACGACCGGCTGATCGCCGAGTTGTCCGAACTGGATGGCGATCCGAGGCTGGGCGGCCTTGCCGCCGTCGAACGTCTGCGGGCACGCCAGGCCATGGACCGGATCCTCGGCAGCAAGTCGGATGCTCGCGAGCACGCCATCCTGATCGCCGAGCGCCGTCTGTTGCTGGCTCGGGTGGCGGCCGAGGTCGAATTTGCTCGGAGCCAGTCGGAGGCGCTCGACCGCGAGCGGGATCGCATCCTGCTCGATGCTGCCCGGCGCGATGCCGAAACCGCGCGCCGCGAGGCTGAGCGCCTGCGCCTGCTCAACCTCACCCGATCCGAGGAGATCGAACGCGAGCGGCTGGCGCGCGAAGTATCGGTGGCCGAGGCCGAAGCCGCCCAGGCCGAAGCCGAGCAAGCGCGTCGTCTGGCCCAGGCGCGCGAGCGCGAGGCACAACTGGCCCGGCGTGAGGCCGATTTGGCGACGGCCGCCGCCGCCGCGTTGCGGATGCAACTCGATGGCCTGGTCGCGCGACGCGAAGCACGCGGTGAGGTCATGACCCTCTCCGGTGACGTGTTCGCCAGTGGCCAATCGGCACTGCGACCGGAAGCCCGTGAAAATCTCAGTCGCCTGATCGAGTTCGTCCAGCGTCGGCCGGGTGCCAGGGTGCTGATCGAAGGCCATACCGACAGCACCGGTCGGGCCACCGCCAATCAGGCGCTGTCACTGAGTCGGGCGCAGAGCGTCCGACAGGCATTGATCGAGGAAGGCGTCGATCCGCGTCGGCTGGAGGCCCGTGGTCTGGGTCAGAGCCAGCCGCTTGCCGACAATGGCAGTGCCGAAGGCCGTACACGCAATCGCCGAGTGGACGTGATCCTGCTCGATTGATCGGTCGCCCGCCGTGCAGCGTCCGATCGGTTCATCCGGCTCGGGCGAACGAAATCTTAACTGCGGCGGGCTTCCGAATCTCGGCGTTCAGGCGGCATTTATCGTTTCAAATCAGTCGTTTGCGGAAATGCTTGCAAGACGGCCTCAGGCGGCGTAGGGTCGAATTGCCGCCAGCGAACCCGCTGTGCGGTGTGCCGAGCCAAGCCGACGATCCAGGCCGATGACCCAATGCTCCACCCCCGCACGTCCGTTCCGCACACCCATGCCGGAACCCGTGCGCTGGCGCTTGGCCTGCATGCGCGCGGCTCTGGCCCGACCTTCAGTCGCTTCCCGGCGACACCCGCCGGTCGAAGCGTGTTCGCTCACCCCAGCAGGAGGTCACGCCATGTTCGAAGGTCATCCCCAGGAGGAAGTCGAGGCATTTATCAACAGCAGCGCCGAGTTGCGCCGGCTGTATCACCGCCATCGAGAACTGGACAAGCAGGTGCTCGATGCTGAACTGGGTGTGCTGCCGATCGACGATCTCACGCTGCTGCAAATGAAGCGCGAAAAACTTCAGGCCAAGGACCAACTCACCCGCCTGTTCGAGGAGAAAGTTCGAGCCCACTAGCGGCCTGACCCGCGCGCGGGCACGGCCCGTCGCTGGCAGTCGATCGGGTGCTCGCGCCGGGACACTCGGCACGGGCCGACCACCGGCCGGACAGCCGGCGACGCCCCTGCGAACCGACCGTGCTCGGCGGTGGTTTTTCGCGCTGTAACCGCCGATCGGAGCGGTTGGTCGCCATCGGGATGACCGCGCTGTCCATGAACGGACCGTCTGCCAGCCAGTCGGTTGCCGTCTTGACCGCGTTCTCAGCGGACGGTGGGCGGGCGCCTACCCTCGTCAGCGCCCACCCACCGTCCGGCTTGTGCGGCACGGTCCATGCGTGCCGCGTGGACCCGGCTGCGGCGTGGAGGCTCGCCAACGGACTCGGCTACAATTGCCCTTTGACCGGATGGATTCCGCGCGGGCATGACCATCAACCAGAGCGTACTCGAACTGATCGGCAACACCCCGATCGTCAAGGCTCGCCGTCTCGACACCGGCTGCTGCGAGCTGTATCTGAAACTGGAATGCAACAACCCCGGCGGTTCGATCAAGGACCGCATCGGTCTGGCGATGATCGAGGCCGCCGAGGCGCGCGGCGATATCCGACCCGGCGATACCCTGGTCGAAGGCACCGCCGGCAATACCGGCATCGGTCTGGCCTTGGTCGCCCAGGCCAAGGGTTATCGTCTGGTGCTGGTGGTTCCAGACAAGATGAGCCGGGAGAAGATCTTCAATCTCAAGGCGATGGGCGCGGATGTGGTATTGACCCGGTCCGATGTCGCCAAGGGCCATCCGGCCTACTATCAGGATCTGGCGGCCCGGATCGCCGCAGAAACCCCAGGCGCCTACTTCATCAACCAGTTCGGCAATCCCGATAATCCGCGCGCCCACTACGAAGGCACCGGACCGGAAATCTGGCGACAGATGGCGGGCAAGCTGGATGCGATCGTGTTCGGTTGCGGCAGTTCCGGAACCATGACCGGCCTGAGCCGTTATTTCGCCGAAGTCGCGCCGGATCTGGAACTGGTTCTGGCCGACCCGGTTGGTTCGATCCTGGCCCAGTACATCAATGAGGGCACGCTCAGCGAAAAATCCGGAACCTGGATGGTCGAAGGCATCGGCGAGGATTTTCTGCCGTCGATCTCCGACTTCTCGCGCGTCCGCCGCGCCTATGCGATCAGCGATCGGGAGAGCTTCCATGCCGGTCGTGCCCTGCTGCGCGAGGAGGGCATCCTCGGCGGTTCGTCGTCGGGCACGCTGCTGGCGGCGGCCTTGAAGTACTGCCGCGAGCAGACCACGCCCAAGAAGGTGCTGGTGTTCGTCTGCGATACCGGCAACAAGTACCTGTCCAAGATGTACAACGACTACTGGATGCTCGACAACGGCTTCCTGGAGCGCGAATCGACCGGCGACCTGCGCGACCTGATCATGCGTCCGTATTCGCTGCGTGACACCGTGGTGATCGGTCCGGATGATCTGTTGGTCACCGCCTACCAGCGGATGAAGCTGTACGAGATTTCCCAGTTGCCGGTGATGGACGGTGAGCGGCTGATCGGCATCGTCGATGAATCCGACCTGCTGATGCATGTCTACGGCGATTCCGCACGTTTCCGCGACCGAGTCGCCACTGCAATGGTCAGCAAGCTCGACAAACTCGACGTCAAGGCACCGGTCGAAGCCCTGCTGCCGGTGTTCGAGCGGGGGCACGTCGCGATCGTCACCGAGGGCGAACGCTTCCTCGGCCTGATCACCCGCATCGATCTGCTGAATTACCTGCGTCGGCGGGTGCAGTAGATCATGCGCTGGCTGGCAACTCGCGGTGCAATCCCCGGTGCTGTCCCTGCCCGTGCCACTTGGGTCGCCCCGACCCGATCGCCGTGCTGCACAGCGAGTCGGTCATTACCAGAATTGGGCGGTCCTGCGGGCAATGGCTCGTTGTGACCGACCGCATACGCCACCGAACGCATCGGGGGCGGTCATCAACCCGTTCGGCCAGGCCGGACATTCTGGGCGCGTCCCGGTCGCGCCCGCTCGTCATTACGGATCGCAATGAACTCGACCAGACCCCTCGGCCTCGGCACCCGCGCCGTCCATGCCGGCCAGTCGCCGGATCCTTCGACCGGCGCCGTGATGACCCCGATCTACGCGACCTCGACCTATGTCCAGCAGAGTCCGGGCGTCCACCAGGGGTATGAGTATTCACGCAGTCACAATCCCACGCGCTTCGCCTACGAGCGCTGCGTGGCGGCACTGGAGGGCGGCCGGCAGGGTTATGCCTTCGCCTCCGGTCTGGCCGGAACCGCCACCATCCTCGACCTGCTCGACAGCGGCAGTCATGTCATCGCCATGGACGATGTCTACGGTGGCACGTATCGGCTGTTCGAGCGGGTTCGGCGCGGTAGTGCCGGGCTCGATTTCAGTTGGATCGATCTCAATGACCTCGACGCTCTGGCCGCCGCCATCAAGCCGAATACCCGGCTGCTGTGGATTGAAACACCAACCAATCCGACCCTGAAACTGGTCGATCTCGCCCGCACCATCGCGTTCGCCAAGCAGCATGGACTGTGGGTCGCGGTCGATAACACCTTCTGCTCACCGGCCGTGCAGCGCCCACTCGAATTCGGCGCCGACCTGGTGATGCATTCGGCGACCAAGTACCTCAATGGCCACTCCGATATCGTCGGTGGTGTGGTCGTGGTTGGCGACGATGCCGAACTGGCCGAGCGCATGACCTTCCTGCAGAACGCCGTCGGCGCGGTGCAGGGACCATTCGACAGTTTCCTGGCCCTGCGCGGCCTCAAGACCCTGCACCTGCGGATGCGCGCCCACTGCGAGAACGCCGCCGCGCTGGCCGAATGGTTGCAAACGCATCCGGCGATCGAACGGGTGGTCTACCCGGGTCTCGACTCGCATCCGCAAAAGGCCCTGGCCGAGCGCCAGATGCATGGGTTCGGCGGGATGATCACCCTGTACGTCAAGGACGGTCTGGCCGGTGCCCGGCGATTCATGGAGCGCACCGAACTGTTCGTCTGCGCCGAATCGCTCGGTGGCGTCGAGAGCCTGGCCAATCACCCGGCGATCATGACCCATGCCTCGGTGCCGCCCGAGCGGCGCGCGGCCCTGGGCATTACCGACAATCTGGTGCGGCTGTCGGTCGGTGTCGAGGATCTGGCCGACCTGCGTGCGGATCTGGCTTCGGCCCTGGACTGAGGCGGCATGGTCGCGAACGCCAATCCCATCGGTGGCACCGCCGAACACGTCGGACGCCAGGGCATCCTGGTGCTGGGCATGCATCGCAGCGGCACCTCGGCCCTGGCCCGCCTGCTCAATCTGGCTGGCTGTGAGCTCGGCCAGCGGCTGATCAGCGAGAGCGAGGGCAACCGAACCGGTCACTGGGAAAACGCTTTCGCGGTGGAAACCGATGAGCGCCTGTTGGCCGCGCTCGGCCGCCGCTGGGACGATCTGCGCGCGCTGCCGACTGACTGGCGCGGGCATCCGGCGGCGCGGTCGGCGCTGACCGCGATCCGGTCGTATGCCCAGGCCGAGTTCGCCGGCCCGCTGTTCGCGCTCAAGGATCCACGCATGTGCCGGTTGGCACCGTTGTGGATCGAAGCACTCGACCCGAGCCACTGTCGCCTGTCGGCAGTCATCGTCTTGCGTCATCCACTGGAGATCGCAGCCTCACTGGCTGCCCGTGACGGCTTCTCGCTGGCACGCTCGCTGTTGCTCTGGTTGCGCCATCTGATCGAGTGCGAGGCGGCGACTCGTGATCTGCCGCGTTGTTTCGTGCGCTACGACGAGGTGTTGGCCGATGGCCTGGGCACCCTGCGCCGGATCGCTTCCGAGCTTGCACTCGATGGCTTGCGACAGGACGATGATCTGCGCACCGACATCGAGCGCTTTCTCGATCACGGCATGCGCCATCATCGGCAGGAAAGGGCAGACTCGTTGCGCGATCTGGCGCCGACCCTGGCCCAGATGCACGATGCTCTGCTCGCCCTGGCTGATGGCGGTGATGCCCGGGCCGCGCTTGAGAGCGTGGCCGGATCCTGGCACGCCTGGTCGGCACTGTATGACGGTCTGCTCGATGAGCAAGCGAATTTCATTGATGCCCTCTGGCAGCGAGCCGGACACGCCGAAGCCGCGCTTGCCGGTGCCGCGCGCGACATCGGCAGCATCCCGGAGCAACTCGAACGGTTGGGTCAGGCCCTGGCAGATGGCCAACGCGACCTGCTGACGGCGGTGAGTGTCAACATCCAGCGGATGCAGGCCGAACATGCCGGAGCCTTGACCGAGGCTGCGCGCGCGCAGGCCCAGGCCGGCCTCGCAATGGCCCTGGCACCGAAGCTGGATGCCTTGGATGCGCGCGTGGCGGACGGCCAGGATCGCCTGTTGGCGGCCTACGTCGAGGACATCCGGCAGATGCAGG
>DIHI01000106.1:29832-30113 GCA_002420085.1 Lysobacterales bacterium UBA5700 | reverse complement strand
AGTGCGCGTCTGCAAGGCGAGGCGGCACTGGGTCGAGTCCTTTCGCCGCAGTTGCAGACATTGCAGGAGCGGCTTGAGATCACCGAACAGCAGGTGCTGCGGGCGATCAGCGAGGACATCCGGCAGATGCAGGCCGAGCACGCACGGGCATTGGCGACGGCCGAACGGCAAGGAGGTGAACTGGCTGAGGCGCGCACCCATGCCGCACAACGTGAGGCGCAATGGCTGGCCGCATCGACTGAACTGGCCGAAGCGCATCGGCAACTGGTCGCCCGTCAGGT
>DIHI01000106.1:10773-29730 GCA_002420085.1 Lysobacterales bacterium UBA5700 | reverse complement strand
GCTCAGGCCGAGCGTGAGCAGCGCATCGCTGCATTGCAGTCATCGATCGACGAGCTGACCCGCACGCTCACCATGCAGGTGCGGTTGCGCGAGCGCGCCGAAACTGCCGTGCAGCGCCTGTTGACCAGTCGGTGGTGGCGGTTCAGTCGGCCGGCGCGTGCCTGCGTGTGGCAGTTGCGCCGCCTGCGCCGTCGATTGCAGGGATTGCCGGGCATCGGGCCGTTCCAGGATGACCGCGAACTCCAGGCGATTGCCCGTGGCGAGACCATCGGTTGTGTCCCTGTGGTGTCGGTCAACGTCGCAATCGATCGCGAAGCCCCGTTGACGGCGCCGGCCCGCCCGCCATTGGCCGAGCAGCCCATGTCGTTGCCGGATGTCTATGTCTGGGCGGTGATCGACTGGCATTTCCGTTATCAGCGGCCGCAGCACATCGCCAGCGCCCTGGCACGCAAGGGTCACCGGGTGTTCTACCTCTCCAACCACTTCATCGATGACCGCCGGCCTGGCGTTCGGGTCGAGGCGCTCGATGACAGCGGGCGTCTGTTCCAGGTGCATCTGCATCTGCCGGGCGCGCCCGCCATCTATCACCAGCCGCCCGACGCCGAAGCATTGGCGGCACTGGCCAGCAGTCTGGCCGAATTGCTGGCCTGGACCGATTCACGACGCTGCATCTCCTTGGTGCAACACCCCTACTGGCGGATCGGCTCGCGGATGTTGCCCAATGTCGTGCAGGTGTATGACTGCATGGATCATCATGCCGGATTCGACAATACCGGTTCTGCGGTGATCGAGGCCGAGCATGCCCTGATCGCCGATGCCGACCTGGTGATCGTCAGTTCGCAGTGGCTGGCCGATGCCCTCGCGCCGCAGTCGCGCAACCTGCGTTTGGTGCGCAACGCCGCCGATTACGCATTCTTCAGTCGGCCGCCGGAGCGGGTGCGCGGCGATGCCCTGGGGCGCCCGATCGTCGGTTACTTCGGGGCCATCGCCGAATGGTTCGATTGCGCATTGATTCGCGCACTGGCCGAGGCCCTGCCGCAGGTGCTGATCCGATTGGTCGGAAGCGATACAGCCAGCGCCGCGCGCCAGTTGGCCGACCTCGCCAATGTCGAGTTCATCGGCGAAGTTCCCTACGCCGACCTGCCGCAGTGGCTGCATGGTTTCGATGTCTGCCTGTTGCCGTTTCGGGTTACCCCGCTGACCGAGGCGACCAATCCGGTCAAGGTCTACGAGTATCTCAGTGCCGGCAAGCCAGTGGTGGCCATCGATTTGCCCGAGATGGCGCAGTTTGGCGACACCGTGCGCGTCGCCAGCACACCGCAGGCGTTCGTGGCGGCTGTGGCGCAACTGCTGGACGATCCCGGCGGCAGTACAGCCGTCGCCGAGCGCCAGAAGTTCGCCAGCGAACAGACCTGGGATCACCGTGCCCGCGCCTTCGACGAAGCGCTGGAAAACATCGCGGAGCCGTGTGTTTCGGTCGTGGTGCTGACTTACAACAATCTCGTCTTCACCCAGGCGTGCCTGTTCAGCATCGAACACTACAGCGATTACCGCAATCTCGAAGTCATCGTGGTCGATAATGCATCCAGCGATGGCTCGCGCCAGTACCTCCAGGACTGGCTGGTTGAACCTTCTGCCGCCGGTCATCGCCGTCGGCTGATCCTCAACGAGGACAATCTGGGCTTTGCCGCCGGCAACAATGTCGGTCTGGCCGTCGCCGAGGGTGAGTTCCTCATCCTGCTCAACAACGACACCTTCGTTACGCCCGGCTGGGTGCGCGGTCTGACGGCCCTGCTGCGGCGCGAGGCGCGACTCGGTCTGGTCGGGCCGGTCACCAACAACATCGGCAATGAGGCCAGGATCGACATCGTCTATCCGGACATGGCAGCCATGCTGCCGGCCGCACGCCGCTACACCCTGGCGCATCCGGGTCAATGGCTGCCCTTGCACACCGCCGCGTTCTTCTGTGTCGCCATGCCGCGCGTGGTCTATCAGACGGTCGGTGGTCTCGATGAAGCGTTCGGCATCGGCTTTTTCGAGGATGACGACTATTGCCGGCGGGTCGAGCAGGCGGGTTGGCGAATCGGCTGTGCCGAGGATGTCTTCGTCCACCACCACTTGTCAGCGACCTTCGAGCAGAAGCAGCCGGAGGAACGCAAGGCACTGTTCGAGCGCAACAAAGCCATTTATGAGGCGAAATGGGGGCCGTGGCAGCCCCATGCCTATCGGTCACGATGAGCGGGGCCGCATGCGAACCGGAACACCATCCCGCGCGCCGAGTGCCACGCACGATGACGCATGCAGTCAGGACATGACGGAATCTTCGCCCACCCCTGGCGGTTCGATGCAAGGGCCGGCCCACGATCGATGGACGATGCTGCCTGCCACGGACATGGGCGAGGTGGGTCGAGTCGCCATATGGGCCAGGCAGCCATGCTGATTCGCTGGGACGATATGACGGATTCATCCGTCTTCGACGTTGCCATCGCCGGCGCTGGCCCGGCCGGTATCACGCTCGCACTGGAGCTTGCCAAACGGGGCGCGCGATGCCTGCTTGTCGAGGCCGGGGGATTTGAGCCTTCGGACGCTGCGGGTCTGGATCCCTATCGCGGGCAGTCGGCACCAAGGCCCTATCCGTTGGAGACATCCCGTCTGCGGTATTTTGGAGGGACATCAGGCCATTGGGGTGGCTGGTGTCGGCCGTTGGATGAAATCGACTTCGAAGCTGTGGATGGAGTGAGGAGAACGGGCTGGCCAGTGGCTCGGTCGGACGTCTACAAATATATCTCGGATGCATATCGATGGCTTGAGATAGGCCGACCGGAATTCGATGGTCCCGCCGTATCGCAAGAATTGCAGAAAGTAAGCATTGAATTGCCTGAAAAGTCGGGATTCTACCCGCTGACATTCAGGTTCAGTCCGCCGACCCGATTCGGGGAAGTCTATCGCGAGCACATCCGTCGGTCTATCGAGGTCAGTTGTCTGTTGAATACCGACCTGATCAAGGTCGAGCGTGGCCAGAACGGACGATCGACCTGGTTGTTGCAGCATCGGGATGGGCGGCGCCGAAGACTTTCTGCACGATTCCACGTGCTTGCCATGGGCGGGATCGAGAATGCCAGGACACTGCTCTGGTCGAACCAATCGATCGAGAACCCGTTCGCCATGGAGGGTGATTGGATAGGCCGTTGCTTCGCCGATCACTTCGGAATCACGCTGGGCCAACTACTGGCTTCGCCGGACTTGAACTACAATCGCCGAGAAACAGCGGCGGGCGGCATCATGGCACGACATGCGCCCACGCCGGAGGTTCTGCGTGCCAGTTTGGCGCCGAGTCACATGATCGCACTGCACCCGGTAACGGAAGATTCGTTCTTGCAGCACGACTATGGCCTCAACGCGGTGTTCTTTGGGCCGAATCCATCACGATTGAAATTATTCTCGGTTCGGGTGGTGGCTGGGCAGACGCCGAACCGCGAAAGCCGGCTGAGCCTGGTCGATGATGTCGATGCCAATGGCGTGCCACGGGTCCGGCTGGATTGGCGAGTGGAATCCGAAGACTTCGATCTATTGATGCAGTCTGCCGAGCGGTTTGGTCAGCACGTCGCAGCAGCCGGTCTGGGCCGCTTCCGGAAGACCGTGCATCGAGCGCCGGCAATCGACGAAAGCCTCGCGGCCGGCATGCATCATATGGGCACTACCCGGATGGCCGATCGATCGGGTCAGGGCGTCGTCGATGGTGATTGTCGGGTGTTCGGCAGCGAT
Source organism: Lysobacterales bacterium UBA5700 (assembly GCA_002420085.1). GTDB lineage: Bacteria > Pseudomonadota > Gammaproteobacteria > Xanthomonadales > Xanthomonadaceae > UBA11164. Next base: position 25,965 of record DIHI01000106.1, on the reverse strand, counting down.
GATCTTTACGTGCTCGGCAGTTCGGTTTTTCCTGCTTACGGGTATGCCAATCCAACGCTCACGATCGTCGCGCTTTCCGTGAGGGCCGCCGAGCACATCGCAGGCCGCTTGCGGACAGTCTCATGAACAGACGGCAGCTCTTGCGAACGGCGATCGCCACGACCGTTTCCATGGTCATGCCTGGCTTGGCCCAGGCGTCTGGACGTTTTCACCGTGATGGGCGAGCGCACGAGTTGGACGCGCTCGCACGTCGGTTGCGAGGTTTCCAGGCGCATTCTTCACTCCACAGCCATGATGTCGGGGCCATTCGGAGGCGTTTGTTGAGACGGCTTGAACAGCCACCGTTTGCGCAAGAAACCTTGGCCGACGCGATCCGGATGATCGTTGCTTCCGATTACCTTGAACAGCGGCATGTGGAAATCGATGGATGGAGGGTGTCGGAATTTGAATATGATCTGCTGATTCTTTCGGCGTGGGTCCATCAAAAAAGTGAATCATCACACGCTTCGCCAGCACAGGATCCAGCCTCGGCAAGGGTGGCCGATATTCTTGAGATTCGTGAGTGGGGACCACGGTCCATCTGCATCGATAATCGTACTGGAATACAGCGATCTGGATCGCCCGGTATCTGGGTCGCGTTCGAGGGTGAAGCTCCCAGTGGAATCGCCCTCCTGATCGATGGGGTCGTGACCCCTGTCGCCCTTGGAAATAACACCCTGTCGGCGCGTATCGATCCGGAGAAAGACCGATCCATTATGGCTGAGGCAGGTCGCTACTCGATCGAATTGTATGACCCGTTTCAGGGCGTTCGTCAGTACGTTGGGACATGTGTGGTCAGGGATGCGCCCGGCCGCTCGAAATCGGGCATGGGCATTGCGTCGAGCGTGTTCAGTGCGGTTGACGATTGGGGGCCGCGTTCGACCCGGGTTGGAAAGCCCTTCAACGTCGGTGTGGATGGTGCGTCGGTTTTATGGGTCAGCACGTTCTGCGCTCCGCAAGACACCATGGTGACGCTCGGCGATCAACGGCTTGAAGCCACCGTTGGTGGAAGTGTCATAAGTGCCAAATTGATCAATCCGCATCTGTTGAACTCACCGGGGCGCTTGCCGCTCCGGATATTTGATCCTATCACGCAGGAGTCAGTCTATGTCGGCGATTTTGTGATTGTCGATTGAGGCTTGAGTGCAAGGGGCGGGTCTGAACGCTTCATGCGTCATTGCTTGTCGACGTTCCGTGTGTGGATGCGCCGAGCATGGAGGCGGTCGGGACTCTCCGGGTTGGCTATCATTCGGCCCAGTGGTCCGGTTCAGCGGCTCTGGCCAGTGGTCGACAACCGTAGTGTTATTCCTGGCTGGTGCCGAACCTCAGTTGCAGATCGGTGAGCGGTTCTCGAAGCCCGTTGCAGTGGCTTTGAGCGTGCGAAATGAGCCATGATTTGGGCGATGCGGGTTCTGGCTTGATGTGCTTGCGACTGCCGTGAAATGGGTGCGCCATATCTCGACGATCAGGTGTCTGGTCGGGTGCTGGCCGTATTGAATCCGGATCGGATGCGCAGATGAAAACGGGCGCCCTGTGCAGCACAGGACGCCCGTTCGATTTCAGGTCAACGAAGTCGCATTTACTGCATCAAAAAACGATCCCATTATCGTCGAGCGCCTGCTCGCCATTGCTGTCGGCGTCGGTCAGGTTGGTGACAGTGCCGGTGTTGTTGTTGCGGTTGAGGCTGCTGACCCGCATGTTGTCGAACTCGCCGGTCAGAACCATGCGCCAGCGGCCGAGGCCATCACCGAACGCGCCCGACAGACCCTTGGCAGCATTGCCGCTTTCGAGGTCGTTGGAGTTCAGTTGCAGGGTTTCGCCGGCCGGCAGGATGAAGGTGATGTTGGAATCACCCGGATTGCCACCGTCATCGTAGCCTTCGATGGTGACCAGGCCGCCGGTGGTGCCCCAGTTGCTGACGCGCAGGAAGCTCTGCGCCAGCGTGTTGCCCGCCGGGTTGAAGGTGAACACCTTGACCACCGAGCCGTTGAACATCAGCGGCAGCACCTGGCAGGACGGGAAGTTGGTCACGTCCATGCCGCGGGTGAAGTTGCCATTGACGGTCAGCGAGCTGGCATCGATCTGGGTGGCACCGTCGGAGGTCAGGCACACGAAGGCGCTGGACACGACGTTCGGATCGATGGCGGTGAAGGTTGCGACCGTGCCGGCGGCATTGATCGTGCTGCTGGCGATGTCAGCCGCACCGCAGAACGGGTCGGACGACAGGAACACCGCGCCGCCGTTGGCCGCCAGGAAGGCCGGATCGAAGTCGCCCGACAGGCTCAGGTTGATGAGATCGCCCGGCAGGAACGAGAAGGTCACGCCCGGATTGATGGCGATGTTGACGCTGCCGGCGTTGAAGTAGGTCTCACCGTTGCCGTTGAGGCTGCTGCCGATGGCGCCCAGGGCACCGACCGGGGTGAACTGGACCTTCGGAGCCTGGTTGGGATCGGAGCCGACGTCGATCTTCTTGTCGGTGTCGCCGTCGCCGGTATCGCAGGTCAGGGTGACGCCGTTGGCACGGCTGATCAGGTTGACATTGGCCGAGGCGATGACCTGGTTGGTGTTCGGGTCGAACAGTTGGACGGTGCCGACCACCGTGCCGGTGAGCGGAACGCCGGACAGGGTCAGGGCCTGGATGTTGAGGATGGTGCCGGCATTGATGGTGGCATTGGCGCCGGACGGCTGGATGTTCCACACGGCGGCGTTGCCGCTGAAGATGCCGGCGCTGGCGGTCCAGTCATTGGACGGGTCGGCGTCGCTATCCGGAACCAGGTCGATGGTGCCATCGGCGATGGTGGCGCTGACCACGGTGACGCTGGAGGGCACCAGGAGGCGGACGCCGAAGCCGGTGGTACGGCCGATCAGGTTGTCGGTGATGCCGTCGGCATTGAGTTCGACGACCTCGGTCATGGTGATGGTCGAGCCGTTCTGCGAGGCGATCACTTCACCGGTATTGTTGCCGTCGGTGGTGATATCGAAAGCCATCGCGCTCAGCGGCAGGAACATGCCGGCTGCGACCGCGAGGGCGAGGGTATTGCGCTTGAGATTCGACATGTCGAACAAACTCCTTAGTTTTGACTAGGTTGTACGCTAGCGTTTCGGGGTGCGAAGCCTGGACCGGAAGCACCGCTCTTACCCGGTACCAGAAGGCAAGCTTCGGGCGACCGGTTGTCCTGGGGGGATTGTACCTGCAGAAATACGGCTCCGCCGAGCCCCAGGACGGCAAGCCTCGCGAGGGGCAACATAGCCCACCCAAATCGGCGCGTCAATCCTTCGTGAGGGACGGGGAGCGGATGGCGGGCTGCCAAAAAGCGCCTGGATCGCCCAAATTGCCAGCAACCGTGACCGGGTTCGCGCTTGCCGGCCGACTTCGACGACGAGCGGGGCAATCGGGAGCGCGTGTGGCTTCCTGCCGGGAACGGCTGCGGGGCAGTGCGGTCCGGGATGCCGGCGGTCGCCTGCGGTACGATGGCAAGGTTTGTCTGACGTGGACGGTATCTGGATGGCGGTGTGGAGCGATTCTCCGTGAAGGCATCGGTGCGGTTGGCCTTGATTCAGCCCTGGCGCCATCGTGCGCTGATCATGGCCCTGGTCCAGCGGGATCTGGCGGGCCGCTATCGCGGTTCGCTGCTCGGGCTGTTGTGGCCAGTCCTGACGCCGGTGCTGATGCTGGCGGTGTACACCCTGGTGTTCGGTGTGGTGTTCAAGGCACGCTGGCCGCAGGCCGATCAGGCTGGCGGGCTCGGGCAGTTTGCGCTGATGCTGATGGCAGGTCTGCTGGTCCACGGTCTGTTGGCCGAGACCCTGGTCAAGGCACCGACCACGATCGTCAACCAGCCCAACTACGTCAAGAAGGTGGTCTTTCCGTTGGAAACCCTGGCCTGGGTCGATCTGCTGGTGGCCCTGGTCCACATGGTCGCAGGATTGACCCTGCTGGTCGTGGTCAATGGTTTCTGGGGAGCGGGGTTCGCCTGGGCGCAACTGGCGCTGCCGGTGATCCTGTTGCCCTATGCGGTGCTGTTGCTCGGTCTGAGTTGGACGTTGGCGGCGTTCGGGGTGTATCTGCGTGACCTCGGTCAGGCAGTGGCGCCGCTGACCACGGTGGCGATGTTCCTGGCGCCAGTGTTCTACGCCCGGCAGACCCTGCCCGAGCCGCTGGCAAGCTGGTTGGTCATCAATCCGGTGACGGTGGTGGTCGAGCAGACCCGTGATGCGGTGTTTGCCGGGCTGTGGCCGGACTGGGGCCTGTGGGCCGGCTACGCCGGGGCGGCCCTGCTGGTACACGTGTTGGGGCTATCGCTGTTCGTCATGTTGAAGAGGGGATTTGCCGATGTCGTCTGAGCCGCTGCATGCGCCGACACCACAACGGTTGGGCGATCTGCTGATCGCTGCCGGGCTGATCGGTGAGGCCGATCTGGAGCGGGCGCTGGCGTTGCAGGCGCGGATCGGTGGTCGCCTGGGCAGTGTGCTGATGCGGATCGGTGCGCTCAGTGAGGACAATTTGTTGGAGACGCTGGCACGGCAGCTCGATCTGCCGGTCCTCGGCAGTGCCGATCTGGCGATGCCGGACGAGGATGCGATCCGGCTGCTGGCGGGCGATACCCCGGTCGGTCTGGACTGGTTGCTGGATCAGCAGGTGCTGGTCTGGCCGGACGGCGAGGGCGGTGTCTGGTGTGCGGCACGGGATCCGCTGGCGCCGGGACTGCGCGAGGCGCTGGCGCATGTTCATGGCAGCCGGCGGCTGCGTTTTGCGCTGTGTCGAAGTCAGGATCTCGATCGCATGCTCGATGCCCTGGCGCGTCATATTGTCGGGCAGGGTGGTGAGGACGGAGATGCCCGGCATCTGCGCGAGATGGCCGAGGAGGCGCCGGTGGTTGAACTGGTCAGCAATCTGCTGGCCCAGGCGGTCGAGCAGCGGGCATCGGACATCCATCTGGAGCCCGAGGAGCGCGAGTTCGTGGTGCGCTTCCGGATCGACGGTGTGCTGCATGCCCGACTGCGCCTGCCGCGCCAACGCTTCGATGCGGTGGCGTCGCGAATCAAGCTGATTTCCGGCATGGACATCGCCGAGCGGCGTCTGCCCCAGGACGGTCGCCTGTCAGTCCGGGTCGGCGGCCAGGAAATGGATATTCGCGCGTCGGCGCTGCCCGGGGTGCATGGCGAATCGATCGTCCTGCGATTGTTGCCCAAGGAACGCCGCGAACTTGGCTTGGATCGGCTCGGCTTCGAGGCCGATCACCTGGCGATGATGCGTGCCTGGATGGCCGAGGCGAACGGCATCGTGCTGGTCACCGGTCCGACCGGCTCGGGTAAGTCGACCACCCTCTACGCGGCGCTGGCGGCGACCAATGATGGCCTCAAGAAGATCATCACGGTCGAGGATCCGGTCGAGTTCCAGTTGCCGGGCATCACCCAGATTCAGGTACACAGCGAGATCGGTCTGACCTTCGCCAATGCCTTGCGCTCGATTCTGCGCCAGGATCCGGACGTGGTCATGATCGGCGAGGTCCGCGATCTGGAGACCGCCGAGATCGCTGTCCAGGCGGCGTTGACCGGCCATCTGGTGCTCTCGACCCTGCACACCAATGATGCGATCAGCGCTTTCACCCGATTGATCGACATGGGGCTGGAGCCGTTCCTGGTGGCGACTCCGATCCGGGCGGTGCAGGCCCAGCGTCTGGTCCGGCGGTTGTGCGAGTGCGCGCGTCCGGGCCACGTGCCGACGGCGCTGGCGGATGAGGCCGAGCCGTTCGCGCGCAGGGTACTGGGCGGGACGCCGGCCCGTTGGATGGAGGCGGTCGGCTGTCCGAAGTGTCTGCACACCGGCTATCGCGGTCGGCTTGGCATCTACGAGATGATCCCGGTTTCGGAGGCGATGCAGCAGTTGATCGTGTCTGGCGCCAGCGTCAACCGCATGAAGGCGCAGGCCCGCGAGGAGGGTCATCGATTCCTGCGTGACGATGGCCTGCTCAAGGCGTGGCAGGGGCTGACCACGGCCGAGGAAGTTCTGCGGGTCACCGGCGCCTGATCCGCCGGTGGCTGAGCCGTCGGTGGCCTGGGGCGTCGGTGCGCATGCCCGCAGGTCGGTCGCGGTTGGTGCCGGGCAAGGTCCGACAGACTGCTAGCATATCGCCATGCCGAAGTTCCGTTACGAAGCCCTGAACGCCGAAGGCATCGCCTTCACTGGCGCACTGCGCGCCGACAGCGAGCGCGGTGCGGCCCGAGCCCTGGAGCGCCGTGGCCTGACCGTGGTCGATCTGCGGCTCGGTGATGGCGATGGCAAGGTGCAGCGGCGTGGTCGCCTGACCGAGACCGATCTGATCCTGGCCGTGCAGGAGCTGGCGACGTTGTTGAATTCCGGGGTCAGCGTCGCCGAGGCGGTGGCCGCCCAGGCCGAATCGGTGCATCACCCGAGGATCGTCGAGGCATTTTCCGGCATGTCGCGGCAGCTTCAACGCGGCCAGGGATTCTCGGCCGCGCTGGCGGCGGCTGGTCTGCCCCTGCCGGAGTACGTCATGCAGTTGGCACGGGCCGGCGAGGTGACCGGCGAACTCGGGCGGGCGCTGGCCGATGCTGGCAGTCAGATGGAGTACGAGCACGGCTTGCGCACCGAGATGCGCAATGCCCTGATCTATCCCTCGGTCCTGGTGCTGGCCGGGACCGGGGCGGTCGCCCTGATGTTCCTGTACGTGGTGCCGAAGTTTGCTTCGTTGCTGGAGCGCGCCGAGGATCTGCCATTCCTGGCCTGGGCGGTGCTCGGTCTCGGCATGTGGACCAGTCGCAACGGGCTGTGGGCGCTGCTGGCGGCAGCGGCAGCGGCGACCGGGCTGGTGCTCTGGCTGCGTGATCGCGAGGCTCGGGCGGCGCTGGTCGATCGGCTGGCGCGACTGCCGGTGATCGGTGCCTGGCTGGTCGAATCCGATACCGCGCGCTGGGCCAAGGTGCTGGGTGCTTTGCTCGGCAATCGGGTGCCCCTGCTGCAAGCGCTCGAACTGGCGCGGGCCGGGATGCAGTTGCCGCATCGGCGGGCGCGCATGGGCGAGGTTGCCAGGGCGGTTCGCGGTGGCGGCAGCCTGGCCGATGCCCTGGAGGATCACGATGCCCTGACCGCGACCGGCTACAACCTGGTTCGGGTCGGGGAGCGTTCGGGCAAGCTGGCGCCGATGCTGGAGTCGCTGGCCCGGCTGTACGAGCGGTCCGGTCGTGACCGCATGAAGCGGGTGCTGATCCTGATCGAGCCGATCGCCATCCTGGTGATCGGTGGTCTGATCGGCGTCATCATCCTGGGGGTGATCCTGGCGATCACCAGTGTCAACGATCTGGCCATCTGATGGCTGGGGTTGGGCGTCGCGTCAGGCAGTGGCTGCCACTATGCTTGCCTGTCGCCATCCGTATCGTTCATCGAGGTGCAATCATGTTCGCAATGCAAGTCGGATTCGCCGAGCGCCCGCGCCATCGGGCGTGCTGTGCCGGAGGTCGGGTTCCACGCGGGTTCACATTGCTGGAGATGCTGGTCGTGCTGGCGATCGTCGGTCTGCTGATGGGTCTGGTCGGGCCGCGCATGTTCCAGCATGCGGAGAAGGCCAAGGCGCAGACCGCCGAGACGCAGATCAAGATGCTGTCCGGTGCGCTCCAGACCATGCGCCTGGACATCGCCCGCCTGCCGACCGCCGAGGAGGGGTTGGGCCTGCTCACTCGCCGCCCGAGCGATGAGCGCACGGCCAAGAGTTGGGCCGGTCCCTATCTCGATGAGCCGGCGCCCGACGATCCTTGGGGCAAGCCCTACATCTATTCGCCGGCGCCAAGCGGCGATCGGCCATTCACCTTGTACTCCCATGGTGCTGACGGCCAGCCAGGTGGCGAGGGGTACGATGCCGACATCGGGTATCTGCCCGGCGGTTGATGGCGATGCGGTCGCTGCCGGCTCGTCGATCCGATCATCCGTTCCGGGCGATCGGCGCAGGCTTCACACTGCTGGAACTGCTGGTGGTGCTGGCGGTGCTCGGTCTGGCGGCGAGTCTGGCGACGCCGGCCCTGTTGCGCACGGTCGAAACCTGGCAGCGGCAGTCGGACATCGATGCAGTCATGGAACAGGTCCGCGGACTGCCTGGATTGGCGCGGTCCGACGGCCGATCCCTGGTGATCGACGATGACCGCCTGGCCAGCGGGTCGGCGCCGTTGTGGGCACCCGATGGCTGGACGCTGAGTGCGCCGCAGCCCTGGCGGGTGCGCGTCGATGGTCTGTGCGGGCCGGGGGCGTTGCGGATGGTCAGCGACACCTCGGGCCTGGCGATCGACATCGTCGTTCATGCGCCGTTCTGCCAGCCGCGTCGCCCGGCTCTGGCGCCGGCGACCGCCGAGGGTGGCGGCCGATGAGGATGGCCAGGCACGATTCTGTCCGGTCGAGTCGCTTCCAGCATGGGTTCACCTTGCTGGAAGCGATCGTGGCGATGACCCTGTTCGCGCTGGCGGCATTCTCGCTGTACGCCTGGCTGAATGCCAATCTACACACCCTGGCTCGGGTCGAGGCCGGCCGTGACACGCTCGCGGTCCAGCATTCGGCACTGGAACTGGTGCGGACCATCAATCCGATGCGTGAGCCGGAAGGTCGTCGTGAGGTCGGGCCACTGGTGGTGGCATGGCAGGCGCACCCCCTGCTGCCACCGACCGACGGCAAGACCGCACTGGGGGCGCTGTCGCTGTTCGAGGTCGGTCTCTACCAGGTCGATGTCGCGGTCTGGTCGGACGGTCGCGCGCTGCCCGGATTCGCCATTCGGCAGGTCGGTTGGCGGCAGGTCCGCACGATCGATCGGGATTGAGCTGGCATGCCGACCCCCCGAGGCCATGCCATTCACCCTGCAGGTCGCCATCACCCGACCGGCTTCACGCTGATGGAGACCCTGGTGATGCTGCTGCTGGTGTCACTGGCGACCGCCCTGATGTTCCAGACCCTGACCGCCTACCGGGTTGCCCGCGAGCGTTTTCTGGTGCAGGGCGAACTGCTCGATGTCCGCACCCTGAGTGAGGACTGGTTCGTGGAAAGCGTGCGCGGACTGCATCCGATCGGGTCACGGCCCTTGCGCGGTGAGCCGGGACAGATGGAAGCGACCAGCCGCAATCCACTGCTCGGGCCGCCGGGAACCCCGGCTGCGATCGCCTGGCGGGTCGAACAGGACGCTGCCGGCACCTGGGTGCTTGCCTATGTGCAGGAGGGTGTCGAGCGCTTCGCCGTACCGATGCCGGACCTGGATTCGGCGCGTCTGGTCTATCTCGACGCCGAAGGCGGTAGCCACAGCCAGTGGCCGCCGGCCAGCGGAAGCCAGACCGGCCTGCCGACTGCGGTCGGCCTGCTGCGCCAGTGGGTCGATGGCCGTACCAGTCTGCGTCTGGCGGCGGTGCGCGGGCCTCGGGTGGAGCGCATCGATCCGTTTCAGCCGGAGATCGAATGATGGCGTGCGAGCCGATCGATCCGGGGCAGGTCCGGCCAGTGCCGATGCTTGAGACCGGCAGGGGTGGGCCGATGGCGCATGCCGGTGGATTCGCCCTGATCCTGGTTCTGGCGGTCCTGGTCGCCCTGACTGTACTGGCCACCACCGTGGCCCTGATCGCCCAGCGCCTGCGTGACGATCATCTGCAACGCCAGCGCGAGTGGCAGGCCGAACTGGCCATGGCAGACACCCGCGCCAGCGTGCTGTATCTGCTGGCCAGTCAGCGGGTCACTTTCGGTGGCCTGACCATCGACGATCAGGTCCGGCTGACGGCCGACGAGCAGGCCGAGGCCAGGGCGGTCGGCGAGGCGCCGCTGACCATGATGCCGATCGGCAATGAGATCCGGCTCGATGGCCGTGCCTATCTCGGGCTCGGCGGGGTCGATTTCGCCCTCCAGGACGATCACGGCCTGCTGGCCTTCAACTGGTCGCCGCCGCTGGCATTGCAGGCGCACATGCAACAGTGGCAGGTGCCGATGTCCTGGCGTCGATTGAGCGATCTGCTGCTCGACTACCAGGATGGCGATGATCTGCACCGCCGTGACAGTGCCGAGCGTGAGCACTATCTGGAGGCCGGTCTGGCGCCGCCGACCGGGCGTGCCCTGGTCTCGCCGCAACAGTTGCGGGCCGTGATGGGCTGGCGCGACGTGCTGGCCGGTCTGGACGATGCCGTGCTGGAGAACAGCTTCACGGCCGTGCGTTCGGCGATGATCAATGTCAACACCGCGCCGGCCCACGTTCTGGAGAGCATCCCCGGCATCGATGCCGAGGCGGCCGCCCGGATCGTCGATGGTCGGCGTACACAGCCGTATACTCTGCTGCGCCAGATCGGGCAGCAGGCTCCGGCGCTCGATCTCGAACAGGTTGATTGGTTGACGCTTGCCCCGGGTTCGAGCGGCACCCTGCGGATGTGGTCGCGTGAGGGCGGGCCGATGCGGGTGCTGCATTGGACCCTCACCCCGATCGATGATGGTGGAGCCCCGTGGCGCGAGGATTATGAGTACAGCCTCTCACAAGATGGCATCGACCCTGGACGCGGTACGCGCGTCGCTGAAACGCCGATTCTCGCCGAGTCGCTACCTGCGCCATAGCAATGGGCTTCGGCGGGTCGCCATCGGCGGAGCCGGCAGCGAGTGGGTGGTGTCGCGTGCCCTGTGCGCGTATGCCGTGTTCGAGTGCCCGGCACTGTCGGCCGCCCGTCGCAAGGCGTTTCTCGACACTGCCGTGCGCCGCTGGGCGCCGTTTCCGGACCCGCAGTTCCATGCCGAGTGGGTCGGTCGCAAGGCGATGGTCTGGGCTTGGTCGAAGGCGGTGGTGGGCACGCTTGGTGGCGGTGTCGATGACGATCCCGCCGCTGCGACGCCACGGCGGATCCTGCCGGAATCGATCTTCGTCGGTTCGGTTGACGATGCCGGAGCGGTGCTGCTGGCAGTGGCGGAGGGGGTCGAGGGTCGGGTCTGGCGCGAGCGGGTGCTGGTGGCTTCGCGCTGGTGGCGGCAGTCGCCCGACCGGGTCGAGTGGAACGAGTTCCTGCGCGGCTCCGGCCTGCCAGCGATCGACGACGTTCCGATCCCGGAGCCGGCGCCGCTGTCGGCACGCGGTTGGTCGCTGACCGGTGGCGATCATCTGGCCGGACTGGCGTTGCGCTACCGGAGCCAGGCGCTGGCAGCGATCGCCGGGCTGGTCACATTCAGCCTGATGGTGCCGATCGCCGGTGCCGGCCGCGCACTCTGGATCGAGTCGCGGATCGAAGCCGAGATCGCTGCCAAGGACGAGGGCCTGCAACGGATCATGCGGGCGCGCGAGGCGGCCGAGCGGGATGCCGCACGCGCTGCCGGTCTGCTGGCCTTGCGGCCACCGGCCCGACAGTCTGAGCTGTTGCCGGCCGTGCTGCCCCTGCTTGGCCAGAATGTCCGGATTCTGGAATGGCGGCTGCCGACACCGGACAGTCTGGAGGTGACCCTTGCCCTGCCGAATCCGGACCCGCTGGCGCTGGTCCAGGCATGGCAGGACAGTGGCCGGTTTCGCGACGTCACCGCCGATCTCGGGCGCAGTGCCGGCGAGGTGACGGTCCGGGGGCGGATCCTGGCTCGGCCGGCCGAGGCAGCCCCATGATTCCGGTCGTCCTCCGGACCCAGTTGCGATCAGCGCAACAGGAGTTGGCCGGCAATCGTCGGCTTCAGATCGGTGTTCTGCTGATCGCCGCGATCCTGCTGCTCTATTTCTGGCTGCTCGCGGGCGATTGGCGGACGGCGGCCGAGCGCGACCTGTCTGCGGCGCGCCAGCGCCTGCAACGGATCGAATCGCTGGTTGGCCAGGATGTCTGGTTGGAGCGGGCTGCCGCCGCTGCCGATCTGGCCGACGCACTCGATGCCCAGGTGCCGGCGATCGATACGCCGGGCCTGGCCCAGGCCAGCGTCCAGACGTGGGCACGCGAGATCACCGCAGCCCATGGCGAGGTCGTGCGTGTCCAGAGCGATGCCCCGACTCGCATCCCCGGCAGCGATGTCTGGCGGGTGCCGGTGACCCTCAGTGGTGCCCTGCCGCCGCGCAGTGTGCTGCAACTGATCCAGCGGATCGAGAGCCATGCGCAATTGCGGACCATCGAGCAGGCGACCCTCGTCAACCGCGCCAACCAGACGTTCAGTCTGACGGTGGTGGCGTTCTATCGGATCGCCGAGGGCGCAGACGATGATGCTCGTTGAGTGGATGCAGACTCGGCCCTATCGCAGCGCCATCACCATCGGTGCTCTGCTCGGCGTGCTCTGGGGAGTGCTGGCGACCCCGCCCGAGCCGCCGCCCGGTGCGGCTGCGGCGCTGGAGTGGTCATTGCCGGCGATGACGGTCGTGGCCGAGCCGGGGGCGGCACTGGCGGCAATCCCGGCCTCGGTGTGGGGTGCGGCCGGCGCCGGTGGTCCGCGCGGTTCGCGCGCGGGCGCCGCTGCCGGTGTCCAACAGTGGCGCCTGCTCGGCATCGTGGCCGGCCCTGAGCCGATCGCGATCGTCCAATCGGCGCAGACCGGCGCCGCGATTCAGCGACTCGCAGTCGGTGACCCGCTGCCCGATGGTGCTCGCATCCTGGCGATTGGTGATACCCTGATCCGCTTTGAGCGCGACGGCTGTCGTCATCAGCGCACGCTGTACGCCGCCGCCGCTGAGCCCGAGCCCGAGTGCGGCGAACCTGCCGAGCGCGAGGGTGGAGTCGAGTCCGGTTCGGAAAACCCATGAAGATTTCGATCAGATACCTCGTTCTGACCGCCCTGGTCGTGTTCGTCGCAGGCTGTGCCGCGCCTGCGGAGCGGTTCAAGGTGCCCGAGCCGATCAAGCCGCCGCGTGCGCCGGTCGTCAGCGATGGCGATGATGCCCTGTTCAGCGGTGGCTCGGGCAATGCGCCCGGTCAGTTGCGACGCTCGGAGACTCCGACCCCGCCGACCGGCGGACCGGCGATCGCCGGTCTGGACTACAGCGGCAGCTCACCGGAACTCGACGGCGAACCGATCTCCGCCAATCTCGAAAGCCTGCCCCTGCCGGCCTTCATCAACGAAGCCTTCGGCAACCTGCTCGGCCTGAATTTCCAGATCGACCCCGCACTGGAGCGCAAGCGCGATCTGGTCACCCTGCGCACCCCGCAGGCTCAGGCGCCGAACGATTTCTACCGGTTGCTGGTGCAGGTGCTGGCAGCCTATGGCGTCGCGGTGCAGTGGCGTGATGGCCTGGTGCGGGTCTACCCGAGCACGACCAGTGCCAGCTCGGAGCCGCCATTGGTGCTCAGTGGTCGGGCCTTGCCGGATGTGCCGGTCAGTCATCGTCCGATCTTCCAGTTGATCGAACTGAATGCGGTACGGATTGCCGATGTCACCCAATGGTTGCGCAACGCATTCAAGCTCGATGGTTTGGAAATCGTCGACGATGCCAACCGCAATGCGGTGATTCTGTATGGCAAGCCGGATCTGGTCGCCCAGGCGGCCGATGCGATCCGGGTACTGGATCGGCCCTACCTGCGGGGGCGGGTCAGCACCCGGCTGGAGCCGGCCTTCGTCGGTGCCGATGAACTGGCCCGACAACTGATCGATGTCCTCAACGCCGAGGGTTATGCCGCCGTTCTGCATCCGCGCCAGAGCAACATCCAGGCCGCCACCATCGTCGCCTTGCCCCTGCCGTCGGCCAACACCGTGCTGCTGTTCGCCGGCAGTTCCGACCTGCTCGACCACGCGGTCGCCTGGGCCGGCGCGATCGATCGACCGAACCCGGTCGCCGGGGGCGACAGCCTGTTCTACTATCGGGTGCGCAACACCCGAGCGGCAGAACTGGCCAGTACCCTGAACGGCGTTCGTGGCGGCGGTCTGGCGCGGGGTCCGGTGCGCAGTGCGCGCAGTTCGATCGACATCAATGCACCGGCAGCACCGCCGCCCTCGGCACCTGCTCAGGGCAGTGCCGGCACTGCCGATGGTGAGAGCGGAGCCGGCCTCGGCCGTGGTCGGTTGCTGGTCGATGAGCCGCGCAATGCGCTGATCTTCGAGGGCGCGGCGTCCGAATGGGAGCGCATGCTGACCCTGATCCGGCAGATGGATCGCGCCGCACGCCAGGTCATGATCGAGGTGACCATCGCCGAGGTGACCTTGGATGAAGGCGAGCAGTTCGGCATCGCCTGGCTGGCCAAGAACAACATCGATCGACTCGGCGGCACCCTCACCTCGGGCCGCTTCGGTGGTGGACAGGTGGACGATGGGGATTCCCCGTCGTCGCCGTCCGGGTTGACCTATCTGCTGGATGTCGCCGGCCAGACCCGGGTCGAGTTGAACGCGCTCGCCAATGACAATCGGGTCAGTGTTCTGTCCAATCCGAAGCTGATGGTCAAGAGTGGCGAGGAGGCGAGCATCGACGTCAGCACCGAGATCCCGACCATCGCGTCGAGCACGGCATCGAGCCAGCAGACCGATGGCACCTCCAACATCCTGCAATCGGTCGAATATCGACGTACCGGCATCATCCTCAATGTCCGGCCGGTGGTCTACTCCGACGATCGGATCGATCTCGAAATCCGTCAGGAAGTCAGTGAGGCCCTGCCGGTGGCATCGGGTGCTGCCATCCAGTCGCCATCGATCTTCGCTCGCTCGGTCAGCACCAGCCTGAGCCTGCGCGACGGCAGTTCGATCCTGATCGGCGGCATGATGCAGCAGAGCGAGACCGACAGTGACAGCGGCGTGCCCTGGCTCAAGGATATCCCGGTGCTGGGCAATCTGTTCAAGACCAGCGGCACCAACAAGAGCAAGACCGAGTTGATCGTGATGATCGTGCCCTACATCATCGAGACCGACGCCCAGGCCGAGGAAGTGACCCGTGCCATCACCCGCCGGCTGCAATCGCTCGAACTGCCTGCTGACTGGGGTGGCGCCGACAGCGACTCCGAGCGGCCCTGAATGCAATGCGCGTAGCGTTGGCGGTCCTCCCCGCCGTGCCGATGGGTCATCGATCGCAAACCTGTGGCTGCCACCATGCCAACTGACGCACCGTCCGACATCGCCATCGAGTTGCGCGATGTCGGCAAGACCTATCGACTATGGGCGGGGCCCGGCAGCCGGCTGATCGTGCCGGTGCTGGTCCGGCTGGCACGCCTGTTGCGACCGTTCACGGCCCTGGTCACTCGGATCGAGCGCTATTG
>DIHI01000106.1:8470-10632 GCA_002420085.1 Lysobacterales bacterium UBA5700 | reverse complement strand
GGCCGCAACGGCAGCGGCAAGAGCACGTTGTTGCAGATCGTCGCCGGGGTGCTGGCGCCGAGTGCCGGCCAGGTGCGGGTCAATGGCCGGGTCGCTGCCCTGCTCGAACTCGGCTCCGGCTTCAATCCGGAATTGAGTGGTCGCGAGAATGTCTACATCAATGCCGCGATCCTCGGATTCAGTCGTGATCGCATCGACCAGCGGATCGACGAAATCATCGCCTTCGCCGACATCGGCGAGTACATCGACCAACCGGTGAAGACCTACAGTTCGGGCATGGCAGTGCGTCTGGCGTTCGCGGTCCAGGTCCATATCGATCCCGACATCCTGATCGTCGATGAGGCGCTGGCGGTCGGTGATGCGGCGTTCCAGGCCAAGGCCATGGCCCGCATCGAGGACATCCTCGGTCGCGGCACGACCCTGCTGTTCGTCGGCCATGATCTCAATGCCCTCAAGGCGTTCTGTGATCGGGCGATGCTGCTCGAATCCGGACGGATCGTGTACGAGGGCGGTCCCGAGGACACGATCACCGAATACCTGGGCCGGACCCATCGACGTGCCTTGCAGGAAGCCGGTGGCGCTGCGGCACATGAGCCGCTGGCGGCCGTTCCGGGTGGCTATGGCCAGAGTGGGGCGATGGTGTCGATGGCGCGAATCAACGGTGGCAGCCACATCGAGGTTCGTTTCGATGCGCCGTTGCGCATCGAGTTCGACCTGCACCTGCGCGCCGGCCTCGACCACCCGATCCTGATCGTCGATCTGCTCGATGGCCGTGGCCAGCAACTGACCGGCCGGCGGATCGATCTGGCCGGAATGGTCGGTGATTGCCGGGTCGGCCTCGATCTGGCCGCCAGCTTCCAGCGCGGCATCTATCGGGTCCGGACCCGCGTGGCGGAATCGCCCAGCCTCGATCAGACCCGGATTCTCGCGCGGCAGGAGGGCATGCTGTCGTTCGAGGTCGTGGACGACAGCCGACGGATGTTCACCGGTCTGTTTCCGGTGCCGATGCAGATCACCGTGCAGCCATGTCCGCCCCGGTGATGCTGTTTCACCGCGACTTTCGTGGCTATACCGGTGGCCACGGCAAGGTCTGGGACTATTTCAACCACGCCC
The DNA here is from genome assembly GCA_002420085.1 of Lysobacterales bacterium UBA5700. Lineage (GTDB taxonomy): Bacteria > Pseudomonadota > Gammaproteobacteria > Xanthomonadales > Xanthomonadaceae > UBA11164. The sequence goes on along the minus strand of DIHI01000106.1, from coordinate 9,519 downwards.
TGGCCGGTGGCTGGGATGCTCGGGTCTACCTGACGCCGGGGTCGCTGCGCGACGACAGCAATCCATGGTTGGCGCTGCCCGAGCGAATCGTCGCGACCTGGCGTCCCGAGCAGGCCGATCTGCTGTTCCTGGCTGGGCTGGACTGGCTGGCCCTGGCTGGCCGGGCGGCGTGCCAGCAGGTTCCGGTGGTCAATCTGATCCAGCATGTCCGGCACGCCGATCCCGGCAGTGTTCTGCAGGGCTTTCTCGGCAATCCGGCGTTGCGCATCTGCGTCAGTCGTGCGGTCGCCGAGGCGATCACCGCGACCGGTGTCTGTCGTGGGCCGATCGAGGTGATTCCGGCCGGCCTGGACCTCTCGATCGCCACTGCCACGGATCAGCGCGCGTCGGGCGTGTTCATTGATGCGCTCAAGGCACCGGGCCTGGGTCAGGCAGTGGCCCAACGATTGGCCGAACGGGGCGAGCGGGTCAGCCTGCTGCTGGAGCGGATTCCGCGCCATGCCTATGTCGAACGCCTGGCCGGTGCGGAAATCGCCGTCCTGCTGCCGCATTCGCGAGAAGGCTTCTACCTGCCGGCGCTGGAAGCGATGGCCCTGGCCTGTGCCACCGTGGTTCCGGACTGCCTGGGCAATCGCGAATACCTCCAGCCCGAGGTCAATGCCCTGGTGCCGGCCGCCGATCCGGCGGCGGTGGCCGCCGCTGTGATCCGATTGCGTGCCGACCCGGCGCTGCGTGCCAGCCTGGCCGAGGCCGGTCGGCTGACCGGCGCGCGTTTCAGTCTGGCCCATGAGCGTCGCCGCTTTCTCGAACTGGTGCAGCCATGGTTGGGGCAGCGAGTGGATTCCACTTCAGCGGCCCGACCGCCGTCCGGAGCGATCGGAACATGAGTGCTGTGGCCAGCCAGCGATATGCCGGGTGTGATCGGACGGTTGTGCATGGTGACGGGCAGTCCGGCGGGGGGCGCCGGCTCGGCGTCCGGCGGCGCGCTCTGGTCCGGGCAGGACGCACTCGATGGCCACGATCGTGAGCCCTGCCGCGATCCAGCCCCG
>DIHI01000106.1:6472-8373 GCA_002420085.1 Lysobacterales bacterium UBA5700 | reverse complement strand
GCGCGGCGGCACCACGTTGGCCTGTCGGCTTCTGGGTGAAGCCGCCGATACCGTCGCCCTGTTCGAGCCGATGTCGGTGGCCGAATTGCCGCGCGATCCGACCGCCGCCTGCGCCGATGTTCTCGCCTTCATCGAACAGACCCGCCACGGTCTGCTGACGACGGGTCGGGCGCCAAGCAAGCTGCGCGAGGGTGCGGTTCCGGACAATCCGATCGCCGAACCGGAAGCCGGTTCCGGCCAGCGCCGGCTCACCGTCGAGCCTGGCTGGTTGCAGGTGAATACCCGCCTGCCCGACGATTTCATGCTGGTGGTCAAGCACAATGCCGCGTTCGCCGCCCTGTTGCCGGGTCTGGCCGAGCGGGTTCCGACCCTGGCCCTGGTGCGCAATCCGGTGGCGGTGCTGGCATCGTGGCAGACCGTGCCACTGCCGGTCGCCGATGGTCGGATTCCGGCCGGCGAACGGCTCGACCCGGCCCTGGCCGCACGCCTCGCCGAGGAGCCGGATCGCGACCAGCGCCAGTACATCATCCTCGACTGGTTCTTCGCCCGTTTCGCCCTGTTGCCGGCAGGCCGGGTGCTGCGTTATGAGGACATCATCGCCAGTTGGGGCGAATCCCTGTTCCGTTCGGTCGGTGTCGCGGCCGGCCCGCGCGAATTGATGTCCCGCAATGCCAACCCGGCCTATCGCGGTCGGCTTTCCGTGTCCGCCCATGCCGGCCTGCGCGCCTATCCGGGCGCTTGGCGCGACTGGTACGACCAGGCCGAACTCGATGCCGCCTGGGCAAGGCTGTGCCCTGGAACCGGTGTGCCGGGATGAACGATGTCCCCTTGGTGCGGTTCCTGATCGCGGGGGTGCAGAAATGTGGCACCACAGCGCTGGCCAGCTATCTGCGCGAACATCCGGGCCTGGTGTTGCCGACCGACAAGGAAGCCCACGTCTTCGATGACCCGGATTTCGATGAACGCTGGGACAGCGAGCGGATCGACCAGGGCTACCGCCGGCACTTCCCGCCATCGGTGGCGCCGAATGTTCTGCATGGCGATGCCACACCGATCTACATCTTCCACCCGCGTCTGGTCGCCCGCATCGCCCGCTACAACCCGGACATGCGCTGGATCGTTCTGCTCCGCGATCCGGTGCGCCGAGCCTACTCCCAGTACCACATGGAGCGCGCCCGTGGTGACGAGCGCCTGCCGTTCTGGCTGGCCCTGCTGCTGGAGCCGCTGCGTCTGTACCGACATCGCGACGACTTCCGGACGGCCTCGCCCCTGCGGCATCACAGCTATTTTCGTCGGGGCTGCTACGACCGCCAGATCGCCGTCCTGCATCGGCATGTCCCGCCCGAACAGGTGCTGGTGCTGAGATCGGATGATCTCGACCGCGCGCCGGATGCGACCCTGGCTCGGGTCTATCGTTTCCTGGGGGTTGCAGCGCCGGAGACCCCCCCGACGCCGCGCCGGGTGTTCGTTGGGCCGAAGCCGGCACCGCAGCGCTCACTGCTCGCCTGGTGTCTGCGTCAGTGCTATCGCCCGAGTCTGGCCCGGTTGCAACGGCGGTTCGGCATCAGCCTGGACTGATCGTGGCGAGGAGTTCCGCGCCGGTGCTGGCCGTGCCGTGGTGGCCAAGGCCGAGATTGGCGCGCCGACGCCGGTACCTTGGATCGCACCCGCCCGACCGCAGGTGCCCGCGCACCGGTGTCGCGTTGCGGTACGCAACCGCACATCCCGCTACACCGCTTGCCGACTGACGGTTCGCCGCTGCGGGTGGCGACGTCAGACGATAATGCATTCAGAAACAAGCGGTAAGCGCCAATGAATCGCGCGGCTCGATCGCTCGATGAACGATCGGGCATGATTTCTGTCATGAATGGGCATGATCATTCGTATCGCCACTGAATGAC
>DIHI01000106.1:4359-6274 GCA_002420085.1 Lysobacterales bacterium UBA5700 | reverse complement strand
CAGCCGTGTGTGGACCGAGTGTCCAGGCGTCTGCAATGACGATGAGAATCGAATGTCTACTGATGTGGATGCTGTGCCGTGTTCGGCAGGTATCCACCTGGGTGCGCTTGCCTGCACTGCGGCGGGAGTGTCGCTGCGAAGGGGATAGGGGATGTTCCTTTTGCTGAAGAACGCCCGTCATCAATCGCTCCGTGTAAATGGACGAAAACGGTTTCACTTTTGAGAGGCAAGGACATCGTATGAACAGTCAATACTCAGGTTCCAGGAAAAAATCCACGTTCAAGCGTGTGGCCATTGCGAGTGCAGGCGTTCCGGCGCTGGCATTCGCGTTGTGGCTTGGTGATGCCGGAAATGCGGTCGCCCAGGTCGAAGTCAGCGTCGAGGCTGATTACATCAATTCGGCCAAGGCCGTTACCGTGCGTGAAACCGTTCAGAATCGCGAGGTCACTCGCCGTCTGAATCGGCTGAAGCTGCGCACCCATACCTTCCCGCCGCAGCGGGTGATCGCCAGCGACAATCAGAAGACCGAGGTCTTCCAGTACGCCCTGCTCGACAACGAGAACTTCCAGCCGAACGTGTTCAGCGGCCATATCGACGGAATCAACGACACCGCCGAGCTGACCGCCGGCAACCCGGGCACCATCGGCCTGGCGCGCATGGTGGTACTCGACAAGCCGGGCGTGACCAACGACCCGACCGATCCACGCGCGCACATCGGCGTCTACGTCGATGTCTCGGGCCTCAAGACGGTCAAATCCGAAGCCGGCTGGTACGAAGCCACCCTGATGTACACCACCAAGATTCCGCCGGTCGCGCCGCCGCGTCCGAACGGTCGGGCACAGTACGGAACCATGACCCCGGAAGACCATGCCTTCCTGGCGGCCATGGGCGATGGCAACAATGGGGTGGTCGGGCATGTGTTCACCGCCACCGGCAGGGCGCCGCATTATCCGGCGTATGAAGACGTGTGGCCGTTCGCAATGACCAATCTGGTGACCTTCCCGGTCACGGCGGGTACGTTCAATGCCCTGGAAGGCGATGATGCGCACCACTACTTCGTGCTGCGGCCGGAAACCAGCATGGTGTTTCCGCATCAGGAGTTCCCGTTCGCGGGTGGTCAGTTGATCCTGCATCCACCGCTCGGCGCATTCGATGCCGGTACGCTGGGTCAGATCCAGTCGATCGTGCCTGGCGATGGCCCGCTCGGACTGCCGGACAACGAGCCGCGTTTCTATGGCGATAATCCGAATGATCCGCGTGATCCGGATCGCTACATTGCCGATGATCCGGAGCAGCGCGAATTCCGCCTGCGTTCGGTGCCATCCGGTCTGACCGAGGAGATCCATCGCGACGTGTTCATTCGCCGGGTTTCGTTCCATCCGGAAGAGACCAACTTCCAGACCCGTCTGTATCTGGCGCTGGCGTATGAATATTCGCTGGTCGATACCGATGGTGATGGCGTTCTCACCTATGATGAGGTGGATATCGAAGGAACCTCGGATGGCGGCCAGTCGAACGAGCGGCTGTATTTTCCGATCACCGAGTTCGATCGGTTCATCATCCAGCGTGAAATCAACGACGGCATGATCGTTCCGCGTTTTGCCAATAGCCAGCGCGCCTGGGTCATCAATGGCGACATGAAGACGATGGCCGGTGAGCGAATCCGTGACATTCAGTTGGCCCGCGCACAAGGGAACTGATCGGCTGATTCGTGATTGGCTGATCGTGGTCTGCGTCAACGGCCAGACCCAGGTTGCCGGAGTGTGACCTGGGCCTGGTCTGGATCCAGGCTGATCGGGTGTTTTCAGAGCAGCTTGGCATACTGCCAGGGATGGTTGAGGCCGCGAAGTCGGGCAGGAGCACTGGCTTCGTCGGAGGGTGCGCGCCCGGACCTGTGCCGGGCGCGCAACCCTGG
>DIHI01000106.1:0-4297 GCA_002420085.1 Lysobacterales bacterium UBA5700 | reverse complement strand
GCAACCCTGGCAGCCGTTCAGCCCACCCGCGAGGTGCCGGCCAAGCCCGTTGTCAGCCAATGGTGGCGGGTCGAGGTGTCCGCTGTCGGCGGGTGCGTTGCGTCGGGGATAGCCCGAATGTGCAGTCCCGATCTGTCCGGAAAACCTGTCCGGGCGACGCCGAAGATGCGAAAATGGTCGGATGTCCGAAGTACGCATGCAACGCATTCTGGTCGCGGTCGGAACCCGACCCGAGGCGATCAAGATGGCTCCGGTGATCGCCGCCTTGCGGGCGACCGACTGGGCCGAAGTCCGGGTACTGGCGACCGCGCAGCATCGTGGCATGCTCGATCAGGTGCTCGATCTGTTCGGGATCGTGCCCGATGTCGATCTCGACATCATGCGTCCGAACCAGAGCCTGCCGGAGCTGACCGCACGTCTGCTGGCCCGACTCGATGAGGTTCTGGCGGCGCAGGCGCCGGATGCCGTGCTGGTTCAGGGGGATACCACGACGGTCATGGCGGTCGCGCTCGCGGCATTCTATCGACGCATTCCGGTCGGCCATGTCGAAGCCGGGCTGCGTACTGGCGACATGGACAACCCCTTTCCCGAGGAAATGAATCGGGTGGTCGCCAGTCGTCTGGCGCGCTGGCATTTCGCACCGACCGAGGGCGCCCGCAGCAATCTGATCCGCGAGGGCCTGGCGGATGCGGCCATCCACGTCACCGGCAATACCGTCATCGACGCCCTGCTCGACGTGTCCCGGCGATCGCCGGAGGTGCCGATCGATCTGCCCGACGGGGCGCGTCTGATCCTGGTGACCGCCCATCGCCGCGAGAACTTCGGTGCGCCACTGGCCTCGATGCTGGCCGCGATCCGGACCCTGGTCGAACGCCATCCGGATGTCCATGTGCTTTATCCGGTCCACCCCAATCCCAATGTCGAGGGTCCGGCGCGTGCGCTGCTGGCTGGGATCGATCGGGTCACGCTGTGTCCGCCGCTCGACTATCTGCCCTTCGTCGCGGCCATGCAGCACGCCCATCTGATTCTGACCGATTCCGGCGGTGTCCAGGAGGAGGCGCCGGCGCTTGGCAAGCCGGTCCTGGTGATGCGCCGGGAGACCGAGCGACCCGAGGCGGTTGCTGCCGGGGTGGTCAAGCTGGTCGGTTGCGAGTGCGATGCGATCGTCGCCGAGGCCGGGCGCTTGCTCGATGATCCTGCGGCCTATGCCGCCATGGCCAGGGGTGTGTCGCCCTATGGTGATGGTCGGGCCGCGTCGAGGATCGCCGAAGTCCTGCGGGCCAGCCTGATGGTGCGAGCAGGGTCATGACCACCCGTGGTCGGCATCCGTCGTCGGTAGCCGCGTGTTTGCAGCGGGCTGGGTTGACGGTGCGGTCGGCATTCGAGCGGACCGACTGAGCATGCGCGTTCTGCTGATTGCCTATGAGTTTCCCCCGATTCCCTCGCCGCAGTCGCTGCGCTGGGCGTACCTGGGTCGTGAACTTGCCGAGCGTGGCCATGAGCTTCATGTCCTGGCGCCGAACGTGGCCGGCTACGGTCCGGGTGGCTTGCCGAGCATGCCCGATACCATTCGTGTCCATCGGGTGTTCGCCGGGCCGGTGATGGGCCTGATCGCGGCGCGGGCAGCGCGCCGGACGGCGGCTGCGGAGCGTCATTCCGGAGTCACGACCCGTGCTGGCGAGGCCCGGCCGGCCGGGCAAGCCAGTGACCGACTGAACTGGAAGGGCCGATTGCTGGCGGTGATCAAGGCCGTACTCGGTCATGTGCTGTTTCCCGACATCCGTGGCGAATGGACGCCCTGGGCACGACGGGGGCTGGCCCGCCTGCTGGCCGAACTCTCCCCGGATGTGGTGATCAGTTCACACGAACCCGCTACCACCCTGATGCTTGGCCTGCACGCCCGGGCGCAGGGGTTTCGCTGGATCGCCGATCTCGGTGATCCGGTCCTGGCGCCGTACACGCCCCGTCGCTGGCGGAGGCGCTCGGCCGCACTGGAGGCACGGGTGTGTCGGCAGGCGGATCAGGTGCTGGTGACCTGCGAGGCTGCCGGACGACTGCTGGCCGAACGGCACGGTCTGCCGGCGGACCGTTGCACGGTGCTGACCCAGGGTTTCGATGCCGAGGCATCGACCGCTGACCCGGCGATCGAGATCGAGTTCGACGATACCCGGCTGGAATTGCTGTATTCCGGCAGTTTCTACGCCTTCCGGACCCCCGGGGCATTGATTGCGGCCGTCAACGATACGCCCGGCGTCCGGCTCACGGTGGCCACCGCGCGGGCACCGGTCGAACTGATCGAGGCGGCCCAGCGGTGGCCGGAGCGGTTCCGTCTGCTGGGCTATCTCGGGCATCGCCAGACGCTGGCGGTGCAGCGCGGCAGTCATGTTCTGGTCAACATCGGCAACGATGATCCCGGACAGGTGCCGGGCAAGGTCTACGAATACCTGGGCGCCGGCCGGCCGATCCTGCATCTCGGTGCCGCGCCGGACGATCCGCTGTGGCGATCGCTGGCCGTGGCCGGCATCGGGCTCGCCTGCGACAAGCAACCGGAGGCAATCGCCGCCTGTCTGCGCGATCTGCGCGATCGGCGACCGGTTCGTATCGAACCCCTTGCCGGACCGCTGGCACGGGACATCCTGGCGCACTCCTGGCAGCACCTGGCCGCCCGGCTCGACGATCTGTTGATCCGTGTGGCTGGCCAGGAGTGTCCCGAGCGCGCGACTGCGACCGTGGCACCGCGACGGACGCAGGCGATGGCCGGTGCCGTGCCGGCGATCGACGAGAAACGACGCTGAGGCGTGCTGCCGCGTCGAGCATGGACAACGCAACCCACGAGGACTCTTCCCATGACAGGTCAACGTTTGAACTCCCGCAAGCTCTTTCCCAGCGCCGCCGAGGCCATCGCCGATCTGGTGGCCGATGGCCAGACCCTGGCGGTCGGCGGCTTCGGACTGTGCGGCATCCCCGAAGCGCTGATCGCGGCCTTGCGCGATTCCGGTGTCAAGGGTCTGACGGTCATCTCCAACAACGCCGGGGTCGATGGTTTCGGTCTCGGACTGTTGCTGGAAACCCGGCAGATTCGCAAGATGATTTCGTCCTACGTCGGCGAGAACAAGGAATTCGAGCGCCAGTTCCTCGCGGGTGAGTTGGAGTTGGAGTTCAACCCGCAGGGCACCCTGGCCGAACGGCTGCGTGCCGGCGGCGCCGGGATTCCGGCATTCTTCACCCGTACCGGTTACGGCACGGTGGTGGCCGAGGGCAAGGAAACCCGGCAATTCGGCGATCACTGGTATGTCATGGAGACCGCGCTGCACGCCGATGTCGCCCTGATCAAGGGTCTGCTGGCCGATACCGCCGGCAATATCGTGTTCAGCAAGACCGCCCGCAATTTCAACCCGACCTGCGCGATGGCCGGCAAGGTCTGCGTCGCTGAAGTCGAGCGGGTGGTCGAGGTGGGCGAGATCGACCCGGAGACGGTCCATCTGCCAGGCATCTATGTCGATCGGATCGTGGTCAACGATCGCCCGGAAAAACGCATCGAACAGCGGACCGTGCGTGCGGCCTGAGGCCCGGCTCGCCCGCGTGACCCACGCATTCAGCTTCATCGCACTCAACGAACCCCGAGGAATCGCACATGCCCTGGACCCGCGAACAAATGGCGCAGCGCGCCGCACAGGAACTCACCGACGGCGCCTACGTCAATCTCGGAATCGGCCTGCCGACCCTGGTCGCCAACTGCATCCCGGATGGCGTGGACATCTGGTTGCAGTCGGAGAACGGACTGCTCGGGATCGGGCCGTTCCCGACCGAGGACGCCGTCGATCCGGACATCATCAATGCCGGCAAGCAGACCATCACCGCCCGACCCGGCGCGTCCTACTTCAGCAGCCATGACAGCTTCGCGATGATTCGCGGCGGTCACATCGATATCGCCATCCTGGGTGCAATGCAGGTTACCGACAAGGGTGACCTCGCCAACTGGATGGTGCCCGGCAAGATGGTCAAGGGCATGGGCGGCGCGATGGATCTGGTGGCCGGAGTCAAGCGGGTAGTGGCGTTGATGGAACACACCGCCAAGGGTGGCGAACACAAGATCCTGCCGCACTGCACCCTGCCGCTGACGGCGGTCGGTGTGGTCGATCGGATCATCACCGATCTGGCGGTGTTCGATGTGACCGCAGACGGCCTGATGCTGATCGAGACCGCCCCCGGTGTGAGCGAAGACGAACTGCGCGAGAAAACCGGGGTGTCGTTCCGCAGCCGGGATTCGTAAGAGCCGGGAATCGAATCTCAAATC
>DIHI01000032.1:8743-11683 GCA_002420085.1 Lysobacterales bacterium UBA5700 | reverse complement strand
CGATTCCCGGCACGATTCCAGCCGGTCAGATGACTGATCCGGACGGAACCGGCGCACGGACTCGATCGTGCCAGCCATGGCGATCAATATCAACGGCGAGCTTCATGCACGCTGGCGCAGATGCACGAGGTGCGTGCGGGCACGACCCGACAGGCCGTCCGGAGCCGCGAGTGGGCTTTCGCCTCACCCCGTGAAACCCGCCAGGCCCCTCGCTCGACCGGATCTGCGGGTCAAGCGTGATCGGTCGGCGCCGACTGACGGAAGATCCGCCGTGGTGTGACGGCACCGGTCGGGTCGATCTCGACCAGACCGATGGCACGCGCCTCGGCGTCGTATGCCACGGCCTCGCCTGGCGCCAGATGCGCGGCGCTCACCGGCAGACGCTGACCATGGGCCAGCCGGGCAGCGTCGGCGGCATCCAGCACCAGGGACGGCAATCCGACCAGGCCGGCCTCCAGTGGCAGCAGGCAGGCTAGCCGCTGTGCTTCCGGCAGGGCTGCCAGGGCATCCAGTTCGATCATCTGCGGCTGCCGGAACGGTTCGACCCACAGTCGACGCAATTCGATCACGTGGGCGCCACAGCCCAGCCGTGAACCCAAGTCGCGCACCAGACTGCGGATATAGGTGCCGGACCCGCACACGACCTCCAGGGCCAGCCAATCCGGGCCGAAATCGAGCAGCCGCAGTGATTCGATCTCGACTTCGCGCTCACCGACCTCGACCGTTTCGCCGCGTCGGGCCTTGGCATAGAGCGGCTCGCCGCCCTGTTTCAGGGCCGAATAGATCGGTGGCCGCTGGCGAATCCGACCACGCCACTCGGGCAGCAGGGCCTCCAGGCGAGCCCGATCGAGATCGGGGACGGGCCGGTTGGCCACGGCCTGACCATCGGCGTCGCAGGTGTCGGTCTCGACCCCGAGTCGGGCCACGGTGCGATACGCCTTGCGCCCGCCGAGCAGATGGCCGGCGATCTTGGTCGCTTCACCGAGGCAGATCGGCAGCAGGCCAGTGGCCAACGGGTCGAGGCTGCCGGTATGGCCGCCCTTCTCGGCGCGCAGCAGGTGGCGAACACGCTGCAAGGCATGGTTCGAACTCAGGCCGGTCGGTTTGTCGAGCAGCAGGATGCCATCCAGCGGCCGCCAGGCCACGCGCGGTTTGGCAATGCGCTGGCCATGCCTCACCATCGGTGTACTCCAGGCCCGGAAGGCATGCCAGACAGCGCCGAACCAGACGCCGAATCAGGCACCGAACCCAGGGACCGATCGACGGCAATGGCCGGCGTCGGCATCTCAGTGCGGATCGAGGTCGCGCAGCAGGCGATCGATGTGTTCGCCGCGATCGAGCGACTCGTCATAGTGGAAATGAAGCTCGGGGATGGTTCGCATCCGCAGCATCCGCCCCAGCCGGCTGCGAAACTCGGGTGCCAGTGCGCGGAAGGCGGTCAACGCCTCGACCACCCGCTCGGACTGGAGCACCGTGACGAACACCTTGGCATGCGCCATGTCGCGGCTCACCTCGACGTCGGAGACGCTGGCCATCGGCAAGGCATGCGCACGGACGGCGTCATTGAGCAGAACGCCGATTTCGCGCCGAAGCTGCGCGGCAACCCGGTCGGTGCGTTTGAATGATTTCGTCACGGGGGTCAGGGCTCGGGATTCGAGATTCGGGACTGCACGGGCAAAAAATGCGCTGTGGGCGGGACAGCGGGGGTGTGCTCCGAACGCCCCCCCGCCCTCGAACCCCTGAACCAGCGCGGGCTCACAGTGTGCGCTGGATTTCGATGCGCTCGTAGCACTCGATCTGATCGCCGGGCTTGACGTCGTTGTATTGCTTGACGCCGATGCCGCACTCGGTGCCCATGCGGACTTCCTCGACGTTGTCCTTGTAGCGACGCAGGGATTCCAGTTCGCCCTCGAAGATCACCGTGTTGTCGCGCAGGACACGGATCGGCTTGCTGCGCTTGACCACGCCCTCGATCACCATGCAGCCAGCGACCGCGCCGAACTTGGAACTGCGGAAGACATCACGAACTTCGGCGGTGCCGATGATGTTCTCGCGGACCTCGACACCCAGCAGGCCGGACGCCACCTGCTTCACCTGATCGATCACGTCGTAGATGATCGAGAAATAACGCAGGTCGAGGCCATTGGTGTCGATGATCCGGCGTGCCGAGGCGTCGGCACGGACATTGAAGCCGATGATGACCGCGCGCGATGCCGAGGCCAGGGTGGCATCGGATTCGGTGATGCCACCAACCCCGGAGGCGATGACATTGATCCGGATGAGATCGTTGGACAGCCCCTCCAGCGCTTCCCGCAGCGCTTCCACCGAGCCCTGCACATCGGCCTTGACCAGCAGGTTGAGCACCGCCTGTCCGTCACCCTGGCCCATCTGGGCCATGATGTCTTCCATCCGGCTGCCGGCCTGCTTGACCAGGCGCTGCTCGCGGCGCTTGGCCTCGCGCTCGGCGGCAACTTCCTTGGCCAGGCGCTCGTTCTTGACCACCACGAAGTCATCGCCGGCATCCGGAACCCCGGACAGTCCAAGCAACTGGACCGGAATCGACGGTCCGGCCTCCGATACAGCATGGCCGGATTCGTCGAACAGCATGCGGACGCGGCCATACTGGGTGCCGCAGACCAGGAAGTCGCCCTTCTTGAGCGTGCCCTGCTGGACCAGGATCGTGGCCATCGGGCCACGGCCCTTGTCGAGGCTGGCCTCGACCACGGTGCCGGTGGCATTGCCGTCGTACACCGCCTTCAGCTCCATCACTTCGGCCTGCACCAGGATGGCGTCGAGCAGGGCATCCACCCCCTGGCCCGTGTGCGCGGAAACCGGCACGAACTGGACATCGCCACCCCAGTCCTCGGGAACCACTTCGTGCTGCGCCAGGCCGTGCTTGACGTTGTCGATATTGGCATCGGCCTTGTCGATCTTGTTGAT
>DIHI01000032.1:4798-8610 GCA_002420085.1 Lysobacterales bacterium UBA5700 | reverse complement strand
ACGCCGTCGTCGGCGGCGACCACCAGAATCACGATGTCGGTGAGCTTGGCGCCACGGGCACGCATCTGGGTGAACGCGGCATGGCCCGGCGTATCGAGGAAGCTGACCACGCCCTTGTCGGTCTCCACGTGGTAGGCCCCGATGTGCTGGGTGATGCCACCGGCCTCGCCCGAGGCGACCTTGGTGCGCCGGATGTAATCGAGCAGCGAGGTCTTGCCGTGATCGACGTGGCCCATGATGGTCACCACCGGCGGACGTGAATGCTGGTCGCCCTGGACATCGGCGACCGCGATCAATTGCCGTTCGGCATCGTTGGCTTCGACCGCGACGGCGGTGTGGCCGAGTTCCTCGACCACCAGCACGGCGGTGTCATGGTCGAGCGACTGATTGATGGTCGCCATGACGCCCATCTTGAACAGCGCCTTGACCACTTCGGTGCCCTTGATCGCCAGCTTCTGGGCCAGATCGGACACGGTGATCGCTTCGCCGATCGCCACTTCCCGCACGACCGGTGCGGTCGGACGCGAGAAGCCGTGGGCGCCGGCCGCCTGTCGGGCCGGCTCGGCGACCCGACCGCGCTGCTTCTTTCGGCCGCTGCCACGGCGCGCCCGGTCGGACTCGCTCAGATGCAACTGCCCGGCGAACACCCGTCGCGCAGCGGCATCGTCGCGATCGCCCTCACGGCCCCGCTCGGGACGGTGGCGTTGACGGGCGGGCTCCTCGGCACGCTTGGTCTGCGGCGCAGGCGGCGGGGCCGGAGCTGGCTCGACAGCCTCGGTCGGCGCCTCGGGGGGGGAGACTTCGGCGACCGGCGCCTCATGCACCCGACTGGCGGCCTCGGCCTCTGCTCGGGCCTTGCGCTCGGCCTCGGCCGCCGCTTCGGCTTCCCGCTTCAGCCGGGCTTCTTCCTCGGCACGCCGGGCCTCGGCCTCACGCCGCTGCGACTCCTCGGCCTGTTGCTGGCGCCGAGACTCTTCGAGCTTGCGCAGGGCATCGGCGCGCTCATCGGTCTGTTCGTCGCCGATCTCGGCGCGCTTGACATAGGTGCGCTTGGCCCGAACCTCGACCGCGACCGTGGTCTTGGACTTTCCGGCCGCGACCGTGATTTCCTCGACCTTGCGGCGCTTGAGGGTGATCCGCTTGGGCGATGAATCGACGGCCGGCGCCTCCGTCTTGCCATGCTGGCGACGGAGAAAGCCGAGCAGTTTCACCTTCTCGGTACTGGTCACGATCTGGTCCGGCCCGCTGAAGGTCATGCCGGCCTCGGCGAGCTGCTCAAGAAGCTTCTCGACCGGGGTTCCAACCAGATTTGCGAGCGAACGAACCGTAGTTTCAGACATTAGCGCTTCCAGGCCTTCGTTATTCCGCTGATCGGCTCCCACATGCGGGAGCCGAACCTTGAGATTCTAGCAAGCCACCGCGACCGGTCCGAACTGATCGAACCGGCAGCCGTGCCTAATCGAACCAATGTTGCCGCGCAGCCATGATCAGGGCGCCCGCGCGCGCCTCGTCCATGCCATCGACCGCCATCACTTCATCGACCGCCATCTCGGCGAGATCCTCGCGATTGGTCACGCCCAGGGCGGCCAGTGCGTAAGCGGTCGTCTCGTCCATGCCATCGAGTTCGAGCAGATCGCGATCGGGCTTGTGCTCTTCCAACTCCTCCTCGGCCAGCAACGCCTCGGTCAGCAGGGAATCGCGCGCTCGGGCGCGCAATTCCTCGACGATGTCCTCGTCGAAACCGTCGATCGACAGCAGTTCGGCGGCGGGCACGTAGGCGATCTCCTCGACCGTGCTGAAGCCCTCGGCAACCAGGATGCCGGCGATCTCCTCATCGACCTCCAGCTTGGTCACGAACAACTGACGCGCTGCGGCCTGTTCGGCATCGGACTTCTCGGCGACCTGCTGCTGGGTCATGACATTGAGCTGCCAGCCGGTCAGACGGCTGGCCAGACGGACGTTCTGGCCACCCTTGCCGATCGCCTGGGCCAGCTTGTCCTCGGCAACCGCGATGTCCATCGAATGCTTTTCTTCATCGACGATGATCGACTGCACCTCGGCCGGGGCCATGGCATTGATGACGAACTGGGCCGGATTGTCGCTCCACTGGATGATGTCGATGCGCTCGCCGTTGAGCTCGTTCGACACCGCCTGGACGCGCGATCCACGCATGCCGATGCAGGCGCCGATCGGGTCGGTGCGGTTGTCATGGGCGATCACGGCAATCTTGGCGCGATCACCGGGATCGCGAGCAGCACCCTTGATCTCGACCAGACCCTGACCGACCTCCGGCACTTCCAGCTTGAACAGTTCGATCATGAATTCCGGAGCGCTGCGGGAAATGAACAGTTGCGGCCCGCGCTGCTCCGGACGGACATCGAACAGGTAGCCGCGAACGCGGTCGCCCGGCCGGACCGAATCCCTGGGGATCGCCTTGTCCTTGGGAATGTAGGCTTCGGCATTGCCACCGAGATCGACGTAGACACTGCCGCGCTCGACCCGCTTGACCACACCGGTGACCAATTCGCCGACCCGATGCCGCCAGGCTTCGACGATCTGGGTGCGCTCGGCATCGCGGACCCGCTGGACGATCACCTGCTTGGCGGCCTGAGCAGCGATTCGCCCGAACTCGGCATTCTCCACCTGCTCTTCGATGAACTCTCCAACCTCCGCCTCGGGCTTCAAATCGATGGCATCCATCAGTCGGAGCTGGCGCTCGGGCGCCTCCATCACGACATCGTCGGCGACCACCTCCCAGCGACGGAAGGTCTCGTAGCTGCCATCTTTCGGATTGATGGCGACACGGATATCAACCCCTTCCTCGGGATAACGCTTCTTGGCGGCCGAGGCGAGGGCAGCTTCCATGGCCCCGAGAATGACCTCGTAGGGCACGCCCTTCTCGTTGGCGACCGCATCGACCACCATCAATAGTTCCTTGCTCATCGTTCCTGCTCCGACGCGACCTGATCGCGTCCTTGGTTGGTTGAATCAGCGGGTCTGCTTCCGGCCCGTGCCGGGGCGACGCCGACGCGGTCCCGGCGCCGGTTCTGCCTTGCCCGGGACCAGCCCGAGCGCCTCCAGATCGGGCACCAGCCGCGCCCGTTCGACATTGGAAAACGGCAGCTTCCAGCGCGTTTCCTCGACCTCCAGTTCGACCTCGCCGGCATCCACGGCGATGATCCTGCCCTGCAGCCGGCGTCGCCCCTCGATCGGCAGGTTCAGGCTGAACCGGGCCTGCTCACCGATGTGGCGGGCCACCTGTTCGAGCGTGAACAGCGGGCGATCGATACCCGGCGATGACACTTCGAGGGTGTAGTGGCTGGAAATCGGATCCTCGACATCCAGCACTGCCGACACTTCGCGACTGACTCTCTCGCAGTCCTCGATGCCGACCGCCCGTCCGGGCGCATCGATGTACAGGCGCAGCAGGGCCGAGTGGCCGGACTGCCGGAACTCGACGCCCAGCAGCTCAAGCCCGAGATCGGCAACGACCGGGGACAGCAATTCGACGATGTCTTCGGCCTTTGCCACCGGTGTCGCCGCGCCTCATTGGTCAAGGTTGAAATCGATGTTCTGTCTGTCCCGGCTCGGACCGGCACGACATCCTGCCGTCCGGGCGAAACCGCAGAAAGCGGCTCCGCCAGGCACACCGGAAAGCATCCATCCGAAAACGATAAAGGGGCTCGAAGGCCCCTTTCCGGTCCATCCATCCCGGCGCGTCGATGCCACCGACGCGAAGCCGCAAAGCAAAAAAGCCTCGCTAGGAGGCTTTTTGGCTTCCATTACTGGTAGCGGGGGCAGGATTTGAACCT
>DIHI01000032.1:3903-4713 GCA_002420085.1 Lysobacterales bacterium UBA5700 | reverse complement strand
GACCTTCGGGTTATGAGCCCGACGAGCTGCCAGACTGCTCCACCCCGCACCGGTAAGCGCGAAATTATAGGAAGCTTTCGGCAGTTTGGCAAGCACGAACCGCGATGAAATGCACCGTCACAGGCCCATCGCGCGCATGCACCAGTTCATCAGCGGGCTCCAGCCCAGGCCAAGAACCAGCAACAGACTGGCATTGACTGAAAACAGCCAACGAAACTGCGGGTCGCTTCCCGCCGTCGGCCCCTCGCCGGGCTCCGGCTCGGATTCCGGGGCGTCGAAATACATCACCTTGACCACCCGGAGGTAGTAGAAAGCGCCGACCACCGCCGCCACCACGCCGACGATCGCCAGACCGATCAGGCCGGCATCGACAGCGGCACGCAGCACCGCCAGTTTGGCCCAGAAACCGAGGAAGAACGGGATGCCGGCCATCGACGCCATCACGAACAGGATCATCAAGGCATGCCAGGGATGGCGGCTGCTCAGGCCCTTGAAGTCGTCGATCCGCTCGGCCTCGAAACCACGCCGCGACAGCAGCATGATCGCGGCGAAGCCGGCCGCTGCCATCAGCGCGTAAGCGATCGCGTAGAACATCGCCGAGGCAAACCCGACCGCACCCGTATTCGCCAAGGCCATGAACAGGAAGCCGACGTGCGAAACGGTCGAATAGGCCAGCATCCGCTTGATATTGGTCTGGGCGATCGCCAGCAGGTTGCCGATCACCAGGGACAGGATCGAGAGCCAGGTCAGCAGGATCTGCCAATGCTCGGCAACCGGCCCCAGACCGGCATCGAGCAGGCGGTAGGCCAT
>DIHI01000032.1:1894-3745 GCA_002420085.1 Lysobacterales bacterium UBA5700 | reverse complement strand
TAGACATCCGGCAACCACATGTGGAACGGGGCGGCACCGAACTTGAAAGCGATACCGGCGATCACGAACACCGCGCCGGTCAACAGCAAGGCGCGATCGGCGCTGGCTGCGGCGGCGTGGATCATGGCCAGATCGAGCGATCCGGTGGCACCGTAGATCAGCGACATGCCGTACAGCAGCATGCCCGACGCCAGGGCACCCAGCACGAAATACTTCATGGCTGCTTCCGAGGCCGAGCGGTCGTCGCGATGCAGCGCGACCAGACCATAGGAACTGAGCGCGAGCAGTTCCAGGCCCAGATAGACGGTCAGCAGGCTGCCGGCCGAAACCAGCACGGCCATGCCGAGCACGGCGAACAGACACAGCACGTGGAACTCGGCCTTGAGCAGACCGCGCGCAGCCAGATACGGTCGCGCGTAGACGAATACGCCGGCCGTGATCAGATAGATCGCCAGTTTGAGGATGTCGCCCGCACTGTCGCGGATCAGCAAGCCACCGAGCAGGGCGGTCGACTCGGTCACCGTACCACCGCCACGCACGGTCAGGATCGCGGTCGCCACCAGGGTCGCAACCGAAAGAAAATGAATCATCGGTCGCCGTTGCTCGGCAATGAACAGATCGAGCAGAAGCAGCACGCAGGTCGCCCCGAGCAGGAACAGTTCCGGCAGGATGAGTGTCAATTCGGCGATTGTCGGCATGGCAGGAAATCCTGAACGTAAGCGGGGCCACACGCGCCAGGCCGGCGTCTCGACGCGCGTGCTGCGGATGGGTTATGGGTCTGCGGACGGGACATGGTCATCCACCGAAGGCGGTGTTCGGGATTCAGAGCTTGCTGACCGCCAATTGCTCGGCCAGATTGGCAATCGATGCATCCATCAGTTCGATCAGCGGGTGCGGCCAGATACCGATCAGCAGGACACCTGCCGCAAAGCTGACCAGGACCACGGTTTCCTTGCCGGTCAGATCGGTCAATGCTTCGACCTGGGCATTGCCGACCGCGCCGAACACCACGCGCTTGACCAGCCACAGGGTGTAGGCCGCACCCAGGATCAGGGTGATCGCCGCCAGGAAGGCCACCCATGGGCTGTACTGGAAGCTGGCCAGGATGACCATGAACTCACCGACGAAGCCGGAGGTGCCGGGCAGGCCCGAGTTGGCCATGGCGAACAGCACGAACAGGGCCGCGAACCAGGGCATGGTGTTGGCGACACCGCCGTAGTCGCCGATCATGCGGCTGTGCATGCGGTCGTAGAGCACCCCGACGCAGGAGAACATGGCGCCGGAAATGAAACCGTGGCTGATCATCTGGACCATCGCGCCCTGCAGGCCGAGTTGCGCGGCATCGCCATTGTCGGTGGCACGCACAAGGCTGAAGGCGATGAAAATACCCAGGGTGACGAAGCCCATGTGCGAAATCGAGGAATAGGCGATCAGCTTCTTCATGTCCTGCTGAGCGAGCGCCACCAGGCCGATGTAGACGACCGCGATCAGCGACAGCACGATCACCAGACCCGCCCAGTCGGCACCGGCATCGGGAACGATCGGCAGGGTGAAGCGCAGGAATCCGTAGCCGCCGATCTTCAACATGATGGCAGCCAGGATGACCGAGCCGCCGGTCGGCGCTTCCACGTGGGCATCCGGAAGCCAGGTGTGGACCGGGAACATCGGAATCTTGACCGAGAATGCCGCCAGGAACGCGAAGAACAGCCACATCTGTTCTTCGGCGGTCAGCGGCAGTGCATACAGATCGGCCAACTGGAAGCTGCCACCCTTGAGGTACAGGTAGATCAGGCCAACCAGCATGAACACCGAACCGAGGAAGGTGTACAGGAAGAACTTGATCCCGGCATA
>DIHI01000032.1:315-1764 GCA_002420085.1 Lysobacterales bacterium UBA5700 | reverse complement strand
CCGCCCCAGACGCCGATGATGATGAACATCGGAATCAGCATGCTCTCGAAGAAGGCATAGAACAGGATCGCATCGGTGGCGCAGAACACGCCGACCATCAGCCCTTCGAGCACCAGGAAGGCCGCGTAATACTGGGCCGGGCGGGTATTGACGGAATCCCAGGCACCGATCAGGACCAGCAGGCTGGTCACGGTGGTGAGGATGATCAGGGCCACCGAGATGCCGTCGGCAGCCAGGGCATAGCGAATGTCATAGGCTGGAATCCAGGCATGGTTCTCGACGAACTGCATCGCCACACCGGCATGATCGAAGCCGGTGTACAGGCCCAGGCTGATGACCAAGGTCGAGGCAGCGACTACGCAGGCGAACAGCTTGGCCCGCGCCGGGTGGCCATCGCCGACCAGCAGGGTCAGCGCGCCGCCGACGATCGGCAACCAGATCAGCAGACTCAGAAGGGGCCAGGAGGACATCGAGTTTCCCTTGTCGTTATCTCGGGCGCGCGTCGAATCAGGCCGCCAGCGCGCGGATCAGCACCGCGAGCATGACGATCAGGCCGACGATCATCGCGAAGGCATAGTGGTACAGATAACCGGACTGGACGTGCCGGACGATGGCCGCCAATCGATCCACCAGGGCGGCGGAACCGTTGACCAGCACACCGTCGATCACGGTCGAATCACCGGTCTTGAACGCGAATCGACCCAGCCGCACACCCCCGGCGCCGAATCCGCCCATCCACAGGCGATCGAAACCATACTTGTCCTCCAGCACCCGGTGCGGCAGTGCCAGCATCGACTTCAGGCGATCAGCCAGGCCGGGGTTGAACAGGTAGATGTAGGTCGCCGCCGCGAAGCCCGAGAACGCCAGCCAGAACGCGGGTGAATATGGGAAATGCAGGCCGAAGGCCAGCGCGCCATGGAACAGTTCGCGACCGACCGCCGCCAGCGTATCGTGCTCGGGTGCGACCGCGATCGCCCCGGCGAAGTAATCGCCGAACAGCATCGGGCCGACCGTCAGGAAACCGATCGCGATCGATGGGATCGCCAGCAGCACCAGTGGCAGGGTGACCACCCAGGGCGACTCGTGCGGCACATGCGGACCATGGCCGTGGTGATCATGATCTGAATCGGCATGATTCAAATCGGCATGACCCGAATCGGCATGATCGCCGGCATGCGCATCATGGCCGGCCTGCCGGAAGCGCTCCTCGCCATGGAAGGTCAGGTAGAGCAGTCGGAAGCTGTAGAAACTGGTGACGAACACGCCGATCAGCACCGCCCAGTAGGCATAGTTCTGAACCCAGCCACCCTGCCCGGCCGCGACGCCGACCGCTTCGATGATGCCGTCCTTCGAGTAATAACCGGAGAAGAACGGGAAGCCGACCAGGGCCAGGGTGCCGATCACACTGGTCAGGTAGGTCACTGGCATGTACTTGCGCAGGCCGCCCAT
>DIHI01000032.1:0-170 GCA_002420085.1 Lysobacterales bacterium UBA5700 | reverse complement strand
ATGTCCTGCTCGTGGTGCATGCCGATGATCACGCTGCCGGCTGCCAGGAACAGCAGGGCCTTGAAGAAGGCATGGGTCATCAGGTGGTAGACCGCGCCGGCATAGGCCGAAACGCCCAGGGCGACGGTCATGTAGCCGAGTTGCGACAGGGTCGAGTAGGCCACCACGCG
>DIHI01000141.1 GCA_002420085.1 Lysobacterales bacterium UBA5700 | reverse complement strand
GCCCCCGCCGCCGCCGCCGAGCTCTCTCTCGGTCACCATTTTGTGCTCCTTCACCGGCCTCATTGGTGGTAGTGGTCCTCTGTATGATTGTCTCGCCTCAGCGAGTGGTGGCACTCAGCCGTACACGTATGAATGGTCGAGCGGAACGCCATTCATTGATCCCGAGCAAGTCTTTGTCGAGGCCAATTGCGGCTTTGGTCAATCTTCTGACCAGGTCAGTGTGCTGGTTCGCGACAGCGTCGGTGCCATTGCTTCCGATTTTGAAGAACTTAGCTGCAATCCGAGCTTCTGAGACCAGATCAGCTTGATTGCTGTCATACCGGAAACAGTATCGGAAGCAATACAATCCGTTCGTATCTGTTCTGGCTGACTCTGGTGATCGTTCGGTATCTTCACATCGATCGATCGCCCTATTCGGCTCAGTCAATGGTGGTACACTCGCTTCCGTGAAGGTGTCCGCGTTTATGCGGACACGGCTGTCGCCGATCGCAGACGGTACCCTGTTCCGGTCGTTTTCAGACCGGAACAGGGTTTTTTGTGTTCAAATGTTCAAATTGAGACAGTGGGTGTGACATGAAAATCCTGGCCATCGAAACCGCGACGGAACAGTGCTCGGTGGCGCTGTGGCTGGATGGTGATCTGCGCGAGCGGACGGTTTCTGCTCCGCGCGAGCATGCGCGCCGCGTGTTGCCCTGGGCCGATGCCCTGCTTGATGAGGCTGGCCTGGTGCGCGCCGATCTGGATGCGATCGCGGTCGGCTGTGGGCCGGGAGCGTTTACCGGGGTGCGCCTGGCGGTGGCGCTCGGACAGGGCATGGCCCTGGGTCTGGGGGTTCCCCTGATCGCCGTCTCGACCCTGGCGGCGCTGGCCTGGCAGGCGCCGCCAGGACGGGTGCTGGCAGCATTGGATGCGCGCATGGGTGAGCTGTATTGCGGCGCGTTCATCCGTGGTGAGGATGGCATTCCGCGCCGTCTCGGTGATGAATGGCTGGCCGCACCGGAGGCGGTCTGCCCGCCCGAGGCGACCGATTGGTTCGGGGTTGGTTCCGGGGTCGGCATTCTGGCCAAGCTCGATCGACCGCCCACGTGGCTGCGCGATTTCGACGCGACGGTCTGGCCCAGCGCTCGGGCGGTTGCCACCCTGGCAGCGAGCGGCGAGTGGCCATCGTGGGCGCCGGAGGCGGTCGAGCCGGCCTATCTGCGCGATCGCGTGGCCCTGACCCTGAGCGAGCAGCGGGTGGCGCGGTCAGGCGGCTGAGCGTTCGGGCCGAACCGGTTCGGCTTCAGCCCAGCAGGAGCAGGGTGCCCAGGCCGAGGAAACTCATGAAGCCGACCACGTCGGTGACGGTGGTGAGAATCACCCCTCCGGCCAGGGCCGGATCGATCCGCATTCGGCGCAGGGCCAGTGGCACCAGCACACCGGCCAGCGCAGCGACGAACAGGTTGATCGCCATCGCGGCGGCGATCACCCCGCCCAGCCAAGCATCCTGAAACCAGAGCGCGGCGACCAGGCCGACCACGGCCGCCCAGACCAGACCATTGACCAGGCCGACCAGGACTTCCTTGGCCAGCAGGGCACGCAGATTGCCGAACCCGACCTGGCCGAGCGCGAGGCCACGCACCATCAGGGTCAGGGTCTGGGTTCCGGCGATGCCGCCCATGCTCGCCACCACCGGCATCAGCACGGCCAAGGCCACGACTTTTTCCAGCGCGTCCTCGAACCGGCCGATCACCCAGGACGCCAAGAAGGCGGTCGCCAGGTTGATGCCAAGCCAGAATGCCCGGCGCCGGGCGGATCGGGCGACCGGGCTGAACAGGTCGGCATCCTCGTCGAGACCGGCGGCGCCCAGCACTTGATGCTCGGCCTGTTCGCGGATGATATCGACCACGTCGTCGATGGTGATCCGACCGAGCAGGATGTTGTTGTCGTCCACCACCGGTGCGCTGATCCAGTCGTGGTCGGAAAACTGGCGTGCCACTTCGTCGGCCGATTCATCGACATCGATGGCCGGCTGCGCGTTGTCGAGCAGTTCGTTGATTGGAGTGTTCGGCTCGTGGGTCAGCAGGGCGCCGAGCGACAACCGACCCAGGTACTGGTGACGTCGGCTGACCACATACAGATGGTCGGTATGTTCGGGCAGTTCGCCGCGCAGGCGCAGGTAGCGCAGCACCACATCGACCGTCACATCGCCGCGCACGGTGATGACATCCGGGTTCATCAGGCGACCGGCGCTGTCCTCGGGGTAGGACAACACCTGTTCCAGCCGCTCGCGATTCTCCCGGTCCATGGCCTTGAGCACCTGCTCGGTGACCGCTTCCGGCAGGTCTTCGAGCAGTTCGGCGAGATCGTCGATGTCCAGACTCTCGGCGGCGGCGACGATTTCGTCCGGATCCATGTCCGCCAGCAAGCCCTCGCGCACCTCATCGCCGACATGCAGCAGGACTTCGCCGTCATCCTCGGGATCGACCAGACTCCAGACGATGCCGCGCTTGCCCGGTGGCAGGGATTCGAGCAGGTTGCCGATCTCGGCCGGCGACAGGGTATTGACCAGCCGCCGGACTGGCCCCAGTCGGCCGCTGTCGAGCGCCTGCGACAGCACGCGAAGCTGCTGGGCGGTCCGATCCTGGCGAGTGGCGTCGGCCATGGGACTCCAGAAAGGTGGGGGGCGGTTGACCGGTGCCGTTCGCGCTGTTGCGGAGCAGCATCGGTGGCTACGGTATCATTCCGGGGCGGACTGGCGCAGGTCGCGAGTCCGCGCTGCTATTGTCCGGGTTGGCCGTTACGATGACCAGCCCGGCATGGCATCGCGGATCGGTCCGAGTGGTGGCGTGCGGGCGATGGTCAGCCATCGCCCGTGTTCGTTTTTTCTTTCGATTCCGTCCATGAGGAAATCCGGCATGCGCATCCTCTTGCTGATCTTGTCGCTGACGCTGGTCGGCGTCCTGGCAGGGTGTGGGTCATCATCGCCACCTGCGCTGCCCGAGCATCCGTTCACCCTGCCTGGCGTGGCCTTCAGCATCACGCCATCAGCGGCACGCGATTGCGAGCCGGAGACGGTCTACCAGGCACGCTTGGACTGGCGGCTGGACGATCCGCCGCGCAAGACCCGCCTGGAAATTCGGGTCGGCAGCGTCGATGGCGGTCTGCTGGCACGCAGCAACGATCCGGTCGGCAGTGCCGAGACCGGGCCCTGGGTACGGCGTGGCACCTGGTTCCTTCTGATCGACCGCCGCAGCGGTCGGATGCTCGGCGCGCAGCGGGCCGGGCCGGAACGCTGCGGCTGAATCGCGCAAGCGGACGTTTCAGCAGGTGCTGGCGCGGTTCAACCAGCGGGCGATGGCATCCTGATCGCGGGCCTGGACCAGCGTTCGGGCGCGTCGCCGCAGTCGAGTCCAGTCGCAGCCGGCCAGGGCTTCGCGCACTTCCAGCAGGGTGGCCGGATGCAGGCTGAAGGCGTCCAGTCCGAGTGCGATCAGCAGCGGCACCAGGGCCGGGTCGCCGGCGATCTCGCCGCAGACGCTGACAGCCAGACCTGCCTCCCGACCATAGCGCAGGATATCGGCCAGCAGCCGAATCAGGGCCGGGTGCAGCGGTGAATACAGATCGCCCAGCGCCGGGTGGTTGCGGTCGGCGGCCAGCAGGTACTGGACCAGATCATTGGTGCCGATGGCGACGAAATCGAGCAGGTCGCGCATGCCGGACACGGCCAGAGCCGCCGCCGGCACCTCGATCATCGCTCCGAACCGGGGGGTCGGGATCTCGCCGAAGCCATCGGCTCGCAGGCTGAGCCGGGCGGCTTCGAGTGCGGCCCGTGCAGCGACCAGTTCCTCGCGTCGGCTGACCATCGGCAGCAGAATGCCGATCCGGCCGTATTCACTGGCCCGCAGCAGGGCGCGCAACTGGGCATGAAACAGATGTGGTCTGGCCAGCGACAGGCGCACGCCGCGCAGGCCGAGCGCCGGGTTGGGCTCGCTGGCCAGTGCCAGGCCAGCACTGTCGGCCTTGTCGGCGCCGAGATCGAGGGTTCGGATGGTGACCGGTCGGCCGTCCATCGCCAGGGCGAGATCGCGGTAGACAGCGAATTGCTCATCCTCGTCCGGCGGTGTTCCCCGCTGGAGGAACAGGAATTCGGTGCGATACAGGCCGATGCCATCGGCACCGAGACGGTGGGCCTGTTCGACATCGGCGGCCGATTCGGCATTGGCGAGCAGGGCGATCCGACGTCCGTCACGGGTCTGGCTGGGGGCTCGGCGCAGCCGGCCGAGCCGACGTCGTTCTCGGGCGCTGTCACGAACCGATGCACGGTAGCGGCGCAGGTCGTCGCGATCGGGATCGATCACGATCTCACCGGTGCTGCCGTCGAGCATCAACACGTCACCGTCGGCGATCCGCTTGAGTGCCTCGCCGCCGCTCAACACCAGCGGAATGTGCAGGCTGCGGGCCAGGATGGCACTGTGTGAAAGGGCGCTGCCGGCATCGGCGATCACCGCCACCACGCCACGGCTTTGCAGTTGCGCCAGTTCCGCTGGCGCCACCGAGTGGGCGACCAGGATTTCGCCTCGGGCCTCGCTGGGCAGGCTGACCTGCTGTCGGTGCAGGGCGGTCTGGACCCGACCGATGACGTGATCGAGGTCTTCGCGGCGGCTGCGGAAATAGGGGTCGTCCATGGCGTCGAACACCGCCGCCAGCCGGTCGTGCTGCAAGCGCAGTGCATATTCGGCGCTGAATCGGCCGTCCCGGACCAGGGATTCGATGCCCTGACGCAGTTCAGGGTCGTCGAGGATCAGGGCATGGAGGTCGAGGAAGTCGCCGATCTCCTGGGCGAGTGCGCCGTGCAGGCGATCGCGAAGCTGGTGCAGTTCGTCGCGGGCCTCGGTCATCGCGCGATCGAGACGGTCGAGTTCGGCGTCGAGGTGCTCGACCTCGATCCGCTGCTCGGTGGTGTCCAGCGCCTGGGCCTGGCGAACCAGCGCCCGGCCGAGCGCGGTGCCGCGTGAGGCGCCCTGGCCACTGATCACGATTCTCACATCGGCTCCTCGTCGAAGTGACGGCCGATAAGATCGGCAACCGCAGCCAGCGCCAGTTCGGCATCGGCACCGTCGGTGCGCACCCGGATCTCGCTGCCGGGTGCTGCCGCCAGCAGCATCACGCCCATGATGCTCTTGCCGTTGACCCGGCGCGAGCCGGCCTCGATGGTCGCTTCGGCCGAGAAGGCCGACAGCGTCTGCACCAGTTTGGCCGCCGCTCGGGCGTGCAGTCCGAGCCGATTGCCGATCAGGAAGCGCTGCTCAGGCATCGTCGGCAACGATTCCGTTGCGACCGCCACAGGCAGCGATCCGGGCCAGTTCGTCGAGTGGCAGTTCGGCGTAGTTGAGGGTCCGCAGCAGCATCGGCAGGTTCAGCCCGGAGACCCGCTGCACCGACGTGCCGAGCTGACCGAGCCGGTGTGCCAGATTGCTGGGCGAGGCACCGTAGGCATCGGTCAGGATCAGTACACCATCCCCGGTGTCGGCCCGGCGCAGGCTGCTGCTGGCCAGTGGCAGGGCGATCGTGGGATCGCTGTCGAAAGCGACCTCGAACAGCTCGACGGTCAGCGGCAAGCGGCCCAGGGTACGTTCGGCGACCGCACGGATGGCCAGACCGATGCCGGGGTGGGTAACCAGGAGAATGCCGACGCTCATGGTCGTGGTCTCGGACGCGGGTTGGTGGCGCAGGACGAGTCGGTGCAGGCCGCCTCGGCGCGGGCCGAGGCGGAATGGATCGAAACCGGATGGATCGAGACGAACCGGACGGTGTTCATTCCAGTTCGCGATGAAAGCACACGGCCTGTTCATGGCCGCGACTGCGGACGTGTTCGGCCATCTTTTCGGCCATGTAGACCGAGCGGTGCCGACCGCCGGTACACCCGAATGCGACCGTGACATAGCTGCGGGTTCCGCCCTCGAAGCGGGGCAGCCAGGTGTCGAGCAGAGCGGCGATCTCGCGTGCGAAGTCGCGCACTTCCGGAATGCCGTCCAGGTGTGTGCGGACCGGCTCGTCACGGCCGGACAAAGGCCGCAACTCGGCCCGCCAGTGCGGGTTGGGCAGGCAGCGGGTGTCGAACACGAAATCGGCATCGCCGGGGATGCCGTGTTTGTAGGCGAACGACTCGAACAGGATCGACAGGCCGGCCTGACGGACCAGACCGAGTTCGGTGACCACCAGCCGCCGGAGCTGGTGGACATTGAGATCGCTGGTGTCGATGATCCGGTCGGAAATCGCCCGCAGCGGTGCCAGCAGGTTGCGCTCGCAGGCGATCGCTTCGGCCAGGGCCGAGCCGTCGTGACTGAGCGGGTGCTTGCGACGGGTTTCGCTGAAACGCTTGATCAGCACTTCGTCGCGGGTGTCGAAGAAGATCACGCTCGGTTCGGCACCTTCGGCGGCGGCGGCGGACAGCCAGTGTGGCAACCGGGCTGGTTCACTGCCGAGATTGCGGGCATCGATGGCGACCGCCAGACCCTGTCGCACCCGTGGCACTGAGGCCGCCAGCCGCACGAACGGCGGCAGCAGGGCGGCCGGCAGGTTGTCGACACAGTCGTAGTCGAGGTCTTCGAGGGTGTGCAGGGCCACCGTCTTGCCCGAGCCGGACAGGCCGCTGACCACGGTCAGTTGCAGGGGCGGGGCGCTCACGTGCTTTCTCGCTGTTGTCGCAGATGCTGCTGATGGCGGGCCAGGAACGCCTGCGCCGGGTCGATGCCCTTGGCGCGCAACAGGTGCAGGCGAACCGCTGCCTCCAACAATACCGCCAGGTTGCGTCCGGGCGCCACCGGCAGGGTGATTACCGGGACCGCCAGGCCGAGGATGTCACGGGTCGAGGTGTCGCCGGTCAGTCGGCTCATGGCGTCGGTGTCGTCGCTGCGTGCCGGAACCAGATGCACGATCAGGCGCAGGTACTTGTTCCGCTTGATCGCGGTGTGGCCGAACATGTGCCGGATGTTGAGGATGCCCAGGCCACGCACTTCCAGCAGATCCTGGAGCAGGGTCGGACAGGTGCCATCGAGTACGTCGGGTGCGATCTGGGTGAACTCCGGAGCATCGTCGGCGACCAGACGATGACCGCGCGTGAGCAGTTCGAGGGCCAGTTCGCTCTTGCCGGCGCCGGCTTCGCCGGTGATCAGCACGCCGATCGAGAACACTTCCATGAACACGCCATGCAAGGTGATTCGGGCCGCCAGCGCCTGAGCCAGCCGGAATTGCAGCAGGGTCAGCAGTTCATGACCGCGCCGGGGCGAGATCCACAATGCGGTCCGGGATTCCTCGGCGGCTTCGTGCAGGTCGGACGGGCAGGTCTGGTTTTTCGTGATGACCAGGGCCAGCGGCCGGGCCGCGACCATCTTCTGGATGGTTTCCCAGCGGATGCGTGCCTCCAGGGTGTCGAGGTAGCGCAATTCCTCGGTGCCGATGATCTGCACCTTGTTCGGGTAGATGGTGTTGAGATAGCCCACCAGGGACGGCAGCCGGGCGAGCGTGCTGCCGGATTCCAGTTCCCGTCCGGCGCCCTCTCGACCCGCCAGCCAGCGCAGTTCGAGCCGCTCGGCCAGTTGTTCGAACAATTCGCCGGCCGAGATCCGGTCGTTCATGCCGCCGCGTGGGTGGTCTGGCCTTCCGCAAACAGGGCGATCACGGCATTGCTGTCCGGGGCCTGTCGCAGGCGATCGCGGAAGTCGGCCTCGCCGAACAGCGAGGCCAGTTCCGACAGCAGAACCAGGTGTTGGTGGGTGAAGTGCTCGGGCACCGCGAGCGCAAACACCAGATCGACCGGTTCGCCGTCGGGGGCGCCGAAATCGACCGGCTCAGCCAGTCGGATGAAGGCGCCGACCGCTTCCTTGAGGCCCTGGCAGCGGCCGTGCGGGATGGCGATGCCGTGACCGAGGCCGGTCGAGCCGAGTCGCTCGCGCAGGCACAGGCTGTCGTAGATCGCCGATTCGAGCGCGCTGTCCGGCGCCAGTCGGGCGGCGATCAGTTCCAGCAGACGTTTCTTGCCGGTGCTGTGTTGATCGAGCAGGACACGCCGGGCCGACAGCAGATCGAGCAGATGCATGACGGGCTCAGCCCAGATTGCCCGAGCGACTGAGGTTCTCGCCGCGATGATGGTCGGTGAGCTTGTCCTTGTGCTTGATCGCCATGCGATCGAGTTTGTCGGCCAGCAGGTCGATGGCGGCGTACATGTCGTCATCAACGGCATCGGCATAGAGGGTCTTGCCGGGTGGGCTCAAGGTCGCCTCGGCCTTGTGCCTGATGCCGTCGAGCGAGAGGATCACGCGCACGGTGAACGGTTGTTCGAGGTGGCGATCGACCCGTTCGAGCTTGGTCCGGACGTACTCGTTCAGGGCCGGGGTGACGTCGATCTGATGGCCGCTGATCTCAATCTGCATGGCAAAACTCCAGGGAACTGACAAGGAAACAACTGACAAAGGAACAACAGACCCGCAGGTCGCAAGCAAGCGAGCCGCCGGCATGCGTTTGAAAAACGATACTCTCGATCGCCTCGCGCGTCGCGTGGTCGGCACTGAGCAGGCTACGCTCGGGGCTCGATCCTCGCTCATCGGTGGGCAGGGTGGTTGCGGCCATCCGTGGCGACAGGGCCGGACTGTCCTTCGACGGCCTGGCGGATGGGCACGCGGACGGCCCGACGCCGGGCGGCGCAGGCCATGGATCGGGAATGCGAATGATGGATTCGACCGAGCAGGCCGGGGGATGGGGTGGGCATGATTCAGCCGAGTCGCTGACGCTCGTTCGATGCGGGAATGTTCATCGCTTCACGGTATTTTGCCACGGTTCTCCGGGCTACGGGCACTCCGTCGCGCTTGAGTTGCTCGGTGAGCCGGGCGTCGGACAGGGGCCGGCGTGGGTCTTCCGCTTCGATCAGACGCCGGATCATCGCCTGGATGGCGGTCGCGGAATTGGCGCCGCCTTCGCCGGTGGCTACTCCGGACGAAAAAAAGTGCCTGAATTCAAAGGTTCCGCGTGGGGTTCGGAGGTATTTCCGGGTGCTGGCGCGGGACACCGTCGATTCATGCAGGCCGAGTTCCTCGGCGACCTCGCGCAGGGTCAACGGACGCATCGCCTCGGGACCGTGCTCCAGAAAGGCGGATTGGTGGCGGACGATGGCGCGGGCCACCCGCAACAGGGTGTCGGCGCGGGTTTCCAGGCTGCGCAGCAGCCACTTGGCCTCCTGCAGTTGGCCGCGCAGATAGGCGGCATTGTCCTGGTCGAGTCGGGCGATCAGGCTGCGGTAGTGATCATTGATCCCCAGGCGGGGTTGACTGCCGGCGGCCATCCGCACCCGCCAGACGCCCTGGTCGCGCCAGGCGACGCAGTCCGGCCGGATGAATTCCGGCTCGGCGGCATCGAAGCGCAGGCCGGGTCGGGGATCCAGCGAGCGCAACAGACTGACCGCTTCGTTCATCTCGTCCAGGGTGACGGTCAGTTCGCGGGCCAGCCGGTCCGGTCCGAGTCGAGCCAGGGCTTCGAGGTGTTCGCCGGCCAGGGTGATCGCCAATGCCAGTCCGGGGGTGGTCGGGTCGAGCGCGGACAGTTGCACGCTCAGACACTCCGAGGGCGAGCGGGCGCCGACCCCAAGCGGGTCGAAGCGCTGCACGGTGGACAGCACGGTCAGTATTTCAGCGGGTTCGGCACTGGTTTCCGGCAGCAGGCTTTCGCGAATCTCCTCGATCGTGGCGCCGAGGTAGCCGTCCTCCGAAATCGCTTCGATGATCAGGCTGCCGATTCGACGATCGCGTTCGGACAGATGACTGAGGTGCAGTTGCCAGAGCAGGTAGTCGTGCAGGGTCTCAGGTGAGGAGATCGACTCGGCGGCGTTGTAGTCGGAGTCGCCGCTGCCACCGCTGCCGGTGCGTTCCCAGGCGAAGTCCTCGGTGAGATCGGCATCGCCCTGGCGATCGGTCGGGTCGGAGTCGGATCGGTCATCCTCGGCATTGGCCAGCGGATCGCCGGGCTCGCTGCCGACTCGCTCCAGTTCCTCGGCATGTTCAAGCAGCGGGTTGGTCTCGACCGCGAGCGCCAGTTCGGCCTCCAGTTCCATGCCGGACAGTTGCAACAGACGGATCGCCTGCCGCAATTGCGGGGTCAGGGTGAGTTGTTGGCCAAGACGGGTTTGCAGGCTGGGTTTCATCGGCGACAACTTTACGGCAAGCCGGGGTCGGTCCGGGTGCGGGCTGTGCCGCAGTTCGGTGAGCCAGTCGGGATTTTCGCGGGCTGCGATGACCGATATCGAGCAATTGCCGATATTCCACTGACAGGGTCGTGTGTGTGGCCGGTGTCCGCGCCGATGCGCAGTGCGGTCATTCGCACGCCGATGATCGCGCCGTCGGCTACAGCCGGAAGCTGTCGCCCAGGTATACCCGACGGACATCGGCATTGGCCAGGACCGCCTCTGGCGGACCTTCGGTCAGCACCACGCCGTCGTTGAGGATGTAGGCGCGATCGCAGATGCCGAGGGTCTCGCGGACATTGTGGTCAGTGATCAGCACGCCGATGCCGCGATCCTTGAGGTGGCGGATGATGCGTTGGATCTCGCCGACCGAGATCGGATCGACCCCCGCGAAGGGTTCGTCGAGCAGCATGAGTCTGGGCTTGGCGGCCAGGGCGCGGGCGATCTCGACCCGGCGTCGCTCGCCACCGGACAGGCTGGCACCCATCTGGTCGGCAATGTGTGCGACCTGCAATTCCTCAAGCAGGGATTGCAGTTCGTTTTCGCGGCCGTCGCGATCGAGATCCTTGCGCAGTTCGAGCACGGCACGGACGTTGTCGGCGGCACTAAGCTTGCGGAACACCGAGGCTTCCTGCGGCAGGTAGCCGACTCCGAGCCGGGCACGGGCATGGAAGGGCAGGCGGGCGATGTCCTCGCCGTCGAGATAGATCGAGCCGGCGTCAGCGGCGACCAGGCCGACGATCATGTAGAAACAGGTGGTCTTGCCGGCACCGTTCGGGCCAAGCAATCCGACCACTTCACCGGTGTCGAGGCGCAGGCCGAAGTTCTTGACCACCTCGCGCGACTTGTAACGCTTGCGCAGCCCCTCGGCGACCAGCATCAGCGGCCCCCGTCGCGAGCGTCGGCGCTGTCGGGCGCTGGGTCGGACGCTTCACCGGCTGCTTCGATCGCCTTGGGCTTGATGCGCAACTGGATGCGTGAGCCATCGCCGCCGCCGTCGATTCGGCCGGTGGCGAGGTTGTAGACGATGCGTTCTCCACGGACATTGCCGCGCGGCTGCTCGATGTAGACGTCTTCGGTGAACACCACCAGTTCGTCGGCCAGCAAGTATTCGACCCGGTTGGCGCGGCCCTTGGTGGTCTCGCTATTGCGATCGACCAGGGACATCACGACCGGCTTGCCTTCCAGTTCGACCCGGTCGATCTCACCATTGCGGGTGGTGATCACCGCCAGATCGGCACGCACGTCCAGTCCACCCTGGCGGATGACGACATTGCCGATCAGACGGGATACGCTGTTTTCGGTCATCTCGCCATCGAGCGTGTCGGCATCGACATCCATCGGCTGGTCGCGTTCGGAGATGAAGACTTGCGCGCCGGCCGGGGCGGTCAGGCACAGGGTCAACAGCAGGATTTCAGCGGCTTTTCGGAACATGTCGGATATTGACCTCGGATAGGACGCGCATACGCCGTTGCTCAAGATCGGCTTCGAGCCCGCGTCCGCGCAGTATAGAGTTGGCTTGGCTGATGGTCACGAATTCCTCGCTGCGGGCCTGACGCTGCTCGGGGAACAGGCGCAGCAATTCGGTTTCCAGGCGGGCGTGGCGGCGACCATCGCCCTCGTGGCCGTCGACCACCACCTTGTCGCTCAGACGAAGCTGCTCGCCCTGCGCATCGACCCACCCGCGCTCGGCACGGGCGGTCCAGTAGCCACCGTCCTGACGATCGATCCGCAGATGTGGTTCGATCAGGTCCAGTTCGTGGCTGTACGGGTCGCGGGTCAGCAGCGGTCCGGTGGCACCAAAGGCGGCCCGGCCGTTATCGTCAAGTGCGACCAGGCTGAACTGGTCGAGGGTGTAGTCGGCGCGCGGCGGCCCGACGAACTCCGGTGGTCGTTCGCGCTGGCGCAGTTGCCAGACCGCGACCGTGCTGGTGAAGGCCAGCACGGCCAGAGCGATGCCGGTGATGTCGCGGCGGTTCATGGCGATCGGTCGCTGATAGTCGCGGTCTTGCGCTCGGCGATGGCCACCAGCAGATCGCACAGTTCACGTGCCGCGCCGCGTCCGCCAGCATGGCGGGATCGCCAATGCGCCGCCGTTGCGATCCGTGGATGGGCGTCGGCCGGGGCACAGGCCAGGCCGACCACCGACATCGCTGGCAGATCGGGCAGGTCGTCGCCCATGTAGGCGCAGCGCGCGAGTGCGATGCCGTGTCGTTCGGCCAGTCGTTGCAGACACTGTCGCTTGTCGGCGACGCCCTGGAAGACATCATCGATCCCGAGTTCGGCCGCCCGCGCGGCCACGATCGAACTGCTCCGGGCGGTCATCAGGGCAACCCGGATGCCGTGTCCGGCCAGGCTTTTCAGCCCGTGGCCATCGTGGACGTGGAAGCTCTTGGTCTCGCTGCCGTCGCTGTGGTAGTGCAACATGCCATCGGTCAGGGTGCCATCGACATCGAACACGACCAGGGCGATGTCGGCGGCACGACCAGCCAGTTCGGCGGTCAGTTCGATCGGATCGGACTCGCGAATCGACACGTCGTCCACTCAGACCACGCGGGCGCGCAGCAGGTCGTGGATGTTGAGGGCGCCGACCACCCGACGCTGATCGTCGATCACCACCAGGGCATTGATCTTGTGCGCCTCCATCATGTGTGCGGCTTCGCTGGCCAGGCGATCGGGGCCGATGGTCTTGGGCGAGCGACCCATGACCTGGAGCACCGGCGTCGTGCGCAGATCGACCCGGGCATCGTCGAGTGCCCGGCGCAGGTCGCCGTCGGTGAAGATGCCGAGCAAGCGGCCTTCAGGATCGACCACCGTGGTCATGCCCAGTCGCTTTCGGCTCATCTCGATCAGGGCCTGGGACAGCGAGGCATCGGCGGCCACCCTGGGCACCTCGGTCTGGTCGTGCATGATGTCGGCGATCCGCAGCAGCAAGCGTCGACCGAGATTGCCGGCCGGGTGCGAGCGGGCGAAGTCCTCGGCGGTGAAGCCGCGCGCCTCCAGCAGCGCCACGGCCAGGGCATCGCCGAGTGCCAGCGAGGCGGTGGTGCTGGAGGTCGGCGCGAGCCCGAGCGGGCAGGCTTCGGCCGGCACCGAGACATCGAGATGGACATCGGCATAGCGAGCCAGGCTGGAGCCCGGCCGGCCAGTGATCGCGATCAGGACATTGCCCTGGCGCTTGAGCAAGGGCGCAATGGCCAGGATCTCGT
Source organism: Lysobacterales bacterium UBA5700 (assembly GCA_002420085.1). GTDB lineage: Bacteria > Pseudomonadota > Gammaproteobacteria > Xanthomonadales > Xanthomonadaceae > UBA11164. The sequence continues at coordinate 2,300 of DIHI01000141.1, read as the reverse complement.
CGGTCTCGCCGGAGTTCGAGATGGCCAGCACCACGTCCTGGTCGGTGATCATGCCGAGGTCGCCATGACTGGCCTCGCCGGCATGGACGAAGAATGCCGGAGTGCCGGTCGAGGCCAGGGTCGCGGCGATCTTGCGGGCGACATGGCCGGACTTGCCCATGCCGATGCAGATCGCCCGGCCGGAACAGGCCAGGATGCATCGGCAGGCGGCGACGAAGGTGTCGTCCAGGCGCGCTCGCAGGGCGGTCAGGGCATCGATCTCGGTGGTCAGCACGAACTGTCCGCAGCGAAGCAGGGCTTGATCGCCGATCCGGTGACTGTCGGTTGGCAGCGCGTTCATGGCTGGGCAGGCTCCGAACGGGGTCGGCACGATTCCGGGCCGCCGTGGATTCAATTAAACTGGCGCGTCATTGTAGCCCAGGCACACCTGAATCCCGCGTGCCTCGGTCCCGACGATCGGTCCGATGACCGGCCTGGGTCTGGTCGGGATGTCTGGATGGCGCCGGCCTCCCCTTCAGAATCGGAGTTCCATCCATGGACGCTGCTCGTGTGCGTCAACTCATCGAAGCCGGCCTGCCCGGTGCCTTGGTCGAAGTGCAGGGTGCCGATGGTGTCCACTTCGAGGCCCGAGTGGTCAGTCCGGACTTCGCCGGCAAGCTGCCATTGGCCCGACACCGCATGGTCTATGCCACCCTGGGCGAATTGATGGGCGGTGAGATCCATGCCCTGTCGCTGCGTACTCTGACGCCATCCGAGGCGGGTATCGAGCAGTGAAGACATCGCACGAGATTGATCCGGACCGGGGGATATCCGATCGCTGTCGATGCCACGCGCGCGCTGTGCTGTCGTCATCGGATCAGTGCCGACAGGGTCGGAGCAGGGCTGCGCCAGCCCGTTCGACCGATCGAGGTGCGGGCATCGACTGACCCGCGTTCCGCCGCCTCGAAGACAGCCGGAACCAGGCTGGTCGAGGCTTCCTGCTGAGCCGCACATCGGCCCAGCGCAATCACTCCTGACATCGGTCGAACGAATTCCACCACAATGGCAAAGATACGCATCACTGGCGGCATCCCCCTGGCAGGCGAGATCGCCATCTCTGGCGCCAAGAATGCCGTGCTGCCGATCCTGGCGGCCTGCCTGCTTGCTGACGAACCGATGGACATCGGTAATGTGCCGCAACTCCGCGACGTCAGCACGATGATGGCCCTGCTCGCCGACATGGGCATGGAACTGACCGTGTCCGACGGTCAACGCATCCTGGCCGATCCAAGGCCAGTGGCGCGGTTCCTGGCGTCCTACGAGCAGGTCAAGACCATGCGCGCTTCGATCCTGGTGCTCGGGCCGTTGCTGGCGCGGCATGGTCGCGCCGAGGTCTCGCTGCCGGGTGGCTGTGCGATCGGTTCGCGGCCGGTCGATCAGCACATTCGCGGTCTGGAGAAACTGGGCGCCGAGATCCGCGTCGAGAACGGCTATATCCACGCCCGCTCGGGCCGCCTGCGCGGCGCCCGAGTGGTGATGGACATGGTCACCGTGACCGGCACCGAGAACCTGATGATGGCGGCCTGCCTGGCACAGGGCACCACCGTGCTGGAAAACGCCGCGCAGGAGCCGGAAGTGGTCGATCTGGCCGAATGTCTGATCGGCATGGGTGCCCGGATCGCGGGCGCCGGCAGCAATCGGATCGAGATCGAGGGTGTCGAGCGCCTGCATGGCCATGCCCATGCGGTGTTGCCGGATCGCATCGAGACCGGCACCTTCCTGATCGCAGCGGCGATCACCGGCGGCCGGGTGATCGCGCGCAATGCCCGAGCCTCGACCCTCGATGCCGTGCTCGACAAGTTGGAACAGGCCGGTGCCGCGATCAGTACCGGACCGGACTGGATCGCACTGGACATGGCCGGTCGCCGGCCACGCGCGGTCGATGTGGCGACCGCGCCGTATCCGGCCTTTCCGACGGACATGCAGGCGCAGTTGATGGCACTCGACTGCGTCGCGGAAGGCGCCGCCGTCATCACCGAGACGATCTTCGAGAATCGCTACATGCACGTTCAGGAACTACGGCGGCTGGGCGCCGACATCCGGGTCGAGGGCAATGCTGCCTTCGTGCGTGGAGTCGAGCGACTGAGCGGCGCGGAAGTGATGGCCACCGATCTGCGTGCATCGGCCTGCCTGGTCCTGGCGGGGTTGGCGGCACGCGGCGAGACCACCATCGACCGCATCTACCACCTCGATCGCGGCTACGAACACATCGAGGAAAAGCTGTCCGGCCTCGGCGCCCGGATCGAGCGTCTGACCTGACC
>DIHI01000025.1:11222-21428 GCA_002420085.1 Lysobacterales bacterium UBA5700 | reverse complement strand
GATCGAGCGTCTGACCTGACCGGAACAGGTGGGTCGCCGATCCGAGTGGCTCGGGTCGGCCGATCTGGATTGCTCGATATGGACCTTCCAGTCTGGAACGTTCGGCCTGACCGCTCGATCGGGCTTGGTCATTCGACCTTGAGCAGGCGGAAATCGAAGCCCGGCTTGCCTTCACGCTCATCGACGATGCGCGCCGGTACAGGCAGGTCGGCCACCACCCAGGCGATCTGCCGGCGTTGGGCATCGCCACGGATCAGCCGTCGTGCGGAGTACGGGCGGCCGGCGACCGCCACCGTTTCGTTGGCCTCGAACCGGTAGCTGTAGTCGCGGATGCGGCCTTCATCGACCAGGCGGTAGTCGAGCGTGCTGGCCTGGTCGTCGAGGTGCAGGGCGTCGCGCACCAGTGCCAGGTTGATCAGGCCGGTGTTCAGGTCGCCGGGTTGCAGTGCGATCGGGCCGAGCCGATGCGGCTTGAGATCGCCGGTCCAGCGGGCCTCGCCGATCGTCCAGTCATAGCGGCCGCTGCGTTCGGTGGTCTTCAGCAGAACCCGGCTGTAGCTGGTTGCCGACAGCGGCCGTGGGCGATCGTCATGGATGTCGAACAGGGTGGTCTGATCGGCTTCGGCGCCGACCAGTCGGGCAATGCCGGCTGTGCCTTCGGACTGGATGTCGTATCTCCAGGTGCCGTCTTCGTTGCGGCTGAGGGTGGTCACGCTCAGGCCCTGGGCCTTGCCGTTGAGCCAGACCTCGTAGGTGGCCTTGAACGGTTTCAGGAGCGTCCAATCGGCTGCGGCGCATGGGCCGCCTGCGATCAGCAGCAACAGGGCGAGCAGGGTGGTTGCGTTCATGGTGCGGTCACCAGGCGGTTGGAGTCGTTGAGCAGCAGGGGAGCGGACAGCCGAACACCGTCGAGGCTGCCGCCGTCGGCACCGGTTGCCAAGCGACCATCGACCAGCAGATCGAGGCTGGCGATCAGGAGCGGCTTCTCGCGCGCCTTGACCCGCTGTTCGAGTGTCGCGGCGGTGTCGTCGGGATGCACCGGCAGACGGACCTGGGCCAGTACCGGGCCGGCGTCGAGTTCGGGCGTTACTACATGGACACTGGCGCCATGCGTGGAATCCCCGGCGGCCAGGGCACGGGCATGGGTATTCAGTCCAGGGTGCTTCGGCAGCAGGGAGGGGTGGAGGTTGATCATGCGCGGGATTCGAGGGCGGACGATTTCGGCAGCGATGACCCGCAGGTAGCCAGCCAGGACGATCAGATCAGGCCGAGATGCATCGACTGCCGCGAACAGTGTCTGGTCGAATGCCAGCCGGGTCGGGAAATCTCGTGGGCTCAGCGCGGTTGTCGCAATTCCGGCTGCCTGTGCCCGGTGCAGTGCCCGGGCACTCGGGCGATCGGAGAATACGCCGACCAGACTGGCTCGAAGCTGACCAGTGCGGCAGGCGTCAATGATCGCTTGCAGGGTGCTGCCCTCGCCGGAAGCCAGGACGGCGATCCGCTTCGGCGCAGTGGGGGTCGATGGCTCGGTCAACCGATGCGCACCCGTTGCTCGGCCAGGGCGGCACGCACTCGGCCGATCGGCCAGTGGTGGAGACCATGGCCGGACAGCCGCGCACCGACTTCGGCGACCTGCTGCTCGGCGACGATCACAACGAAGCCGATGCCGCAGTTGAAGGTCCGCCACATGTCCTCGCGGGCGACATTGCCTTCCCGACGCAGCCACTCGAACACCGCCGGTTCGGGCCAGGCGCTGGCATCGATGTCGATGCCGAGACCCTCCGGCACCACTCGCACGATGTTCTCGCTCAGGCCGCCACCGGTGATGTGCGCCAGGCCATGCAGGGTCGGGCCGGTCAGCAGGTCGAGGATCGGTTTGACGTACAGGGTGGTCGGGGCCATCAGGGCATCGGCCAGGGAGGTGCCGCCGATGTCGAGGTCGAATGGCTCGCCGGTGCGTTCGAGGATCCTTCGGATCAGCGAATAGCCGTTCGAGTGTGGTCCGCTGGAGGCGATGCCGAGCAGGATGTCGCCGGCTTGGATCCGGCTGCCGTCGAGCAATCGATCCTTCTCGACGGCGCCGACCGTGAAGCCGGCCAGATCGTAGTCGCCGGGCGCGTACATGTCCGGCATTTCTGCCGTTTCGCCGCCAACCAGGGCACAGCCGGCCTGTTCACAGCCTCGGGCGATGCCATCGACCACCCGTGCGGCGATCTCGACATCGAGCCGGCCGGTGGCGAAGTAGTCGAGGAAGAACAGCGGCTCGGCACCCTGAACCAGGACGTCGTTGACGCACATCGCCACCAGATCGATCCCGATGCTGTCGTGGCGATCGAGACGCTGGGCCAGTTTCAGCTTGGTGCCGACGCCATCGGTGCCGGAGACCAGCACCGGCTGTCGGTAGCGTCCGGACAGGTCGAACAAGGCGCCGAAACCACCCAGGCCGCCGAGTACCTCCGGGCGGCTGGTACGTCGGGCCATCGGCTTGATGCGTTCGACCAGGGCATTGCCAGCATCGATATCGACACCGGCATCGCGGTAGCTCAGGGGCGGGCGTGGGCGGTTCATCACGGCGTCCGGCGAAAGCGAAAATTCTAGCAGGGAACCCCGAAAGCCAGGCTCGGGATAGCACCCGAGCGACCGGCACCTTGCCCACTGGTGGGTCGGTCGGTATGTCCGCGTGCAGACCTGACCAGATGCCTGCGGCAGTGATGGATCATCGACCCGGCAGTCGGTAACCCGGCGCTTGCCGGTGTCTGCCTGGCAGTTCCGGCAGACCTGCCGCCGCCGGTCTGACTCCGTCGACTCGGACCGGGCTGCTGTCATCGTTGGCGATCCGCTCTGCGCTATAGTCAGGCGTCCTGGCCGCTGCATCCGACCGATGCCGGTGCCGGCCCGAAACTTCGGAGGGAGGTCCACGATGCGATATCCAATGATGGCCCGGCTGACCCTGGCACTGCTGGCGTCCGGCCTGTTTTCGACGACGGTGTTGGCTGCCGCCCAGAGTCTGCCGGGTTTGCAGTCACCGGTCCGGGTGACCCGCGATGTCGATGGCATCGCCCACATCCAGGCGACGTCTGAACACGACATGTTCTACATGCAAGGCTATATCCACGCCCGCGACCGACTGTTCCAGATGGATGTCAATCGGCGCACCGCCGATGGCACCCTGGCCGAACTGCTCGGTCCGGCCGCGCTGGCCAACGATGTCCAACTTCGCACGATCGGACTCGATCGTTCCGGTGCCCGCACCCTGGCTGCGCTCCAAGCCGATGCCCAGGCCGGCGATTCGGTCTCGATTGCCGTGCTGGCGGCCATGCAGGCGTATGCCGATGGCGTCAATGCCTTCCTCGAACGGTCCCGGCTGCCGCTGCCGCCCGAGTACGACGCGATCGAGATCACGACGGTGCGTCCCTGGCAGGTGATCGACAGCATCAATGTCGGCAAGCTGATCGCGTTCGGTCTGTCGTTCGACCTCGACGACATCGCCAACAGCCAGCGGCTCGGCGCCTTCCAGCAGGCGCTCGGGCCGCAGGCCGGCGCGGCGCTGTTCTTCGAGGATCTGTTCCGCAGTCAGCCGTTCGATCCGGCCTCGACCGTGCCCGATTCCGGTGGTGACGGTGGTTCGGCCACGCCACCCAAGGCCGGTGTTTCCGGGGCGACGGCCGCGACTGCGGCGGCAGCGGCAGTGGATTCGCCGATCGAAGTGGCACCGGCTGCTTACGAACTGGCACGCCGCTACCTCGAATCGGCAAGCCAGGCGCCCACCTTGCGCACTCTCCTCGACAGCGACCGCACCGCACGCGGCTCCAACAACTGGGGTGTTGCCGGGGCGCTGACGGTGAGCGGCAATCCGATCATCGCCAACGACCCGCATCTCACCCTCGACCATCCAAGCACCTTCTATCCGACCCGGATCAGTTCACCCGGCTACGATGCCATCGGCAGCGGTTTTGCCGGCGCACCGTTCGTGATCGTCGGCCACAATCGCAACATCGCCTGGGGACCGACCACCAATCCGCTCGATGTCACCGATGTCTATCTCGAACAATTGGTGCCGGATGCCAGTTCGCCGAGTGGACTGAGCACGCTGTTCCAGGGCCAGCCCGAACACGTCATCCCGGTGCCGCAGCAGTGGTTCGCCAATGTGATCGGCGACGGCGTCCCCGATAACACCGTGCTGGCCAATCAGGACGTCACCCTGATCGTGCCGCGCCGCAACAACGGTCCGATCGTCCAGGCGCTCGACGACGGCCAGGCGCTCAGTGTCCAGTTCACCGGCTTCAGTCCGACCCGCGAACTGGAAACCTTCTACCTCTGGAACAAGGCCCGCACCCTTGATGAGTTCCGCAAGGGGTTGGAGCGCTTCGATTTCGGCTCGCAGAACTGGGCCTACGCCGATCGCCAGGGCAATCTGGCCTATTTCACCAGCGGCGAGATGCCGGTGCGCAGCGATCTGGCCGGCAACAGCCGGGTGCTGCCACCGTTCTTCATCCGCGACGGTCAACTCGGCTTGTTCGAGTGGCTGCCGGTCACCACGCCACAGCCGGGTCAGGTGCTGCCGTATCAGATCTATCCCGCTTCGGCGATGCCGTCGGTGGTCAATCCGGTCAACGGCTGGTTCGTCAATGCCAACAACGATCCGATCGGCAACACGCTCGACAACGATCCGCTCAATGATCGTCATCCCGACGTTCCCGGCATCTACTACCTCAATCCCGGCTATGCCTCCGGTTTCCGGGCCGGGCGGATTACCGCGCGTCTGAACCGACTGTTCAGCGAGGGTGACGGCAAGGTCACGGCCGAGGACATGGCCCAGGTCCAGGCCGATGTCGGCCTGCTCGATGCCGAATTCTTCGCTCCGCGCCTGATCGAGGCGTGGCTGGCCGGCCAGGCCGAGCATGCCGATCCAGAACTGGCCGCCGCCGCTGCCGACCCTCGGCTTGGGTCGGCGTTGGACTACCTGTACGCCTGGGCCGATCTCGACTATCAGGCCAAGACCGGCATCCTCGAAGGATTCGACAGCGAGGACCACGATGGCGACCCGACCGGCAGCCTGTCACAGGCGGAAATCACCGCCAGTGTCGCCACCACGGTCTACAGCGTCTGGCGTTCCAGCTTCACCCGCGACACCCTGCTGGCCGCGCTCGGTCCACAGTTGCAGCCATTCGCACCGCCCTCGTCCCAGCGCATGACGGCCCTGAAGCGTCTGGTCGAGAACGGCGGCGTGTCGGCCTCCGGGGTGCGGTTCTTCGCTGGCGGCGAGGGGCCGGTCAAGGTTCAGGTGGCGATGCTGCTGGCTCTGCGCGATGCCCTCGATCGCCTGGCCGGGCCGGAGTTCGCGGCCGCCTTCGGTGGCAGCACCACGATCAGCGACTATCGCTGGGGCTACCTGCATCGGATCGTGTTCGATTCGCCGCTCGGGCCGCCGTTCAGCGTGCCGCCGGCCTTCGACGGCTTCCCGGCGCTGTTGCCCGGTCTGCCGGGTGTCGCCACCGACGGCGGCTTCGGTACGGTCGATGCGTCCTCGCACGCCGTCACCGCCAGCGGCGTCAATGGCTTCATGTTCGGCAGCGGCCCGACCAACCGGATGGTGGTCGAGGTGGGCCGTAACGGACCACGCGGGCAGTCGGTATGGCCGAGCGGGGTGAGTGCGGTTCCGGGCGATACCTTCTATCTGGAGCCGATGTTGCCGCGCTGGCTGACCAATGATGCCAATCCCCTGCGTTTCCGATCGGTCGAATTGCTGACCGGACGTTACCAGTGGCAGACCTTCACTCCGATCCGACGGCCCTGATCCGGGCGGTTGACGAGCGACCGTCAGGGCCGTCGCGGGTTGGACGCGGCGGCCCTGGCTGAGGCACCATTCGCGTTCCTTTTCGATGCAGACCTGTGGAGCGTAACGCGATGGTCACCATTCGAGGCCGCCTGTTCGGACTGATTTTGGCGGCGCTGGCCTGGCCGGTCATCGCCCAGGAGTCGGGCGGGTCGCTGTACAGTGCCGAAGCGCCGGTCGCCAGTCAGGCCGAGGACGATGCTGGACCGGCCCTCAGGGCCGCGCTGGCGCGGGTGCTGGTGCGACTGACCGGACTGCCCGATGCGCTGCACGGACCGGGTGTCGCCGAGGCGCTTGAGCGCGCTCCGGAACTGGTCCTGGCAACCCGCTACCGGCAGGGCTTCGAGGGCGAGGGCGGCGAGCGAATCTACCGGGATTTCCTGATCGCCGATTTCGATCCGGTTCGGGTCGATGGCCTGCTGGCCGAACTCGGCCTGGTCGTCTGGCCGTTGCCGCGTCCGACCCCGATGCTGTGGCTGGCCATCGACGATGGTCGCGGGCCGCGACTGGTCAATGCCGCCCAGGGCGCGGCGGTCGAGGCACTGCGGGCTGCCGGCTTCGCACGCGGCATTCGTTTCGCCCTGCCCGAGGGCAGCCCGGAAGATGACAATTTCGGCGTCCAGGCTGCCTGGCGCGATGATCTCGAAGCAGCGGATGCCCTGTTGGCACGTTCGCCGGGCGGCGCCCAGTTGCTCGGTCGGCTGTACCGTGCCGATGGTGGCTGGCGTGCCGAGTGGGTCTTGCGCGAGCACGGCGTCGAACTGGCCCGCTGGTCGGAATCCGGCCCCGATGCCCGGAGCCTGCTGGCGGCGGCCGGTGCCGGCACCGCCGATCGTCTGGCACGCCGGTTCGCCGAACTGGCGGCGGCAGGCCCATCCGGCCGATTCGTGGTTCGGGTGCATGGCCTTCGCAGCGCCGACCACTACCCGCGACTGATCGGCTATCTGCGTGGCCTCGGTCCGGTTCGTCAGGTCACGCCGGTGGCCGCCGAGGGCGACGCGCTGATCGTGGAACTGGATCTGGCGGTCGGTCTGCAAGGCTTCGCGCATCTGGTTGAGACCGGTCCGGTGCTGCGCGCCGACGACAGTCAGTCGCCACCCGCTGAATTCCGGATGCTCGAATGAATTGGGCGTTTCTTCCCAACGCCATCACCCTGGCCCGGATCGGCCTGGTGCCGCCGCTCTGGTGGTTGCTGTATCGCGAACAGTTCGCTCCGGCCCTGGTGGTCGCCCTGGTCGCCGGGCTCTCCGATGCCCTCGACGGCGGCTTGGCCAAACGGTATGGCTGGCAGTCGCGACTGGGTGGCCTGCTCGACCCGATCGCCGACAAACTGCTGCTGGCTGCCTGTTTCGTCGGCCTGTGGAGCGCGGGTGCGCTGCCCGACTGGCTGCTCCTGCTGGTGCTCGGCCGTGATCTTGTGATCGTCGCCGGGGCGGTTGCCTGGAATGTCCTGATCGGCCCGCTGGAGGCGCAGCCAACCCTGCTCAGCAAGTTCACGACCGCCGTCCAGATCATCCTGGTGTTGCTGGTGATGGCCAAGCTGGCGTTCGCCATCGAACCGGGGGTGGCGGCAACCGGCCTGATCTGGCTGGCGGCGGCACTCACGGCCATCAGTGGACTCGACTATGTCGTCCGCTGGAGCTGCAAGGCCCGCATCGCCAAACGAAAGGATCGCCCATGATCGCCCCCATTCCCGACGATACCCGGCATTGGTACTACCTCGCACTGGGTCTGATCCTGACCGGTCTGCTCTGGCTGCTGGCGCCGATCCTGACCCCATTCGCGGTCTCGCTGCTGCTCGCCTGGTTGGGTGAACCCCTGGTCGAACGCCTGTCCCGGCACGGTGCCAAGCGGACCTGGGCGGTCACCATCGTGTTCGTCCTGATGACCTTGGCGGTGGTGGTTCTGGTGCTGATCCTGATCCCGCTGCTGGAAGGCCAGATCGCCTACCTCGTGCAGCAATTGCCGGCCTATGCCGGGTGGATCTCCAATACCCTGCTGCCCTGGATCGAGCAACGGACCGGCGTCGCCATTGCCGCCTATGTCGATCCTCAGCGCTGGTTGGATCTGCTCAAGGGCCACTGGCAGCAGGCCGGCGGCCTGGCGGCGACGATCCTTGGCGGCATATCCAAATCCGGCCTGGCGATCCTGGCCTGGCTGGCGACGGTGGCACTGATCCCGGTGCTCACCTTCTACTTCATGCGCGACTGGCCGAGCCTGCTGGCGCGGGTGCGCGAACTGCTGCCCCGACCGCTGGAGCCGACCGTGGTCCGCCTGGCCGAGCAGTCGGATCAGGTGCTGGGCGCATTCCTGCGCGGCCAACTCTCGGTGATGCTGGCGCTCGGTGCGATCTATTCACTCGGCCTGTGGCTGGCCGGTATCAAGCTGTCGCTGTTGATCGGCATGGGCGCCGGCCTGGTCAGCTTCGTTCCGTATCTGGGCGCGATCGTAGGCATCGGCGCCGGCCTGATCGCCGCCCTGGTGCAGCATGGCGACCTGCTGCATGTGGTCCTGGTTCTGCTGGTGTTCGGCTTCGGTCAGACCCTGGAAAGTTTCCTGCTGACTCCCTGGCTGGTCGGTGACCGGATCGGCCTGCACCCGGTCGCGGTGATCTTCGCGATCATGGCCGGCGGCCAGTTGTTCGGTTTCCTCGGCGTCCTGCTGGCCCTGCCGGTGGCGGCGGTGGCGATGGTCGGACTGCGCGATCTGCATCGGCGCTACCTCGAAAGCCATCTCTACGGTGCCGGGGATTCGCCATCGGACACCTTGATCGCATCCGATGGCGATGTCGATCCGGTCGAGCCCGAGCCGACCGACAAGCCGGAGACGCCCACGGCGTGAGCGTGCCGCAACTGCCCCTGGCCTTGCGCTACCCGCCGGATCAGCGCTTCGAGACCTTCGTCGGCAGTGAGGCCACCGCTCGGCTGCTGTCGGAGTCGGCACGCGGAGGTCGCGACGACTGGCTGATGCTGTCCGGTCCGTCCGGCTGCGGCAAGACCCATCTGCTGCTGGCCGCCTGTGCCGATGCCGTCGAGGCCGGCCGGCGGGCGGTCTACCTCGATCTCGACCGGGTCGGTCAGGTCGGCCACGGACTGGCCGATGCCCTCGACGGACTCGACGGCAATGACCTGGTCTGTCTCGATCGGCTGGATGCGGTTGCCGGTCAGCGTGCCGCCGAAATCGCCCTGTTCGATTTCCACAACCGTGCCCGCAGCGGATCGACGGTGCTGGTCTACGCCGCCCGCGTGGTTCCGGCGGCACTCGATCTGGCATTGCCCGACCTGCGCTCGCGACTCGGCCAATGCACCCAGGTTTCGGTGGCGATGCTCGACGATCAGGGGCGTCGTGCCGTGCTGGTCGGTCGTGCCCATCGCCGTGGTTTGAATCTCGATGAGCCGGTGCTCGACTATCTGTTCGCCCGGGTCGGGCGTGATCTGGCCGGTCTGGCCCGCCTGCTCGACCGTCTCGATCGCGAGAGCCTGGCGGCCGGGCGTCGGATCACCGTGCCGTTCGTCCGCGACCTGCTCGCGCGTGAAACCCAGGCTCGCGTGATGCTGGCCGGCGAAGCGGCGGCAGGCGGGGCAGCCACCGGCGAGGCCGTGCCCCCGGACGGCTCGCCGACCGACACCTGACCCTCACCTGACCCTCGGTCGGCCGACTCAGGGACGGCGGATGGCTTCCGAAGTGCGGCTGTCGGCGGTGATCTCGGCAGTCAGTGCCGCCAGACGTTCAGGGGTTCCGACATCGGTCCAGGCGCCGGTATGCAGCCGGCCGGCGACGCGATCGTCCCGGATGGCGGCGCGCAGCAGGGGTGCCAGCGGAAAGCACGGTCGAGCCGGTCGTGCCGGGTCGATGGTGAATTCGGCACCGAGCGTTCGCTGCCAGTCGTCGAGCAGGTGCGGACGGTACATGCCGATGCCGGCATAGGTCAGTCGGGTCGGGCCATCCAGGCGCAGCCGGTGCCCGTGGTCGAGGGCGAAATCACCGAGCGGCCGGTGTTCGGGATTGCCGACCATGACCAGTTCGGCCAGGCCATCGGGCTCGGTCGGCAGCAGACCGAAATCGAAATCGGTCCAGACATCGCCGTTGATCACCAGGAACGGCGCAGCGCCGAGCCAGGGCAGGGCATTGAGCATGCCGCCGCCGGTCTCCAGCGGCTGCTCGCCTTCGTGCAGGTAGTGCAGGTCGAGGCCCCAGTCGCGGCCGCTGCCGAGCAGCGCCGGAAACTGATCGGCCAGATGACTGGTGTTGATGACCACCTCGCGCACGCCGATCCCGGCCAGTTTTTCCAGATGCCAGACGATCAGCGGCTTGCCGGCCACCGGCAGCAGTGGCTTGGGCGTGTGCTCGGTCAGCGGACGCATCCGTTC
>DIHI01000025.1:10615-11098 GCA_002420085.1 Lysobacterales bacterium UBA5700 | reverse complement strand
GTTGGGTTCGGTCAGGTCACGTCCGGCGATCGCCCGCGCCAGCAGATCGACCAGCGGGCGGATGGCATCGTATTCGCGACCGACCCGGTGGACGTAATCCCACACCCGTGGCAGGTCGTTGAGATAGCCGGATTTGCCGTCGCGGTAATACAGCCGACAGAAGATGCCGAGTACCTTGAGGTGCCGTTGCAGGCCCATCAGATCGAACCAGCGTCGAAACCGGGCGCCGTCGCAGTCGGCCAGCGCGCGCGCCAGCGCCGATGTCTGGCTGGACCGATCGGCCCGATCGGCTGGCGATCGGGCGGTCGCCAGCAGGCGCCGACGATAGTCTTCCAGCAGGCGATACACCTGCTGTTCCGGCCATGCGATGTAGCAATCACGCAGCAGGGACACCGGGTCGTAGGTGACCGGTCCGCGCACGGCATCCTGGAAGTCGATGATCGCCAGCGCATCGCCATGCAGCATGAGGTTGCGCGAGTGGAA
>DIHI01000025.1:6472-10426 GCA_002420085.1 Lysobacterales bacterium UBA5700 | reverse complement strand
CCGGAATGCCGACTCGATGATGTCCCACTGCTCGCATTCCGGGAGGACGCCGAGGTGCCGTTCGAGGAACCAGGTCGGCATCAGTTCCATTTCCGCGACCAGCCGCGCCTCGTCGTACTCGGGCAGACCAGTGCTGTCGGCCTGGACCTGAAGGCTCACCAGACTGTCGAGCGCCTGCCGGTACAGCGGATCGACGGTGTCGGCCGACAGCGCCGGCAGCAGCAGGCGGTCGCCGAGATCGGTCATCACCACGAAGCCGTGCTCGGCATCGCTGGCGATCACTTCCGGCGCCAACAGCCCGGCCTGACGCAGGCGGAGGTCGATCTCCAGCCAGGGACGGATGTCCTCGCGCTCCGGCGGTGCATCCATGACGATCCACGACCGATGGCCGGAGTGGCCGCGCCAATAGCTGCGGAAACTGGCATCGGACGAGGCCGGGTGCAGATCGAGATCGGGATCGCCGGTGGCGGCGCGGGCAAAGCGCAGGCGATCATCGGCGCGGTCGGTGGCAGTCATGCGGGGCACGGGGTGGCGGTCGAGGCGACACTGTAAACTTCGGAACGGTTTTTGATAAGGCTATGGGTCTGGCATGTCCGAATCGTTCTCCGTGCGGCCGGTGATCCTCTGCGGAGGGTCGGGTTCGCGCCTGTGGCCACTGTCGCGTGACGCCTATCCGAAGCAGTTCCTGCCCCTGCTCGACCGGCACTCCCTGCTGCAAGCGACCTGGCTGCGGGTGGCGACGCTGGCGCGTCCGCCGATCGTGGTCACCGGCGAGGCGCATCGATTCATGGTCGCCGAGCAACTGCGCCAGGTCGATTGCCAGCCGGCGGCGATCGTCCTCGAACCGACCGGGCGCAACACCGCCCCGGCGATCGCCGTGGCCGCGCTGGAGGCGCTGCGGGAGGCCGCTCGGGCCGGCGAGACCGACGCCATCCTGCTGGTCCTGCCATCCGACCACCTGGTCGGCGACGAGGCTGGTTTCCGTGCCGCCGTCGTGGCCGCCGTCCCGGCCGCCGAGGCCGGCCGGCTGGTCACCTTCGGCGTGTTGCCGACCGCGCCGGAAACCGGGTTCGGCTACATTCATGCCCCCGGTGACGGCGTCAGGCCGGTCGAGGCGTTCGTCGAGAAGCCCGATCGCAGCGTCGCCGAGCAGTATCTCGCCAGCGGCCGTTATTTCTGGAACAGCGGCATGTTCCTGTTCCGCGCATCGTGTTATCTGGCTGAACTCGAACGCTTCCGCCCCGACATCCTGGCCGCCTGCAGCGCCGCCATCGCCGATGCCCAGCGCGACGCCGATTTCCTGCGTCTGGCGGCAGCCACCTTCGCCGCCTGTCCGTCGGAATCGATCGACTATGCAGTCATGGAGCAGACCGATGCCGCCGCGATGCTGCCGCTGGATGTCGGCTGGAGCGATGTCGGCTCGTGGTCAGCGCTCTGGCAGATCGCCGAGCACGACGATCACGGCAATGCCCATCGCGGTGATGTCCTGGCCCGCGACTGCCGCAACACCCTGGTCTGGGCGGATGAGCGCCTGGTGGCCCTGATCGGGCTCGACGATCTGGTGGTGGTGGACAGCACCGACGCCCTGCTGGTGGCCCGCCGCGAACGGGTCCAGGAGGTCAAGGACATCGTGGCCATGCTCAAGTCCCGGCAGCGTCCGGAGGCCGTCCACCATCGGACCGTCTATCGGCCGTGGGGCAGCTATCAGTCGATCGATCTCGGTGAGCGCTTCCAGGTCAAGCGGATCACGGTCAGGCCGGGCGCCTCGCTCAGTCTGCAACTGCACCATCGCCGTGCCGAGCACTGGGTGGTGGTCAGTGGTCGGGCGCGGGTGGTCAGGGGCGAGGACGTATTGGAACTCGGCCCCGACCAGAGCACCTATATTCCGGTCGGAATGAAGCACCGGTTGGAGAACATCGGTGCCGAACCCTTGCAACTGATCGAGGTGCAGTCGGGCGATTACCTCGGCGAAGACGACATCGTCCGCTTCGAGGATGCCTACGGACGCGGTTAGAACCATCATGAAAAAAGCCCGGACGCGGTATGGCGTCCGGGCCAGGTCGTTCCTGGACCCATGCCAGGGTGACGACGGCGAGTCAGATCAAGCGGGGGAGACCTCGCCGTTGACGATACGGATGCGGGTGCCGTCGAACTGGGTCAGCGTGAAGCCGTCGAAATCCTCGTTGTAGGTCCGGCTGTAGTCGCTGAGCAGGCCGATCGCCTGCTGTTCGCCGACCAGGAGGCCATCGACGCCGTCGGAACGGTAGTGGACGCCGGCCCAGTCACGGCCGAGGGCGATGTTGCTGGCCAGCTTGTTGATCTCGCCACCGATGGTCAGGGGTGCGCCGTTCCAGGGCAGCAGGCTGTCGCCGGTGGCGTCGGCCTGGACCGGATTCGGAATGGCCCGGTCTTCGTCGAAGAATGCCTTGAGCACGGTCGCGCAGGCGCCCGAAATCGTGGCATGGCCAGCCGGGTAGGCTGGGTGGGTCGGCGAACCTTCCGGGAAGGCCATCGGCAGGAAGTAGCTGCCATACCGGGAGAACACCCGATCGACCGCCTCCGAGGCGCCGATCTCGATCGGCAGCCCGTAGTTCTTGGCGCCGGTGAGTTGGAAGTGCAGGCGGCCGGCGTAGGCTTCCGGACGCAGCCGGCGATGAACCAGCCACTTGTGATACCAGGCGCCAGTCAGGGCCAGATTGCCGGCCTTCGCGACCAGGTCGAGAATGTCGGCGCCACCGAACGAAATGAAGCCGCCCTGAGTGGCCGAAGTGGTGTACGGGTTGGCCGGATCCAGGCTGCCCGGAATGCCGAGCAGGATGAGGGCGGCGCTCTGGTATGCCTGGTAGGTGAAGTCGAGGTGGACGAATTCGCCGAGTGCGCGGGCATCGGAGATGTAGCGCGGATTGCCCTTGCTGAGCGGCGGCGGTGCGACACCCCGCTGTACCGCCAGCCAGGAGGCCGGGTCGGTCATGAAGTCGTCGCCCGGTGCCGGGGTTTCGTAGCGCTGCACCAGGGTGCTGTTGCCGAACGGAATCGGCTGCCACAGGAACTGGCTGAGATAGGGACCGGTGAGATCACCGGGGGTTTCGCCGCGGAAAATGGTGTCCGTGGTGACCTGGCCGGCGACCTTCGGGCCGACGGTCGCCGAGAAGGCATTCAGATCGGTGATGGCGGTGGCGATCAGCGGATCGCTGTCGTACTCGATGAACGGCACGTCGCGTGCCAGGGCTTTCCAGTAGACCTCGCCCATTTCGGCGGCGGTTTCCCGGCTGGTGAAGGACGGGGCCGGGCGGATGAAGGTGGCCTGGCTGTCGCGGCCGGTCAGCTCGAACTTGTAGGCGGCCTGCGGGTTGGCCAGCTTGCGCTGACCTTCGGGGGCCAGTGGAATGGCCTCGAAGTCGCTGCTGCGGCCGGAGGCGAGTGCCTTCAGCATGGCGCGATAGGCGGTCGGATCGACCTCGCCCAGTGCATTGTGCGGCAGACCCTTGCTGTAGCTGGCGCGGAAGTCGGCGTAGCGGCCTTCGTCGCCGTTGTTGCGCAGCGGTCCGATGAAATTCTGGAGGTAGGAGCGTGCCGCCGATACCCGCAGGCGGAAGGCATCGGCGCTGCGCCGGGCCGGGTTGTCGCCCAGGATCGGATGGCCGGTCAACGGTCGGTTGTGCGAACTGATCGCCGCCTCGCTGCCGTTGGCAGCCTGGGCGATGGTGGACAGGCCGACGCTGCTGACCACGGCGGCGCCGGCACCGGCCTTGATGACATCGCGACGGGACAGGCTTCCGGTCTGCCGGGGTGCGGTTTCCAGATCAGCGTGCAACGGGTGTTTCTCGGACATGTGGTATCTCCCCAAAGTGATGCTCCGGTCCTCGCACCCGGTGCGTCGATCATGCATTGGCGTCCGACGGACGCATCGCGCTGCGGGGCGCGGAACCGATGGTTCGGGCGGGTCGGATACGG
>DIHI01000025.1:2268-6280 GCA_002420085.1 Lysobacterales bacterium UBA5700 | reverse complement strand
ATCGCGATGATTGAGGGCTTCGATGAGCGTGACCGGACTGTGACGGCTGCGGCCATGTCACGAGCATCGCGCTGGATCGTTGCGCAGGCGATCGGTCGGTCAGGCGCGATCGCGCCTGTGGTCGGGGACGGCGGTGCCGTCCGAGGGTGCAGCCGTGCCGCGATCAGCGCTCTTGGTAGCCGATGAAGCCACGCAGCAGGGTCTGGCGGCCGCGATATTCGCGGCTATCGACCGGCTCGAACTGGAGTGCGCCGATCTCGTTGAGGGCGGTGTACAGCGACTGATCCTCATGCATGGCCAGCAAGGCGGTGCGCACGGCAGCCACGACTTCGGCGGGCACGGTGGAAGCCGCCGAGACCGCGCGGCCGGGGTAGGGCGGCGTCTCGCCGATCAGCGAGAGATTCGGGTACAGGTCGGCGATGTATTTGGGCACCATGGCGGCCTCGGCTTCGCCGGCAAAGACCATTTCGACGCCGTCGCGCCAGGTCGCGGCGACCGATTGCACGTCAGGCTGGGAGATCGGGTTCGGGTAGAAGTTGCCGAGTGCGGCATAGCCGAGGCTGGGCGAGGGCATCGATACGACCCGATAGCCGACCAGGCCCTCCAGGCCGCGCTCGGCGACTTCGGGCATGGCGATCAGGCTGAAGGTGGTCGGCGTTGCCACACGCGCCAGCGGCGTGTAGCCGAGTCGCTGTGCCCGGTAGTCGGTGAAGTGGGCATCCTCGAACACGAAATCGACGGGTGTGGCATTGCGCATGTCGCGCCACAGCAGGTGATAGTTGCGCGGCACGACCAGGATGAAGGTGTGGCCGGTGGCAGCGCTCAGATGCGCCATCAGCGGGGCGTAGACCTCTTCGGCCTGGGCGACCGGATATTCCGGTTCGACCGAGAAGCGGTACTCATCGGCCCGTGCCATGGCCGGGGCCAGCAGCCAACTGGACAGGCTCGCGAGCAGCAGCACGGCAGCCTGGCGGTGCAGCATCAGCGAGCGAATGCATGTGCGGGTCATCGTGCTGTCTCCGAAATGTCAGGTGATACCAGAAACCGGGTCGGACGCCAATGGCCATCCGTCATTGGCCATCGCGCGCCAGTCCGGACAGCAGGGGCAGGGCGTGCAGGCGACTGTCTTGGCAGTCGAACGGCCCTGCACGATCCATGCCGATCACGGCCAGAAGCTCGCATCCTCCGGTCGGGTCCGCTGCCACATCGACCACGGTCGCCACTGGCTGGCCATGCTCGACGATCTCGGCGCCGACCGGTATGGCTGTTGCGCTCGAAAACCGCGCCAGACCCCGCTTGGCCTGACCGAGGAAGTGGGTCCGCGAGACGATTTCCTGGCCGGGGTAGCATCCCTTGCGGACACTGAACGCCGCCAATCGATCGAGCGAGAGCATGTGCGGGGTGTAGTGTTCGGCCGTATCGCCGTCGATCCGGGGCAGGCCATGGCGCAGGCCGTGCAGCCGGAAGCGGCGTTCGGCGGTGGGGTCGATCGCCGGTCGGTTCGGGCCTGGTCCGGACAGATGCAGGCGGCACTCGCCACCGGCGCCGCCGAGGTCGAGTCGAATCGTGTCCGGGCCGATCTCCGCCCGTGAGCGCCCGGTGCCGCGTTCGTCGTCGTCCAGACGGGTGGATTCGAGCGAACTGGCCGGAGCGATCGGAAACTCGACTCGGGCGATCGCGTCCGGCTGTGCCTCGATCGCGACCTTGCTGCGGAAAATCAGGCCGCGCAGGGCGTCGGCGAACGTCTCGGCAGCCAGATCGGGCAGCCAGATCCGGACCTGTTCACTCGTTTCGCGGATCAGTGCGAACAGGGCTCGAACCCGGCCCTTGCTGGTCAACCAGCCGTTCCACTGCCAGTGGCCGTCGGCGAGTCGGCCGATATCGTTCATGAACTGGGCCTGGCAGAAAGCCAGGGCATCGCGGCCGGTCACACCGACCAGACCGCCGTGGACGATCGCTCCGGGCAGGGGTTCGCTCATGCCGATCGTGCTCGCGAAAACCGATCCGAGCATGGCCACCCGCCACCGGCGATCCCGATGCCGGGCCGGCCAGCGGGTCCAGGATCGCGATTCAAGTGTCCGATCGACTTGTCAGATGTGGTGGCCACCGACTACTCTTGACGGGTTATGGAAACCCCTATGGTAATGGCAGACACCGGCAATTCGACAGACTCGCCCGAACCGGTCGGAACGACGGTTCCGACCGATGCGGTCGGTTCAAAGCCACTGGAGATCGGCGGCCGCAACGGCCCGGAACCGACCCGTTACGGCGATTGGGAAAAGGACGGCCGATGCGTCGACTTCTGACCGCCTCACCCGGTCTGCACGGGTCGGTGCGCAGGCTGTCGATCGGCCTGGTCGGCTGCGCGGGCCGTGCCTGCACAGCCGACGACGGCCGCCACGAGGGTCAGCGGCACCGAGCCGCACTGGCCCACGCCAGCCGATCCCGCCATGCACGACCCGACCCGAGTTCGATGACCCTTTCCGGAAACGCGACATGACCCAGCACCCGCGCCCGCTTTCTCCGCATCTTCAGGTGTATCGATGGCAGATCACCATGGCGATGTCGATCTTCCATCGCATCACCGGAGTCGCCCTGGCGATCGCCGCGCTTGGATTGGCCATCTGGCTGATCGCGCTCGCGGGTTCGGATGCACTGTTCGCGCAGGTCAGCGCGCTGCTCGCGTCGTTGCCGGGACAGGTGGTTCTGATCGCGGCCAGTGCTGGCCTGATCTATCACCTGCTCAACGGTATCCGTCACCTGATCTGGGATGCCGGTCGCGGCATGAGCATTCCGGCCGTGTATCGCGGTGGCTATGCGGTGATCGTCTTGACCGTCCTGCTCACGGCCGGCATCTGGCTGCTCGCGGCGGTGCGCACATGAGCGGCCACGGCAACGGACAACGGCACCCGCTGGCCCATGCGCGCGGCCTTGGTTCGGCCAAGGAAGGCAGCCAGCACTGGTGGGCGCAACGGGTTTCGGCAGTCGCCCTGGCCGTGCTGTCGCCCTGGTTCGTCCTGCTCGCCATCGAACTGGCCGGCAGCGATCGCGATGGCGCCCGCACCCTGATTGCCGAGCCGATCACCGCCACCCTGCTGATCGCCTGGGTGCTGGCCCTGTTCTGGCATGCCCGGCTCGGCGTGCAGGTGGTGATCGAAGACTACATTCACCAGCGCGGGCTGGAACTGGCCCTGCAACTGGTGGTGCGCTTCGTGTTCGCCCTGGCGGCGATCGCTGCCGTGCTGGCCATCGCCCGGATCGTGTTCTCGGCATGACCGGCGGCTTGCCAGCGTCGATTCCGAGACCACTCCTGACTGCCGTCGGTTCCAGCGGCGTCCCCACGAGAATGCGTTGAAATGCCAACCTCCTATCCGATCATCGAACACACCTACGACCTGGTCGTGGTCGGCGCCGGCGGCGCCGGTCTGCGTGCCACCTTCGGTCTCGCCGAAAAGGGCTTCAAGACCGCCTGTCTGACCAAGGTCTTTCCGACCCGTTCGCATACGGTCGCCGCCCAGGGCGGTATCTCCGCAGCACTCGGCAACATGGGCGAGGACGACTGGCGGTTCCACTTCTACGACACCATCAAGGGCTCGGACTGGCTGGGCGATCAGGACGCCATCGAGTACATGTGCAAGGAAGCCCCGGCAGCGGTGATCGAACTGGAGCACTACGGTGTGCCGTTCTCACGCACCGAGGATGGCCGCATCTACCAGCGCCCGTTCGGTGGCATGACAACCCACTACGGCAAGGGCACTGCCCAGCGCACCTGTGCTGCCGCCGACCGCACGGGTCACGCCATGCTGCATACCTTGTACCAGCAGTCGCTGGCGCACCAGGCGGAGTTCTTCATCGAGTTCTTCGCGCTCGATCTGGTGATGGACGCCGAAGGCGCCTGTGTCGGCGTGCTGGCGCTGGAAATGGCCACCGGCAAGCTGCATCTGTTCCGCGCCCAGGGCACGGTGCTGGCCACCGGCGGGTATGGCCGCGCCTATTTCTCCTGCACCTCGGC
>DIHI01000025.1:286-2170 GCA_002420085.1 Lysobacterales bacterium UBA5700 | reverse complement strand
ATGGTGCTGCGCGCCGGCCTGCCCCTGCAGGACATGGAGTTCGTGCAGTTCCACCCCACCGGTGTCTACGGCGCCGGCATGCTGATCACCGAGGGCGTGCGTGGCGAGGGGGGCTATCTCACCAATGCCAAGGGCGAGCGGTTCATGGAACGCTATGCCCCGAATGCCAAGGATCTGGCCTCGCGCGACGTGGTCAGCCGTTCGATGACCATCGAGATTCGCGAGGGCAGGGGGGTCGGCGAGCGCGCCGATCACATCCATCTGAATCTGATGCACCTCGGGCCTGAGGTCATCCACGAGCGCCTGCCCGGTATCGCCGAGACCGCCAAGGTGTTCGCCAATGTCGATGTCACCCAGGAGCCGATCCCGGTCCTGCCGACCGTCCACTACAACATGGGCGGCATCCCGACCAACTACCACGGTGAAGTGCTGACCCTGCGTGATGGCAATCCCGACGCCGTCGTGCCGGGTCTGTACGCGATCGGCGAAGCCGCCTGCGTTTCGGTCCATGGTGCCAATCGACTGGGCTCGAACTCGTTGCTCGACCTGGTGGTGTTCGGTCGCGCGGTGGCCAATCGCTGTGCCGAAACCCTGCGCAGCGGGGCACCGGTACGCCCCCTGCCGGCCGATGGCTGCGATCGCTCGATCGCCGATCTCGATGCCCTGCGCAATGCCAAGGGCGGGCGTCCGACCGCCGGCCTGCGCGATGACATGCAGCGAACCATGCAGGATCACGCGGCGGTGTTCCGCACCGGCGATTCCCTGCGCGAGGGCGTGGAAAAGATCAGCGCCATCCATGCCGATTTCGCCGATGTCGGGGTCAGCGACCGCTCATTGATCTGGAACACCGATCTGATCGAGACGCTGGAACTGCGCAACCTGCTCGGCCAGGCGGTCGCCACCCTGGTTTCGGCCGAGAACCGCACCGAATCGCGTGGCGCCCATGCCCGAGAGGATTTCACCGAGCGCGATGACCAGAACTGGCACAAGCACACGCTGTGCTGGCTGGACAGCGATCGCTCGGCGCGGATCGACTACCGTCCGGTCCACATGAATACCCTGACCTCCGATGTCGATCCGGTGCCGCCCAAGGCACGGACCTACTGAGCCGACCCGCCATGAGCCACTGGATTGGAATCGCATCGGGCTGCCTGGTCTGGCTGGCCATGGTGGTGCCGGTCTGGTTCGACCGCCGCATGCCGGTGGGCGAACGACGGCGATGGGCGCTGGCGGTCGCCCTGCTGCCGATCCTGCTGTTTTCGATTTTTTCTGACCGTGGCCGGGCGTCGATCGAATCCGGACACGGCTTCCGCTGCTGCTGACTTCATTCATCCCCAAGGTTAGTTCCATGGCCCAGTTCCGACTTCCCAAGAACTCCCGCATCGTCGGCGGCAAGCACCATCCGGTGAAGGACGCCAAGGGCGAGGTACGCACCTTCAAGGTCTACCGCTGGGATCCGGATACCGGGGAAAACCCGCGTACCGACACCTACGAGGTGGACATGGGCCGTTGCGGCCCGATGGTGCTCGACGCCCTGATCAAGATCAAGAACGAGATCGATCCGACCCTGACCTTCCGGCGGTCCTGCCGCGAGGGCATCTGCGGCTCGTGTGCGATGAACATCGACGGAACCAACACCCTGGCCTGCACCAAGGCGGTGTCCGACTGCGGCGGCAAGGAGATTCCGATCTACCCCCTGCCGCACATGGCGGTGGTCAAGGATCTGGTGCCGGACATGACCCACTTCTATGCCCAGTACGCCTCGATCCGGCCGTGGCTGCGCACCCAGAGCCCGGCGCCACCGGATCGCGAGCGCCTGCAATCGCCGGCCGATCGCAAGAAGCTCGACGGCCTGTACGAATGCATCCTGTGCGCCTGCTGCTC
>DIHI01000025.1:0-173 GCA_002420085.1 Lysobacterales bacterium UBA5700 | reverse complement strand
GCCTGCTGCTCGACCAGTTGCCCGAGCTACTGGTGGAACGGCGATCGCTACCTCGGTCCGGCCATCCTGCTGCAAGCCTATCGCTGGATCATCGATTCGCGCGACGAGGACACCGGCGCCCGGCTCGACGAACTGGAAGACCCGTTCCGACTGTACCGCTGCCACACCATCAT
>DIHI01000070.1:649-3236 GCA_002420085.1 Lysobacterales bacterium UBA5700 | reverse complement strand
CGGATCGAGCGTCTGACCTGACCAATACTGTTGGGCACGTTGCGTCTGGAGGGTGCCCGATCGGCCTGCAAGGCCCATATCCCACGGCTCGGCACGGCAGAATTCGCTGGCAGTGCCGACTTGTGGCGGCGGCGAAATCCCTCGCCACTGCGCGAATTTCAACCGGTTGCTGGACACGTAGCGTCGAGACGCAGCACGTGACGGCGGCTGGTCTCACGATCCAAATCGTCACTTGACACCACCACACCGGATGCCCAACATCGGCATCGCTGGAGCGGATACGTGATCGATGTTGGGTGTGGTGACCGGTTGATGATGGGCCGGACTTCCGATCGATCGGCTCTGCCTGGCGGCACTTTCGACACTTCGACGCTGGCCAGGGAGCGACAGGATGACGATTCGGCGTGGGTCTGGGGCAGGTGCGGATGTGGGTGCAGGTCTGGATGCCGATCCGGGTGCAGGTGCGGATGTGGGTCCGGATAAGAATATCGGCCTGCACTTGGCTGCCAAGGCCGCTGTCGTTGTCGGGGCGGCCGCTACTGGAGCGCGGGCGGCGGCTGGCAGGCGTGTCCTGCGGGCTGTGGCGGCGCTGCTGGTCGGGTTGGGACTGGCCGCGAGTCCGGGGGTCGGGGCACAGGCGGCTGGGGCGGATTCGGATTCCGGTCCAGGTGCCGGTGCGGGCTCGGGTGCTGGTGGTGGTGCGGGCAGTGCTCCGAGTCCCGGGCCCGGTGGTGCGGCGCCCGGCCCGGGGCCGGGTGATCGCGGGCCGCCGGATGACCGGGGCACGCCGCCGGGTGACGATCCCAGTCCGCCGGGTGACGATCTCGACCTCACCTCGACCACCGGCACCGATTCCGAGGCCAGTCGCGGCGAGGAGCACAGCAAGCTGCTGCGGGCTGCGCAGACCATCGCGCCGCTCGGGACCGAGTTGTTTGGCGAGACGGTCAATCTGTTCAACGGCAGCACCGAGTTTCGCGCCGTCGATGTCAGCCTGCCCAGCCATGCCGGGCCACCGGTGGCGGTTGGCCGTCGATTCGTGATGGAAGACCGCAAGGTCTACGGGTCGCAATACCTGTTTGCCGACTGGGATCTGGATATTCCCTATCTGTCCAATGTCGGGCCGGACAGCGATCTGGCGGCCTGGCGGGTCAGCACGGCCACGCCGACTGCGCGCTGTTCCTCGCCGACCACGGCGACCCAGGCGCAGCCACCGGCCTTCAACGGCTTCAATGCCTTCGATTTCTGGCAGGGCATGCACCTCGTCAATGCCGACGGTGGCGGTGAGTTGCTGTGGACATCGGGCACCACGACCAAGCCTTCGACCGGTGGACCCTGGCGCTGGGTGACCAAGGGGTTCTGGCAGTTTTCCTGCCTGCCGAGTCTGCGCAGCGGTCAGGCCGGCGAGGGCTTCCAGGGCCTTGCTCCAGATGGAACCCGATACCGGTTCGACTGGATGAGCCATGAGCAGGTCGCTGGCACCTCGCGCAAGGACTACGCCTCGACCAACGAGGTGCAACTCCTGCGCCGCGAGGTACGGCTGTACCCGACCCGCGTCGAGGACCGCTTCGGCAACTGGGTCGAGTACGACTGGGTGGGTGAGCGGCTGACCACCATCCGTGCCAGTGATGGCCGGGTGCTGACCCTGAGCTATGTCCAGTTCAACATGGGCGGACAGGCCGTCTACGACCCCGGCAACCGGATCGCCAGCATCTCCGATGGCAGTCGGACCTGGACCTACAGCTACGACACCTTCGGTCGCACCCTGGTCCGGGTCACTCGGCCGGATGCCAGCGTCTGGCAGATCGATTTCTCGGCGCTGTACGGCGCCTGGATGCAACTCGACCAGTGCCTCGGCCCCAACAACAACTTCACCAGTCAGCAGCACCTCGACTGTCTGGCGCAGCAGAATAACTGGGACAAGTCGCTGTCGTGCTCGTGGATGCAGTGGATCGTGCCCGGTCAGGAGCGGGTCGGACGGATCACCCACCCCTCGGGTGCGGTCGGCGAGTTCGCGTTCCGGCCGACCCGCTTCGGACGGACCCGCGTGCGCCAGGACTGCGTCGAGGACGAGGGGGGCGGCGGAACCAACAGCCCTTCGGCGTGGAACTGGGATCCGGTGTTCAGCGACACCTGGGCGATCGTGCGCAAGACGGTGACCGGCCCCGGTCTGCTCGCCAACACCTGGAGCTTCGGCTATCCCGTCGCACGCGGCAGCTATGCCCCGGACAGCACCGGCAGCCAGGTGCGGGTGGTGACCCTGACCCACCCCGATGGCAGTCGCAGCGAGCACAGCTTCGGCACCCAGTTCGGTGAGACCGAGGGTCAGGCCCTGATGGTCCGCACGCTGACCGCAACCGGCGTCGAACTGGCCCGCGCCAGCACCGCCTTCGTCAGCAACACCGAAGCGGCGGTCGCGCCATTTCCCGACGCCGTCGGCATCAGTCCGCAACCGCGCAGCGACCAGTACGCCGCCACCCGGCTGCGCCCGGAAAAGCGCCGCGACACCGTCCAGCAGGGCACCACCTTCACCTGGCAGGTCGCCAGTGTGCCGGCGAATTTCGATGCCTTCGGTAACCCCACCAGCGTG
>DIHI01000070.1:0-511 GCA_002420085.1 Lysobacterales bacterium UBA5700 | reverse complement strand
GTGCTCGGCCAGATCGCCAGCGTGCGCGAAGCCAGTACCGGCCTGTTCCCCCAGGAAACCAGCTACGACAGCAATGCCCTGCCGACCAGCCAGCGCGCCTTTGGCGTGCTGGTCGAGAGCTATGCCTACCATCCCGATGGCGCCCTGCGTACCGTCACCGACGGCAATGGCCGCACCTTCACCCTGAGCAACTGGTTCCGGGGTGTGCCGCGCACCCTCACCTTCCCCGATGGCAGCACCCGCAGTGCCGTGGTCGATGCCCTCGGCCAGATCACCACCACCACCGACGAACTCGGCTTCAGCCACAGCTACGCCTACGATGCCCTCGGTCGGCTCAAAACCATCACCTACCCAACTGGCGACAGCACCGCCTGGACCGCCACCCAGTTCAGCTTCGTACCGGTCGCCACCAGCGAGTTCGGACTGCCTGCCGGCCACTGGCGGCACAGCGAAACCACCGGCAGTTATCGCAAGACCACCTACTTCGACGCCCGCTTCCGCCCGGTATTGA
>DIHI01000020.1 GCA_002420085.1 Lysobacterales bacterium UBA5700 | reverse complement strand
GCGACCGGCCCCGCTCCTACCAAATCCCGAATCCCGATTCCCCATTCCCCATTCCCGGCTTCTACCAATCCCGGCTCTCCGAATCCCGGCTCTCTTGCAAATGTAATAATGCGTTATTACACTGTTGGGATGAAACGGCGCAGCAGCACCCCCCGCAGCGATGACAGTGAGGCCCTGGTCGGTCTGGCGCGTGCCTTTGCGGCGCTGCGTTCGGCCGAGGATGTATTGGCCTTCCTCGACGATCTCTGCACGCCGGCCGAGCGTCAGGCGCTGGCCGATCGCTGGCGGGTGGTGCCGTTGCTGCTGGCAGGGGTGACCTACCGTGACATCCACGATCGCACCGGTGTCAGTGTCACTACGGTTGGCCGGGTGGCGCGCTGCCTGGCGATGGGTGCCGGCGGTTATCGCACGGCGGCCCGACGACTGCGCCTGCCCGGTGCATCCCATCATTGATTCAATCGACTTCTCCATGAGGACCGCGAAATGACCTCGCGCGATCGGCTTCGCATCGCCATCCAGAAATCCGGACGCCTGTCCGACCCGGCTCGGGAACTGCTCGATCGGGCCGGCCTGTCGTTCCGCGAGAGCCGCGATCGCCTGTTCTGCTACGGCGAGTCGCTGGCCATCGATCTGCTGCTGGTCCGTGATGACGACATCCCCGGCCTGATCGCCGATGGGGTCTGCGATCTCGGGGTGGTCGGCCGCAACGTGCTCGATGAGCAGGCGCTGGAGCGCCGTGCCAACGGCGGTGGCGAGGCGTTCGTCGAATTGCGCAAGCTCGGCTTCGGTCGCTGCCGTCTGTCGGTGGCGGTGCCACAGGACTGGACCTGGCGCGGGCCTGCCGATCTGGCCGGTAAGCGGATCGCCACCAGCTATCCCTTCTTGCTGGGGGATTGGTTGCGTCGGCAGGGTGTCGATGCCGAGGTGGTGGTGCTGTCCGGTTCGGTCGAGATCGCGCCGCGTCTCGGCAAGGCCGAGGCGATCTGCGATCTGGTGTCGTCGGGTGCGACCCTGGTGGCCAATCAGTTGCGCGAGGTGGAGATCATCCACGAGAGCGAGGCGGTGCTGGCGGCACCGGCGACCCCATTCGTGGATGAGCGGGCGGCTCTGGCGCAATTGCTGTTGCGTCGGCTGGACGGCAGTCTGAAGGTGCGCGGCAGCAAGCTGATCATGTTCCAGGCGCCGCGCGCGGCCCTGTCGGACCTGCTCGGCCTGCTGCCGGATGCCGAGCCGCCGACCATCATGCGGCTGGATGGTCGGGAGGATGAGGTGGCCTTGCAGGCGGTCTGTCGATCGGAGATCACCTGGCAGCGCTTGGAGGACATGAAGCGCGCCGGTGCCCGAGGGCTGCTGGTGCTGCCGGTGGAGCAGATGCTGGCATGAATGCGAACGGCAGGGGCATCGTGTTTCCCGAGTTCTCGACGATCGCATGGTCGGCACTCGATGGGCCGGGCCGGGCCGCGCTGTTGCGGCGACCGGTCGCGGTACACGGCGAAGAAATCCGCAGTGCGGCGGCGCGCTTGATCGATCAGGTCCGGCATGATGGCGATGCTGCGCTGCGCGCCTTGACTCGTCGTTTCGATGGCGTCGAGTTGCAGCGTTTGCAGGTGGCTCCGGAAGACTTCGAGCGGGCCGAGGCCGAACTCGATCCGGAACTGCGGCAGGCCATGGTCGATGCCCGCGCACGGCTGATCGCCTGGCACCAGGCCGGCCGTGCCAGTGCATTCGAGATCGAGACCGCGCCGGGTGTCCGCTGCGGTCGGGTGCTGCGACCGATCCGCCGGGTCGGGCTGTACGTGCCGGCCGGCAGTGCGCCCCTGCCTTCGACTGCCTTGATGCTCGGTGTTCCGGCGGGTCTTGCCGGGTGTCCGGGCATCGTGCTCTGCACGCCGCCGCGTCCGGATGGTCGTGCCGATCCGGCGGTGCTGACCGCCGCCCGGATGTGTGGCATCGATACCGTGTTCACCCTGGGGGGTGTCCAGGCGATCGCGGCGATGGCCTATGGCACCGAGTCGGTTGCCAAGTGCGACAAGCTGTTCGGTCCTGGCAATGCCTATGTCGATGCCGCCAAGCAGTGGGTCGCTCGCGATCCGGACGGGGCTGCGGTCGATCTGCCGGCCGGGCCGTCGGAGGTGCTGGTGATCGCCGATGACGGTGCCGATCCCGATTTCGTCACGGCCGACCTGCTGTCGCAGGCCGAACACGGGCCGGACTCGCAGGTGATCCTGGTGAGCGATTCGGCTCGCCTGCTGGCTGCCGTCGGACAGCGTCTGCCGATCCAGGCGGCTGCCCTGCCGCGCGCGGCGATCGCGGCCCAGGCCCTGGCTTCGGCACGCCTGATCCGGGTCGACGAGCTTGCTCAGGCGTTCGATCTGAGCAATCGCTACGCCCCCGAGCATCTGATCCTGGCGCTGCGCGAGCCGCGCCCGTGGCTGGATCGGGTCGAGGCAGCCGGTTCGGTTTTTCTCGGCGATTACGCGCCGGAGGCGCTCGGTGATTACTGTTCCGGAACCAACCACGTGCTGCCGACCGGTGGCTGGGCACGCGCCTACAGCGGTGTTTCGGTTGCCGCGTTCCAGACCGCCATCAGCATCCAGTCGGTCGATGCCAAGGGTTTGCGTGCGATCGGTCCGTGCGCGGCGACCCTGGCCCGCGCTGAATCGCTGGCCGGTCACGAGCGCGCCGTCACCCTGCGCTTGCAGGCATTGGCGGAGGCGGGGCGATGAGTTCGATCCTGGATCTGGTTCGGCCCGATCTGCGGACGTTTGCCGGCTATGCTTCGGCGCGGCGTGCCGATGTCAGTGGCTCGATCTGGCTCAATGCGAACGAGAGTCCCTGGCCGTCGCCGGCCGATCCGGACGGGGCCAGTCATCGCTATCCCGAGCCGCAGCCCGCTGCGCTGCGCACGGCACTGGCCGAGCTGTACGGTGTCGAGGCCGATCGCGTGCTGATCGGGCGCGGCAGTGACGAGGCCATCGATCTGCTGGTTCGTGCCCTGTGCCGGCCCGGGCACGATGCCGTGGCGATCGCGCCACCGGTGTTCGGCATGTACGCGGTCAGCGCCCGGCTGCAGGGTGCGCCCTTGATCGAGTGCCCGTTGCGCGATACTGCGGAGGGCTTCGTCAGTGATCTGGATGCGCTGGCCGCAGCCGCCGAGCACACGGCGGCGCGGCTGATCTTCCTGTGTTCGCCGGCCAATCCGACCGGTCAGGCGTTGGCGCCCGAGGCGGTGTTGGCGCTGTGCCGGCGGGTGCGCGGTCGCGCCCTGGTGGTGGTCGATGAAGCCTATGGCGAGTACAGCCGGGTCGCTTCGCTGATGCCGGCGATCGCCGAACACGACAATCTGGCCGTGCTGCGCACGCTGTCCAAGGCGCATGCCCTGGCGGCTGCACGCATCGGTGTGGTGATCGCCGATCCGAGGCTGATCGCGGTGCTGCGCAACTGCCAGGCACCGTATCCGGTGCCGGCACCCTCGGCGCACCTGGCGCTCGCAGCCCTGCAACCGGAGGCATTGGCGCGGACCCGCGAGCGGGTCGCTGCGGCCCGCAGCGAGCGCGATCGGCTGACCGCCGTCCTGGCCGCAGAGCCGTGTCTGGTCCGGGTCTATCGCTCGGAGGGCAATTTCCTGCTGGCCCGTTTCCGTGATGCCGAGGCGGTGTTCCGCGCCTTGCTGGCGGCCGGGGTGGTGGTGCGCGACATGCGCGCCCACGCCGGGCTCGGCGATGCCTTGCGGATCAGCATCGGCACGCCCGCCGAAAACGACGCGGTGATCGCTGCGATTCGATCGGTTTCCGAGGCGATCGCCGCCGGTATTTCGAGCAACCCGGTCTGAACACCGATCCCGCCATCGGGTCATCGTCATCGAATCATCACCACCGATCTTTCCCGCCACCGATCTTGCAACCACGACTGTCAGCCATGAAACCCATCCTGTTCATCGACCGCGACGGCACCCTGATCGAAGAGCCCCCCGACGAGCAGATCGATCGCTACGAGAAACTGCGGCTGGTGGCCGGGGTGATTCCGGCCTTGCTGGCACTGCGTGATGCCGGCTATCGGATGGTCATGGTCAGCAACCAGGACGGTCTCGGTAGCGCGCGCTTTCCGCTGGCCGATTTCGAGGGTCCGCATGCCTTGCTGATGCAGATTCTGGAGTCGCAGGGGATCACCTTCGACGAGGTGCTGATCGATCCCAGCCTGCCGGCCGACGGCTCGCCCAACCGCAAGCCTGGGCTCGGGATGGTCATGCACTATCTGCGCGAGCGGCGGTTCGATCCGGCGCGTTCGGCGGTGATCGGCGATCGTGCGACCGATGTCGAATTTGCCGGCAACCTCGGGGTTCGGGCATTCCGGCTCGGGGCCGATCTCGGTTGGCCGGAGATCGTTCGGGCATTGACCTGCGGGCCGCGCCGGGCCGAGGTCGAGCGGGTCACGCGCGAGACCCGCATCCGGGTCGAGATCGATCTCGATCACCGCGCCGAGCCGGCGATCGCAACCGGTCTCGGATTCTTCGATCACATGCTGGAGCAACTGGGCAAGCATGGTGGGTTCGCGTTGTCGGTGCGCTGTGCGGGCGACCTGCACATCGATGAGCACCACACCGTCGAGGATGTCGCACTGACCCTCGGCGAGGCGCTCCGGCGGGCGCTGGCCGACAAGCGCGGCATCGGCCGCTACGGGGCGGCCGGCAGTGATGGCAGCGGTGCTGAGCGACCGGCGGCCCTGGTGCTGCCGATGGACGAGACCCTGGCCTCGGCGGCGCTGGATTTTTCCGGGCGGGCCGGTTTCGTATTCGATGGGGCGTTTCCACGCGAGCGGGTCGGTGATCTGCCGACCGAACTGGTGCCGCACTTCTTCCGTTCGCTGTGCGATGCCGCCGGCCTGAACCTGCATCTGGCGGTGCGCGGTGACAATTGCCATCACATGGTCGAAGCCTGCTTCAAGGCGGTGGCACGGGCGTTGCGCCCGGCGGTCCAGCGCGCCGGTGGCGATCTTCCCAGTACCAAGGGGGTTCTGTGAATCTGGTCCTGGTCGATTCCGGTGGCGCCAATATCGGCTCGGTGCGCTATGCCCTGGCGCGACTCGGAGTCGAGGCTCCGCTGACCGCCGATCACGCGCGCATCCTGGCCGCCGACCGGGTGATCCTGCCGGGTGTCGGTGCGGCGGGTGCGGCAATGGCTCAGTTGCGGCAGGCCGGCCTGATCGAGGTGCTGCGTGCCTGTCGGCAGCCCTTGCTCGGCATCTGCCTGGGCATGCAGTTGCTGTTCGAGTCGTCCGAGGAGGGTGAGGTCGACTGTCTGGGATTGCTGCCGGGGCGGGTCGCGCGAATGCCGGCGGCGCCCGGCATCCGGATTCCGCACATGGGTTGGAATCGACTGCAACCGCTGCGGCCGAGCCCCTTGCTGGCCGGTATCGGCGGTGACGATTGGGCCTATTTCGTGCATGGCTACGCGGCGCCGGTTGGTCCGGACTGTGTCGCTGCCTGCGATCACGGTGAGCCGTTCGCGGCGGTGGTCCAGCGTGGTCGGGTGATGGGGGCGCAGTTCCATCCGGAGCGTTCGGCGGTGACCGGCCTGCGCATCCTGAGAAATTTCCTGGAAGCGGCGTTCGAGCCTGCCGTCGAGGAGGGCAGGGCATGAGTTTCACAGTCTATCCGGCGATCGACGTTCGGGCCGGGGCAGTGGTCAGACTCGAACGCGGCGACTACGATCGGGAGACCCGCTATGGCGATGATCCGCTCGCCCAGGCTCGGAGCTATCGTCGGGATGGTGCCCGCTGGCTGCATCTGGTCGATCTCGATGCGGCGCGAGCGGGCGGCTATACCCTGATGCGGCTGCTGGCGGCCATCGTCGCCGAGACCGGGTTGCAGGTCCAGACCGGCGGTGGTGTGCGTGCCCGCGAGGATGTCGCCGCCTTGCTCGGGCAGGGGGCGGCGCGGGTGGTGATCGGCTCGCTGGCCGTGCGCGCGCCGGATCAGGTCTGTGCCTGGCTGCGCGAGTTCGGACCGGATCGGCTGACCATCGCGCTCGATACTCGCCGTGATCCTGCAGGTGAGTGGCGACTGCCGGTGCGCGGCTGGACCGAGTCCGGCGGCGAACGCCTGTTCGATCTGCTGGCGACCTATCGCAGTGCCGGTCTGCGCCATCTGCTGTGTACCGACATCGACCGCGATGGCATGCTGTCCGGGCCGAACGTCGATCTGTATCGTGCCGTCCGCGATCAGGCGCCCGAGCTGGCCCTGCAAGCCTCGGGCGGGGTGCGTTCGGTGGCCGACATCGCTGCTGCGGCAGCCGCTGGCTGCGCCGGTGCCGTGCTCGGCCGGGCGCTGCTCGAAGCTCGCTTCCGATTGCCCGATGCCCTGACCCTGGAGGCGGCATGCTGAGTCGAAGAATCATCCCCTGCCTGGATGTCCGCGATGGTCAGGTGGTCAAGGGTGTGCGGTTTCGCGACCATGTGGTGATGGGGGCGATCGAGGATCTGGCCGAACGCTATCGAGATGCCGGCGCCGACGAACTGGTGTTCTACGACATCACTGCCAGCCCGCAGGGTCGCAGCGTCGATCGTGCCTGGGTCGAGCGGGTCGCCCGGATCATCGACATTCCGTTCTGCGTCGCGGGGGGCATTCGCTCGGTCGAGGATGCCCGCGCCGTGCTGCACGCCGGGGCCGACAAGGTCTCGATCAATACCCCGGCCCTGGAGCGTCCGGCCCTGATTGCCGAACTGGCCGAGGCATTCGGCAGCCAGTGCGTGGTGGTCGGCATCGATTCGCTGCGCGACGACGACCTGCGCTGGCGGGTGCGCACCTACACCGGCGATCCCGAGCGGACCCGGGTACTCGCTCGGGAGACCCTGGATTGGATCATCGAGGCGCAGCGGCTCGGCGCCGGGGAGATCGTGCTCAACTGCATGGCCGCCGATGGTGTCCGTCGTGGTTACGACATCGAGCAGTTGCAGGCCGCACGGGCGGTGTGCGCGGTGCCCCTGGTGGCGTCCGGCGGCGCTGGGGCGGTCGAGCATTTCGAGACCGTGTTCCGCGCCGCTGACGTCGATGCCGCGTTGGCCGCCAGTGTCTTCCATTCCGGCGCGATCGCGATCGCTGATCTCAAGCGCAGCCTGGCGGCGGCCGGCATCGCGATACGCCCTCCGGCCGCGCCGACAACCGATTCGGAGCCATCGCCATGAGCGATCGACTGACCCTGGATTTCGATCCGGATACGCTGGCCTGGGACAAACAGGACGGGCTGATTCCGGCGATCATCCAGGACGCCCGCAGCCATCGCGTGCTGATGCTCGGCTACATGGATCGTACCGCCCTCGACCGAACCCTGGCGACTGGCCTGGCGACCTTCTACAGCCGCAGTCGCGAGCGGCTCTGGACCAAGGGCGAAACCTCCGGCCACACGCTCGACGTTCTGGCCATCGAGACCGACTGCGATGCCGATACCCTGCTGATCGCGGTGCGCGCGCATGGCCCGACCTGCCATCTCGGCCGGACCAGTTGCTTCCCCACGGCTTCGGGTGATTTTCTGGCCGATCTCGCCGATCTGATCGCCGCTCGCCAGCGCGAACGGCCGGCGGGCAGCTACACGACCCGGCTGTTCGATGCCGGTCTGCGTCGAATCGCCCAGAAGGTTGGTGAGGAGGGGGTGGAGGGGGCTCTGGCGGCGGTCGCGCAGACGCCGGATGAACTGGTCGGCGAGGCCGCCGATCTGCTGTTCCATCTGCTGGTGCTGCTGCGTGCGCGTGATCTCGACATCGAGGCCGTGATCGCGCGTCTGGCTGAGCGGCACCGTCGGTGATCGCGATGGCCGCTCACGAGTGCCGCCGTTGGCGGCATCCAGCCCGGTCCGAAAACGCCGAAGCCCGCCGTGAGCGGGCTTCGGGGATGTGGCGCTCCCTACGAGGTTCGAACTCGTGTTCCCGCCTTGAGAGGGCGATGTCCTGGACCGCTAGACGAAGGGAGCAAAGCTTGGTGTGCGAGGCACAGCGGGTTAGTATAGGCAGGTTTCGCATCGCCCGCAATCCGCGCGGAGGCATGATTCGCGAACGAATGTCCGGTGCCCGGCCTGGCCCGCGCGTTCCGGTCGGCAGTTCCGCACGCTCGCTCGGCTCGGCCAGGACCACCCCGGTCCGGGTCGGAGCTGTTTCGATCACGGCCGATGCCGTCGCGCTCGACGCAGCCCTTCGAGGCTCGCTCGGCTCCCATCCTCTGGCAACAGTCCACGCTGGTTCCTGATCCCGTGCCCCAACTCGAAATCGTCCCTCGCGAGCGTCACAGCGTTTCCCGCAAGCAGATCAGCAACAATGCGTTGCGCGTGCTGTATCGCCTCAAGGATGCCGGTTTCGATGCCTACCTGGTGGGCGGTGCGGTACGCGACCTGCTGATCGGTGGCCAGCCCAAGGATTTCGATGTCGCCACCAATGCCACGCCGGAGGAGGTCAAGCAGTTGTTCCGCAACTGCCGGCTGATCGGGCGCCGGTTTCGGCTCGCCCATGTCCATTTCGGTCCGGAGATCATCGAGGTTGCGACCTTCCGGGCCTGCTCCGACGACGGCAGCGGCGATCGGGAACTGGAAGGCGATCGCCTGGTGCGCGACAACGTCTACGGAACCATCGAGGACGATGCGGTCCGCCGCGACTTCACGGTCAATGCACTGTACTACGCGATCGAGGATTTCAGCGTTCGCGACTACGTCGGCGGCTTCGCCGACATCGAGCGGCGCCTGCTGCGTCTGATCGGTGATCCCGAGAGCCGCTATCGCGAGGATCCGGTGCGCATGCTGCGGGCGGTCCGACTGTCGGCCAAGCTCGGTTTCGAGATCGAGCCCGGATCGGCCGTGCCGATTCCACACCTGGCGCCGCTGCTGGCCGAGGCGCCACCGGCCAGGTTGTTCGACGAGGCGTTGAAACTGTTCATGACCGGCCATGGCGAGGCTAGCTTTCTCGGCCTGGAGCGCTACGGGGCGCTGGCCGAGTTCCTGCCGTCGGTCGCATCGGCGCTGGCCAGGGTCGGACCACCGGCGCGAGGATTGATCCTGCATGGGTTGATCAACACCGATATCCGGGTGCGTGAGGGTCGGCCGGTGACCCCGGCGTTCCTGTTCGCGGTTCTGCTCTGGCCGGCCTATCGCTGCGAACTGGACACGCTGCAACGGGCCGGCTACGAGCCGGCAGTGGCGCAGCAGCGCGCAGCCGATCGAGTCACCCTCCAGCAGACCCATCGGGTCGCCCTGCCGCGTCGGTTCTCGCAATCGATGGAAGAAATCTGGCTGCTGCAACCCCGCTTCGAGCAGCGTCAGCGCAAACGGGTGTTTCGTCTGCTCGCCCACCCACGTTTTCGCGCGGCCTACGATTTTCTCGAACTGCGCGCTCAGATCGAGCCGGAACTGGCCGAGCAGGCGGCATTCTGGCGGGAGGCCCAGGAACTGCCCAGTGAGCGTCTGGCCGAACAACTCGCGCGCAGCGATGCCGGTGTTCGCGACGATGAGGGCGGCCGGCGCAAGCGTCGTCGTGGGCGTCGCCGGTCCGGGCGCGGTGGTCGAATCGCTGCCGACTCCGGCAACACGGGTTCGATCGGTAGCGATTCGATTGCTAACGGTTCGACCGGCGGCGATTCGATCGGTAGCGATTCGAGCGGGGGCGAGTGACCGCGCCGCGCACGGTCCCCGCCTGGATCGGACTGGGCGGCAATCTCGGCGAAGTCGGCACCGCCATCGAGCGCGCGCTCGCGGCATTGGCGGCGCTGCCCGGTACGCAGGTCGAGGCGCACTCCCGTCTGTACCGCAGTCCCCCGTGGGGGGTGCTGGAGCAGCCACCGTTCGTCAATGCCGTGACGCGGATCAGGACCGGTTTACCAGCCGGCGAGCTGCTCGCTGCCATGCTTGCGATCGAGCGTGATGCCGGTCGGCGGCGCGAGGCCGAGCAGCGCTGGGGACCGCGCACCCTCGATCTCGACCTTCTGCTCTACAGCGATGCTTCACTCTGCCTGCCAGGCTTGACCGTGCCGCACCCGCGCATCCACCAGCGCGGCTTCGTTCTGGTGCCGCTGGCGGAACTCGACGCCGACCTGGTCGTTCCCGGTCAGGGGCGGGTGGCGGATCTGCTTGCGGCGATGGATGCGAGTGCGGTCGAGGCGTTAACCTGAACATGTGCGGGGTGTCCGTGCCACAGTCGGATCGAATGCGCGGACGCGCTGCGCAACCCACCAGGCAACCATGGAGATCGACGGCCGATGTATTCCAACCCCAATGAGGGCGCACCGCGCCGACCGCTGACGGTTCCAGGTCTGCGGCAGGCCAAGCGGGAGGGCCGCAAGCTGGTCGCTCTGACCGCCTACGACGCCGGTTTCGCGGCCGTCATGGACGCGGCCGGGATCGATATCGTCCTGGTCGGCGATTCCCTGGGCATGGTGGTCCAGGGGCATGACAGCACCTTGCCGGTGACCGTCGAGGACATCGCCTACCACACCCGGTGCGTCGCCCGAGGTCTGCGGGCCAGTCTGCTGATCGCCGACATGCCGTTTCAGTCCGATGCCACGCCGGAGCGCGCGCTCGATGCCGCGACCGGCTTCCTGCGAGCCGGTGCCCGGATGGTCAAGATCGAAGGCGCCGGACCGAAGCTGGCGACGATCCGCTTCCTGGTCGAACGCGAGATTCCGGTGTGTGCCCATCTCGGCCTGACCCCGCAGTCGGTACACCGGCTCGGCGGCTACAAGGTTCAGGGTCGCGAGGCAGCCGCTGCCGAACGGTTGCGAGCCGACGCCCGCGCGGTGGCTGAGGCCGGTGCCGAACTGCTGGTGCTGGAGTGCGTGCCATCGTCGCTCGCGGAAGTGATCAGCAGCGATCTCGAGATCGCCACCATCGGCATCGGTGCCGGTCCAGGCTGCGATGGTCAGGTGCTGGTGCTGCATGATCTGCTCGGGTTGGGTGCCGGTCGCCGACCCCGCTTCGTCAAGGATTTTCTGGCCGAGGCCGGCACGGTCGCCGGTGCCTTCGCGGCCTACGCCGACGCGGTCCGGTCCGGTCGCTTCCCCAGCGCCGAGCACGGGTACGCATGATGAATGTCTTCGAGCGCGTCGCCGAATTGCGGGCTCGGGTTGCCGAGTGGCGCGGGCAGGGGCTGCGGATCGGTTTCGTACCGACCATGGGCAATCTCCACGATGGACATTTCGCCCTGGTCGATCTCGCCCGCGAGCACGCCGACCGGGTGGTGTCGAGCATCTTCGTCAATCCCACCCAGTTCGGGCCGAACGAGGACTATGCCCTGTACCCCCGTACCCCCGACAGCGACATCACCGGCCTGCGCCAACATGGCGTGGATGCCCTGCTGCTGCCGAGTGTCGAGGAGATGTATCCGTTCGGCACCGCCAACCACGTCCAGATGCATGTTCCGGGGATCACCGACATCCTGTGCGGACGGCATCGGCCCGGCCATTTCAACGGCGTCGCCACCGTGGTCGCGCGGCTGTTCAACATGGTCCAGCCGGATGTGGCGGTGTTCGGGCGCAAGGACTATCAGCAACTCCAGGTGGTTCGCTACATGACCCGCGATCTGGCGTTCCCGATCCGGATCATCCCGGCACCGACCCTGCGTGAATCGGACGGGCTGGCGATGAGCTCCCGCAACCGCTATCTGGACAGCGCGCAGCGCACGCTGGCACCGACCATCCATCGCGCGCTACTGGCGATGCGCGATGCGCGGCGGCGTGACGATCCGCCCGGTCGCATCGAAGGCGTCGGTGAGGCGATCCTGATCGAGGCCGGGTTCGTGGTCGATTACGTCGAAGTGCTGCGCTCGGATCTGTCGCGACCGCGCGAATCCTCCGAGACCGGCCTGATCGCCTTCATCGCCGCCCGGCTCGGTCGGACTCGCCTGATCGACAACCTCGACCTCGATTGATGCCCACCGGGAGCCGCACATGAAGACATCCGACTGGCAGAACCGCCTCAGTCCGCATGCCGCCCGAATGGCCGATGCCCATCTGCGCGAGCTGATCGCCGCCGATCCCGCACGGGCACAGACCATGGCCATCCGGGTCGGTGCGATCCATGCCAGTTTCGGCCGGCAGAAGTATGACCACGACGCTTGGCAGACCTTGCTCGCCCTGGCCGAAGCCCGCGCTCTGCCGGCTCGGATCGCCGCCCTGTTCGACGGTGCGATCGTCAATATCAGCGAACAGCGGCCGGCCCTGCACACGGCCCTGCGCAGCGATCTGGGCGAGTCCGATCTCGCTCGACGCAGCCACCGCGAGGCGAGGGCGGCCCGTCTGCGGATGGCCGAACTGCTGGCCGAACTGGAGGCATCGCCGATCACCGACATCATCAATGTCGGCATCGGTGGCTCCGACCTCGGGCCGCGTCTGGTCGCCGATGCATTGGCCGGGCAGGGGCCGGGTCGGTTCCGGGTGCATTTCCTGGCCAATGTCGATGGCCATGCCGCCCAGCGCATCCTGGCCGGACTCGACCCGGCGCGCACGGCGGCGATTCTGGTTTCCAAGAGTTTCGGAACTCAGGAAACCCTGCTCAACGGCCGGCTGATCCGCGATTGGCTGGGTGGTCCCGAGCGGCTGTACGCAGTCAGCGCCAACCTCGACCGGGCAGCCGGCTTCGGCATTCCCGCCGACCGCCTGTTGCCGATGTGGGACTGGGTCGGTGGTCGCTACTCGCTGTGGTCGGCGGTCGGCTTCTCCGCCGCCCTGGCGATCGGCATGACCGGCTTCGACCGGCTGCTGGCCGGTGCCGCGAGTCTCGATGCCCACGTCCGACACAGCCCGCTCGAAGGCAATCTGGCGGTTCGACACGCGCTGACCGCCATCTGGAACCGTAACGGCCTCGGGTTCGACGGCCAGTTGATCCTGCCCTACGACGAACGTCTGGCCCTGCTGCCGGCCTACCTTCAGCAATTGGTGATGGAATCGCTTGGCAAGTCGGTGCAGGAGGACGGATCGGCGGTCGGCTGGGCAACCACTCCGGCGCTGTGGGGTGGCACCGGCACCAGCAGCCAGCACAGCTTTTTCCAGGCCCTGCACCAGGGCACCGATCGGCTGCCGGCCGAGTTCATCGCCGTCGCCCGCGCCGACCACCCGCATCGTGACAATCACCGCGTCCTGCTCGCGCATGCCCTGGCGCAGGCGCAATCGCTGGCGCTCGGCGAGGACAACCCCGACCCGCACCGCCGCTATCCGGGCGACCGACCCTCGACCCTGATCCTGCTGGATGCCCTGACCCCGGAGAGCCTGGGCGCCCTGATCGCGCTCTACGAGCACAGCGTCTACCTGCAAGGCGTGTTGTGGGGCATCGATCCGTTCGATCAGTGGGGTGTCGAACTGGGCAAGCGGATCGCCGATAGCCTGCTGCCGGCGGTATCGGACCCGCAGCGCCACGTCAGCGACCCGGTGACCGCAGCCGTACTGGCCGAACTGCATCGCCACCCCCCGCACTCCCCGCCGTGATCGGCGCCGGGCAGGCTCGGCGGCAGTTCGGGGTCGGCATCAGCAGGGTGCGGCGGTCAGTCTGGCCAGTGCCCAGGCGACGTGTTCGCGGACCAGTTCGGAGGGGTGATCGGCGCGCGTGCGCAGGGCCGCCACCGCCTCGGGGCTGGCGGGGCCATTGCCGAGTGCGACTGCGATATTGCGCAGCCAGCCGTGATAGCCGGTTCGGCGCAGGGCCGAGCCTTCGGTCCGGCGCAGGAACGTCTCCTCGCTCCAGGCGAACAGTTCGATCAGGCTGGCCTGATCGAGGCCGTTGCGAACCTGGAAATCGGGCTCGTCATGGCGACCGGCGAATTTGTTCCACGGACAGACCAACTGACAGTCATCGCAGCCGAAGATGCGGTTGCCGATCAACGGCCGCAGCGGCTCGGGGATGGCCGATCGGGATTCGATGGTCAGATAGCTGATGCACAGCCGGGCATCGAGCTGGTAGGGGGCGATGATGGCACCGGTCGGGCAGATGTCGATGCAGCGCCGGCAGGTGCCGCAGTGATCGGAGGCGGGTGCATCGACCGGCAGTGGCAGATCGGTGAACAGTTCGCCGAGCAGGAACCAGCTTCCCGAGCGGTGATCGATCAGGCAGGTGTTCTTGCCGATCCAGCCGAGGCCGGCATCGCGGGCCAGGGCGCGTTCCAGCACCGGTGCGGAATCGACGAACACCCGATAGCCGAACGGACCGATCGCAGCACCGATCCGGTCGGCCAATGCCTGGAGCCGCCTGCGCAGGGTCTTGTGGTAGTCGCGGCCGAGCGCGTAGCGGGCGACGTAGGCGCGCTCGCTGTCTTCGAGGGTGCTCCAGGCGTGGCGATCGTCGCCGGTGGCGTAGTTCATCCGCACCGAGATCACCCGGACCGTACCGGGAACCAGCAGGTCCGGGCGGCTGCGCTTGGCGCCGTGGCGGGCCATGTAGTCCATCTCGCCGTGATGGCCCTGTTCCAGCCAGTTCGCGAGATGCTTGCCATCGGCCGCAAGATCGATCCCGGCCACGCCGACCGCCGCGAAGCCGAGCGCGCGTGCCCAGTCGCCAATGTCGTGCTTGAGTCGCTCGGGATCGCAGGCCGTGGTCATCGCCGCAGTATAGAGAGCCGCCGGGCGGATGGACCTGCCGCCGCTGACCGGTGGACAGCGACTTCCGGACGCGGGCGCCGGCACGTACACTCGGCAGTGGTCCGCCCGTGAATTGGTTCTGATGCCACGCTCCCGACATGCCGACGCCGGCTCGCCTGTGCGGACTCCAGGTGCGCGGTCCGCAGGCCGATCATGACGCTCCCGCTGTACAGCGTTGCCGATGCCCGCGCCATCGATCGTTTCGCGATCGAGCGATTGGCCATTCCCGGCTACGTGCTGATGACTCGCGCCGCCACGGCTGCACTGGCGCGGCTGCGTGGCCGCTGGCCGCATGCGCGTCGGATCGGTGTGCTGTGCGGGCCGGGCAACAATGGCGGCGATGGCTATCGATTGGCACTGCTGGCGCAGGCGGCCGGTTTAGCGGTCGAGGCGATCGCCCTCGCCGATCCGGCCGGTGTCGATGCCAGCCGGGCGCGATCCGACTGGTTGGCCGCCGGTGGTGTCGTGCGGCCATGGGAGGAGGGCCTGCCCGAGGTCGATCTCTGGGTCGATGCACTGTTTGGCATCGGTTTGGCGCGCGGCCTGAGTGGCGCGGCAGCGGCGGTGGTCGATGCGCTGCACGCGACCGACCGACCGGTGTTGGCCCTGGACGTGCCGTCGGGGGTCGATGCCGATACCGGAGCCGTCCCCGGCCCAGCCGTGCGTGCCAGTGCCACGGTCGAATTCATCGTCGGCAAGCGCGGACTGGCCACCGGCCCGGCGCTCGACCATGTCGGTGAACATTGGCTGGAATCGCTCGACCTGCCAGCGGCTGCGATCGATTCGGCCGCACCCCATGCCCTGGCACTGAGCCACGCCGACCTGCCCGGCATGTTCGGCAGCGATCTCGCCTGCCAGTCGCCCACATCGACCAGATCATCGTCGGCTGTCGATGCATGCATCCACCTGCCGTCGCGATCGCGCGACAGCCACAAGCACCGCTTCGGTCGCGTGTTGTGTGTCGGAGGCGATACCGGCATGGCCGGCGCCATCGCCCTGTGCGCCCAGGCCGCCTTGCGCACGGGCGCCGGTGTGGTTTCGGTCGCCACCCGCGCCGGTCATGTCGGCCCGCTGTTGGCCTTGCAGCCGGAGTTGATGGTTCGTGCGATCGAGGATGGCGCCGACTTCATGTCGATGGCCAAGGCTGCCGACCTGATCGCGATCGGGCCGGGCCTTGGCCGTGGCGAATGGGGGCGTGCCCTGTGGCGCGCAGCCCTGGCATCGGATCGGCCGCTGGTGATCGATGCCGACGGCCTGACCCTGCTCGCCGAACACCGCCATGCTGTCGGGGATGCGGTATTGACCCCGCATCCGGGCGAAGCTGCCCGACTGCTGGCCTGCGAGCCCGCCGCGATCCAGCGCGATCGCTTCACCGCCGCCGCCGCGATTGCCGAGCACTATCGGGCAACCGTGGTGCTGAAAGGCGCGGGCAGCGTGGTGGCCACCCCCGGAGCCCGCCCCAGACTGATCGCCGCCGGCAACCCCGGCATGGCGGTTGCCGGCATGGGCGATGTCCTGGCCGGCGTGATTGCCGCCTTGCGCGGTCAAGGTCTGGCGGCGTTTGCGGCGGCCAGTGCGGGCGCCCTCCTGCATGCCTGTGCCGGCGATGCCGCCGGCCGCGACGGCCAACGTGGTCTGCTGCCCTCGGATCTGCTGCCCTGGCTGCGTCGCCTGGTCAACCCGATCGCCCGGAGTGTGCCATGAGCAGTCGCGAGCCGCATCCGGGCATCGACATCGAGCTTGCCGACCCTGCCGCCACCGAAGCGCTGGCCCAGGCCCTGGCACACACCCGACCGGACCCGGCGGTCATCCATCTGCGTGGCGACCTCGGCGCCGGCAAATCGACCCTGGCGCGGGCCATGCTCCGTGTGCTCGGTGTGACCGGAACCGTGCGCAGTCCCACCTACACCCTGGTCGAACGCTATCCGCTTGCCGGACAGCGTGAGGCCGTCCACCTCGACCTCTATCGAATCGCCGCAGCCGACGAACTGCAATTCCTCGGCCTCGACGACCTGACCGAACACGCCGGCCTGTGGCTGATCGAATGGCCCGAGCACGGCATCGATGCGATTCCACCCCCCGACCTGACCCTGACCCTGAGCCATGCCGGCGATGGCCGCAGCGCCCGACTCGAACCCGCCGGCAGCACCGGCCGCGCCTGGCTCGACCGAGTGGTGCGGCATGTCCATGGCTGAGTCGGGCGGAG
>DIHI01000087.1:111128-114011 GCA_002420085.1 Lysobacterales bacterium UBA5700 | reverse complement strand
CCCACACCCCCCATCTGCCACGGTGCTCGGATCGGTGTGGCGTGTAGCCGATCGCCGAAGCCGAGTGGGGTTTCTCCGGCGTAGAGGACGACTCCGGCGGCGAACCGGTCGCCGGCTGCTTCGCGCAGCTTGCGCAGCCCGAGAACGTCGCGGGCGGCTCACTGAACGTGGTCGAAGGTCGTCCGCGCGGGCAAGCCATCAAGGAAGCCTGCCGGATCGGTTTCAGTTGCGGTGCGAACCACATCCTGGTCGAAGCTGATGTGCGGTTAGCCGAGTGGCTCGCCGACCATCTGCGACAGGGTGGTCTTGCGCTACTGGCGCGGGCCCTGGATCAGCGCCACCGGCGAATCGGTCAGTGTTTCAGGCAACAACGGTGCGGCCTGGCGGCCATGGCGTGCGGCATCGGTCATCGGCTGATCGCAGGCAA
Organism: Lysobacterales bacterium UBA5700; assembly: GCA_002420085.1. Classification (GTDB taxonomy): domain Bacteria; phylum Pseudomonadota; class Gammaproteobacteria; order Xanthomonadales; family Xanthomonadaceae; genus UBA11164. The sequence goes on along the minus strand of DIHI01000087.1, from coordinate 113,584 downwards.
GACCTCGACCGATCGAAACGAAGGGTTTGCTGCATGGGTTTCTGGCGTCGGTTGTCGCGTGTTGCCGGACAGGCCGGTCCGGATGCTCTGGGCCGTTGTGTGACCTGAACTCAAGAATCGGCGACTGGAGCCGACATCCCGGTGTGCTCATCCCTTGGTCGGGACATGCCGACCAGCCCCGCTTGCCTAGAACTCGTGATATGAATCACTATATCCTCTCTCGGTTGCGTCACCTGCCTGTCGCCGGTCGTTGCGATGCATCCGCACCGAGTTCGTCCATCTGCTGCCGGGGTTTACGCTGAGTCATGCCGACCGAACGCACACCGGAGCCGATCTCGGCTCTGCTCGACAGTCTCAACGATGGCATTCTGATCCTCGCCGCCGATGCCACGGTGCTGGGCGCCAACAGTGCAGCCTCGACCCTGCTCGGTCCGAGCCCGGACGATCTGCTGGGCCGTACACTCTGGTCGGCACTGCCCGAGTTGCGTGGTTCACGCCTGGCGGCCGAGTTGGACCGGGCTCGGCTCGAAGGCGGGCCATCGAGCTTTTCGCTGTGCTACGGGGAAGACGGCCGGCAGTTCTCGGTGCGCATCCATCCGCACATGGATGGCATGGCGGTCCAGTTGCGCGACATCACCCACGAGCGGGCGGTCGCGGAACGAATCGAACGCAGCGAGGCGATGCTGGCAACGGCCCAGAAGATCGCCGGGCTCGGGGCATGGCGGCTGGGTGTGGTGGCGACAGCGGCGATCGACCTGTCCTGGTCGCAGGAAACCTACCGCATCCATGGCATCGCGCTCGGCTCGGTGGCGATCGAGCCCGAGATGGCCGCGAAGCTGGTCCATCCTTCCGACCGTCGGCGGGTCCGGGTCGCCACGGCGGCAGCCATCACGCGGCGGCAGGCGATCGACCTGCGTTATCGCATCGTCCGACCCGACGGCGATGTTCGGCGGGTTCACGTGCTCGGCATGCCGGAAATCGATGGTGATGGCCAGATGACCGCCCTGCGCGGATCGATCCAGGACGACACCGAGGGCCACCAGTTGCGCTCGGCCCTGCGTCGTGATCAGGCCCGACTGGCGGCCTGCGAGCGTGATCTGCAACAGATTCGGACGATCGCCGCACACGATCTGCGGGAACCACTGCGCAAGCTGCAAGTGTTGTCCGACCTGTTTGCCGAACGGGTCATGCAGGCCCGTTTCGACCGCAACGAGGCGGTCGATATCGCCGCACGGATCGCTTCGACCAGCGGCCGCATCCAACGGCTGATCGACGATCTGCAACAGTTCGTCGCGGCCTCGACCCAGTCCGGCGCGCTGGCCAGCGTCACCATCGAGACCCTGATCGAGGCGGCCCTGGAGCGGCTGCGCGGTGGCCATGCGCCGACGCCGCCGCAGATCATCCTCGAAGACCACGCGGGACCGTTCCAGGGCGACCGACGGCTGCTGGAGACGGTCCTGGCCAATCTGCTGGAAAACTCGGTGCAGTGCCGGCATCCGGACCGCGAGCCGGTGGTGGTGGTCGCCGCCGAGCGCTTCGCGCCGGACGGTGGCGAGGACGATGGCTGGTTGCGCCTGAGCTGTCGGGACAACGGCTGCGGCTTCGATTCGCGGTTCGCCGAACGCATCTTCGATCCGTTCGAGCAGTTGGCCGCGACCGGCAGTGCCAGCGGCTCGGGCATGGGTCTGGCCCTGGTCCGTCGGATCGTCGAACGCCTGGGCGGCAGCGTAAGCGCGGAAGGCGAGATCGGGGTCGGCGCGACGATTCGGATCGATATCCCGCTGCCCCCGGACGTGATCGGTGAGTCGCGATCCGAGCGTCCGGACACGGCAGGAACCGACTGAGCCGGAACCGATCCGATCGCGCATGCAGCCGGCCGGTCATCGCTCAAGGATTTTCCGGCCGGACCGATATACCCTTGAACCTCCCACGTCGTCGCGGCCCCGCCATGTCCAGCGCCAAACGCAGTCCGCTCACCATCGTCATGGCGGAAGATGATCCCGATGATCGCCTGCTGATCTCGGAAGCCTTCAAGGACGCCGGTCTCGCCACACGCATCGAATTCGTTCCGGATGGCGAGGCGGCACTGCTGTTCCTGCGCCGATCCGGGCCATATGCCGAGGCGGTCGCGACCGTCGGCCCCACCCTGGTGATGCTTGATCTCAACATGCCGCGCATGGGTGGACTGGAGACCCTGGCCGAGATTCGCGCCGATCCGGCGCTGCGCCACGTGCCGGTGATCGTGCTGACCACGTCCAACTCGCCACAGGACATCCTGGCGTCCTACCGGGCCGGCTGCAACGCCTATCTGTGCAAACCCAACACCTTCGCCGGACTGGTCGATGTGGTTCGGCATACACTCGACTACTGGCTGAGGCACGTGGAAATTCCGGTGGCGGAATGACGCACAGCGAATCGCCGATCCTGCGCATCCTGGTGGCCAGTGCCGACCGGGC
>DIHI01000087.1:86795-111007 GCA_002420085.1 Lysobacterales bacterium UBA5700 | reverse complement strand
TCGCATGGGTCTCGGCTGCGGCGGCAGCGAGCGAGCGGATCGCCGCCGATCATTGCGATATCTGTCTGGTGTCGGCCGATCTCGACGATCGCCCAGGGCTGGACTGGCTGCTGGAGGCGCTCGCTCAGGGTGTGCGCATTCCGTTGGCATTCCTGGCCGGCCGGGATGACGAGGAGGCAAGCCGCTCGGCCCTGGGTGCCGGCGCCCTCGACAGCCTCGATCGCAATCACCTGAGCGCTGCGACGCTGACCCGAAGCCTGCGGTTCGCCCTGGAACGGGCAACGCTGGAGCGGGCGCTGCTGGCCGAGCGCGAACGCTATCGGCTGCTGTTCGAGCACGCGCCGATGCCGATGCTGATGTGCAATCTTGCCGATGGCCGCATCCTGCTCGCCAATCGAGCGGTCGCCCGGCTGTACGGCTACGACCCCGAGGAACTGGTCGGTGGCCTCAACCTGAGTGGTCTGTGGCCGGCCCACGCCGTGCCATCGCTGGATCTCGACCGGATCGCCTCAGCCACCGGCCGCGCTGCCGAGCACCGGCACCGACGCAAGGACGGCTCGCTGCTCGATGTCAGCCTGCATGCCGAAGCGGTCGATCTCGGCACCGATCGGGTGCTGCTGCTGAAGATCCTCGACATCGGCACCCAGCTTCGCGCCGAACGGGCGATGCGCGAGCAGAGCAAGCAGTTGCGCAAGATCCTGGCCGATGTCACCGACGGCCTGCTGGTGATCGACGAGAACGGCCGGGTGCAACTGGCCAATGCCGCCGCTGGGCGCATCCTGGCGACACCTGCCGAGCGTCTGGAGGGACAGAGTCTGCCACTGCCGCTGGAACCGGACGGCCAGAACGAAGACCTCAGTCTGACCCATGCCGACGGCACACGACTCGAACTGGAAGCGCGCATCGCCCACACTCAGTGGCAGGGCAGCCCGGCACGAATCGTCACCCTGCGCGACGTCAGCGAGGCGGCTCGCACGCAGGCGCAACTGCGCATGCTCAGTCGCGCCGTCGAGGCCAGTCACAGCGCGATCATGATCGCCGACGCCCGACAGCCCGATCTGCCGATCGTGTTCGCCAATCCCGCGTTCGAGCAGGTGACCGGCTACAGCATCGCCGAGGCGCTCGGCCGCAATTGCCGCTTCCTGCACGGCAACGATCGCGACCAGCCAGAGATCGAGGAGGTCCGTTCGGCGATCCGCGACGGCCGCGAGTGCAATGTCCTGCTGCGCAACTATCGCAAGGACGGTAGTCGATTCTGGAACCAGTTGACGCTGTCGCCGATGCGCGATGGCAATGGCGCGATCCGCCATTTCCTAGCCATCGCCACCGACGTGACCCGCGAGGTCGAACGCGAGGCCGAACTGGCGGCATTTGCCAACCGCGACCCGACCACGCAACTGCCGCTGTTCACCGGTCTGAAGTCGCTCATAGAGACACAGATCGACGCCGCACGCCGGGACGATGACGCGCTCGCCCTGCTGCTGATCGACATCGATCAGTTCGACAACATCAACCGCAGCCTCAGTCACGATTTCGGCGATGAGGTGCTGCGCAAGGTGGCGCAGCGGATCGATGCATTGCTCGATGGGCGCGGCACGCTCAGTCGGCTGGCCGCCGATGTGTTCGTGGCACTGGTGCCCTGTCGGCAGCGCAGCCTCGATCCGCTGGCCCTGGCCGAGGACATCCGTGCCGAAGTGCAGCGGGTGCTGCGGCTGCCACCCTATGACCTCAACCTGTCCTGCACGATCGGCGTGGCCCTCAGTCCGGATCAGGCCGATTCACTCAAGACCCTGCTCAACAACGCCCAGACCGCGATGCGCAAGGGCAAGCTGGCCGGCCGCAATACCGTGGTGGCATTCCGCTCGGAATTCGCCGAGGAACTGCGCGACCGCATCGCACTCGGTTCACGTCTGCGCGACGCGGTGATCGAGGGTGAACTGAAGCTGCACTTCCAGCCGCAGGTCAACGGCCACGACGGCCGGATCATCGGCCTGGAAGCCCTTGTCCGCTGGCAGAGTCCCGAGCACGGTCTGGTGATGCCATCCCGCTTCATCGGCGTGGCCGAAGACCTTGGCATCATCGTCCCACTTGGCAAGTGGGTGCTGCGGGAAACCTGCCGGGTATTGCGTGGCTGGCTGGAGGCCGGCCACGACGATGTGTTCGTCAGCGTCAACGTATCCACCCAGCAACTGCTGCACGAGGATTTCTGCGAGGAAGTGCTGGCCCTGCTCGCTGAGCACGGCGTACCGCCGTCGATGCTGGAAATCGAGATCACCGAGAGCGCGATCGTCGAGAACACCGAGCGGGTCCGCTCGATCATGATGCAGTTGCGCCATGCCGGAATCCGTCTGGCGCTCGACGATTTCGGTACCGGCTACTCCAGCCTCAGTTATCTCAAGCGGCTGCCGATCGACAAGCTCAAGATCGACCGCTGCTTCGTCAGCGAGGTGACCATCGACAGCAATGACGCGGCGATCGCCCGTGCGATCATCGCGATGGGTCATCAACTGCGCATGGTGATCCTGGCCGAAGGCATCGAGACGCCGGAACAACTCGGCTTTCTGCGCCGCAACCATTGCGACCTGTTCCAGGGCTACCTGCTCGGTCGGCCGCTCGATGCCACTGCCACCGAGGCCCTGCTGCGGATGCGCTACCTGCTTCCGGAAGCCTTCGAGGCGACCCGCCCGGACCGGGTGCTGTTGCTGGTCGATGACGAGGAAAACATCCTGCGCGCGCTGACCCGGGTATTCCGCCGCGAAGGCTATCGCATCCTCACCGCCAGCTCGGTCGAGCAGGCATTCAGTCTGCTGGCCAGCCACCGCGTCCAGGTGATCCTGTCCGACCAGCGCATGCCCGATTGCAGCGGCACCGAGTTCCTTGGTCGGGTCAAGGAACTGTATCCGGACACGATCCGGATGATTCTGTCCGGCTATACCGATCTCTCGACCGTCACCGAGGCGATCAATCGCGGTGCGATCTATCGGTTCCTGACCAAGCCATGGGACGACGAGGAACTGCGCTCGCACATCCGCGAGGCGTTCCGCGCCCATGTCGACAGTGGCAATGCGCCCGAGACGGTCGCGCCGAGCACCATGCGCTCGCTGGCGATCAACTGACCGGCGCGCGGACCGGCTGACGCAGTGGCAACACCACTTTGAAGGTCGATCCCTGGCCGGGGCTGCTCTGCACTTCGATCCGACCGTGGTGCTTGCTGACGATACCGTAGGAAATCGACAGCCCGAGGCCGCTGCCCTTGCCGACCGGCTTGGTGGTGAAGAACGGATCGAAGATCCGCTGCTGCACCTGCGGATCGATGCCGGCACCATCGTCGCTGATCGCCACCCAGGCTTCGTGCTCGTCGCAGCCGCTGCTCAGTTCGATATGGCCGTATTGGGGGATCGCCTGAGCGGCATTGACCAGCAGGTTCATGAACACCTGGTTGATCTCCGACGGCAGGCATTCGACCGGCGGCAGTTGCCCGAAATGGCGATCCACCCGAGCCTTGTACTTCAGCTCGTTCCAGACGATGTTGAGCGTGCTCTCCAGGCCCTTGTGGAGATCGACCGCCGTCCACTCCTCATCACGACCGGTGCGCGAGAAGTCCTTGAGATCCTGAACGATCCGGGTGACCCGCTCGATGCCCTCGCGTGACTCGGCGATCAGCGATGGAATGTCCGAAACCAGGTAGTCGTAATCGAAGCGCCGCCGCAGTTCGGCCATGCGCTCGGGTGCCCCGGAATCCGGGCCGAGACCGGCCAGCAGTTCCTCATAGCTGCCGATCAGGGCGAACAGGCTGCGCACGTAGTCGTTCAACGCATGCAGGTTGGAATGGACGTAGCCGATCGGATTGTTGATCTCGTGGGCGACACCGGCGGCCAACTGGCCGATCGAGGCCATCTTCTCCGATTGCAGCAACTGTTCCTGGGTTCCGGCCAGACGGATGTAGGCGTTTTGCAGTTCGGAATGACGCTCCTGGAGCGTGTCCTCGTAGCGGCGCGCCTCGCTGTCGTCGTGCAGAATCAGGCAGCGGGCCGGGACATCCTCGTCGGCCGCGCCCAGGCACAGCATGGTCAGTTGCAGGTAAAGCAGTCCACCGTCGCTGCCGGGCAGGGCGGTTTCGCCGCGCCATGACCCGATTTGATCGCAGGCCCGCCAGGCGGCATCGGGAAACAGCCGGGCAAGGGCGGCACCGGGGGCGTCACTGCGACCCTGGCTCTTCTCAGCCAGGGTCCGGGCTGCCGGATTGGCATACACCGGATCCGCGCCGCGCGTGACTACCAGGGCATCATCGAGACGCTCGGCCAGGGTAAACAGATCGCGACCGATCGCATGGCCGGCGCCGGCCCGCCGCTCGGGCAGCACCGACTCCAGTGACGTGGCTTCCCGCGAGGGTTCCATGCGGTGGACTCCGCTCAGGCGTGTGCGAAGACTCTAGCATGCGGTGACGGGTCGATCCGTCCGCGCGGATCGTAGGATGAGACGGCCTCGACCCGGCCCAGGTGACGCAATGCCCAACGCACCTCGCGCTGGCGGCGTGCCAACAGGGCGCCATTGGCTCGGTTGAACGCGGCCAGTTCGGCGATCCGCTCGGCGATCGCCGGGTCGAGCGGTTCGGTTTCCAGCCGGGCCAGCGCGGCCAATTTGCTGCCAGCGGCCGCGACCAGCGCCTCGGCATCATTGCCGAGCAGGGCCTCGCGCTCGGCGGTGAGCGCGCCGGCCAGGGCGTCGAGCAGCCCAGCGACGACCGGCTCGGCCGAACCGGAAATCACCCCGCCAACTCCCGCTCGATCCGCAGCAGGCCATCGGCGATCACGCCTGGATCGATCCGATAACTGCCGGACAGCACCGCCTCGCGCAGTTTGGCCACCCGCTCCAGATCGACGCCGGGATTGGCGGCGAATTCGCGCTGGAGGATGTCGAGTCCGGTCGCTTCCGCCGTCAGTCGGACGCTGTCGGCCGGAAGGACGGCTGCGATCGGCTGCGAGCGATCGCCACTGGCGCGTTCGAGACGCGGGTTGGCAAGCGGCGCAGCAGTACCCGGCATGCCATCGATTTTGTTGACCATGTTCGTCGTTCCTCGGAGACCACAGCGAGTCTAACGGCCGGCACCGGGAGAACTTTAATCCACCCGCATACCGACCGGAAGCGCTGCCGTGATCGGCGGTCGTGGTGGGCGGATCCACCGCTCAACGAAGCACCTCGACCTCGCCGCTGGCATTGACCCGCCCCTGGACCACCCGATTCGACGACAGGTTGCGGACGCTGAGCCGATCGTCCTGACCGGCATCGGCCAGGGCCTTGCCACTGGCCCGAACTTCGATGCTGCCGATCCGGGCGATCAGGGCCACGATGTCGCCGCGTCGGACCGTGTGTGCGTTCATCAGATCGCGGGCGGCCAACGGACTGCCGGCCGGCAATGTACGACGCGCGACCCGCCCCTCAATCGCCGCCGGATCGGCCAGGGCATCGCCGACCCGTTCGATATCGCGGGTTTCCACGGTCACCGCCTCGGCCGTCAGCCGCTCACCTGCCGCGACCGTGCGGACCAGCACCAGCACCGGACGCCAGCGCTGCACCCGAACCGGCACATACAGCCGCCAGCCGGCACTGGCGCATCCGACCTCGACCACCCCGGCACCCGAGCGGACCGCCCGTAGCGGTTCGGCGCAGGCCGGCAGGCGCAGATGGTCGTCCACCGAGGCGCGCCCCTCGGCATCACCGGGCGCATCGCCCAGCGCCGCCGCCACGGCCGCCGCACGAATCGCCTCGACCGACTGGACGGCCGCCATGCCCGGCGATCGGGGCGGCTCGGACGATCCGGCTGCGCCCGCGACCACTGACTGCTCGGCGGCCGACAGGCTTGTCCAGGCAGACAGCGTCAGCAGGAAGGTCGCGATCGATAGGACTGACCTGGACCTGGCGTGAACGCGGGTGGCGAACGGTTTCATGGACGACTCCGGAGACATGGCGGCGCGCCGAGCGGTGCCGGCTTGGCGAGTACCGGCTGCAATGGCCATGCCAGCCGACCTGGAACCACACCACACGGCCGCGCCGGTCGGCATGCCGGCGGACCAGCGGCCGCTGATGATCCCTGTTCCGGTCGGCGCGCTGACCAGAGCGCTCAAGATTCATCACTCGGCGCCGATGTGCCGGAGATGAAACAGGACTTGCTCGACCGCATCGATCAACGCATCCGACTGGCCGGACACAACCGCCTGGCCCTGCTGCTGTTCCGCCTGGGTGGCCGCCAACTTTTTGGCGTCAACGTGTTCAAGGTGCAGGAGGTGCTGCCCCGGCCGCGGCTGTTCGCCATGCCCCAGGCACCGGCCCAGGTGCTGGGTGCGGCCGATGTTCGCGGCCGGAGTATTCCGGTGATCGATCTCGGCAAGGCGATCCGGCATCCCGAGGCCAACTACAGCCCTGGCTACCTGCTGGTGACCGAGTTCAATTGCTCCTTGCAGGGCTTCCTGGTCAGCGAGGTCGATCGGATCGTCAACATCCCGGTCGAACAGATCGAACTGCCGCCCGAGCAGGAGGGTCGGCAGAGCCGGCTGACCGCAATCACCCGGCACCAGGGCGAGTTGATCCAGATCGTCGATGTCGAGCAGGTGCTGGCGGAAATCTCCAACATCGATGCTCTGCCGATGCCGGAGTTGGACGGCCCGACGCCCAGCCCCGGCTCACTCGGCCAGGTTCTGGTGGTCGATGACTCTCGGGTGGCCAGGGCACAGATCCAGCGGGTGCTGGAACACCTCGGCCTGAGTGCCGTCCAGCTTGCCGATGGTCGGCAGGCACTGGAGCATCTCAAGCGCATTGCCGACAGCGGCGAGGATCCGGCGGCGCGCTATCGCATGGTCATCTCCGACATCGAAATGCCGGCGATGGATGGTTATACCCTGACCACCGAGATCCGCCGCGACAAGCGTCTGGCCGGGCTGTACGTGATCCTGCATACCTCGCTGTCGGGCATCTTCAACAATGCCATGGTTCAGCGGGTCGGCGCCGATCGCTTCGTCGCCAAGTACCATCCCGACGAACTGGCCAGTCGGATCATGGAACGCCTGACCGACCAGACCGAACCGATCGGCGACGCAGCCTGACCGAAGCCGGGTCGGCGCTGCCGTTGGCCAGCCCCCGAGCGGCCCGTCTGGCATACGGCTTGCAGCAGGTCCGGCGAGCCCATCGCGGATTCGCCGCCATGTCCGACCCCACTGCGTTGTTTGGCATCCATGCCCGCACCCTGGCCCTGCGCCAGGACCGGATGCAGGTGCTGGCCACCAATCTGGCCAATGCCGATACCCCCGGCTTCAAGGCCCGCGACCTGGATTTCGCGGCCGCCCTCGAACAGACGAGCGGTCGGGAAGCCGGACTGGTGGCCACCGCGCCTCGACACCTGGTGTCCGGACCGGACGCCGGTCTCCAACCGGCCCTGCGCTGGCGGCTGCCGACCCAGCCCAGCCTGGACGGCAACACCGTCGAAACCCACGTCGAGCAGGCCGCCTTCGCACAGGCCGCATTGGAGTACCGAGCAAGTCTGAGTTTCCTGTCGGGCAAGGTCCGCAGCCTGCTCACCGCCATCACCGGACAATGACCATGGCGACCCTGCCGATCTTTGAAGTCGCCGGTTCGGCCCTGCATGCGCAATCGACCCGGCTCAATACCATCGCCAGCAACCTGGCCAATGTCGAGAATGTCGCCGGCACTCCGGAGGCGGTCTACACGCCGATCCAACCGGTCTTCAGCGCCTATCCGGTCGCGGCCGATGCCGGCCTGCATGGGGTTCGGGTGACCGAGATTCGCAGTTCCGAGGCCGAACCGATCCGTCGCTACGACCCTGGTCATCCCGATGCCGATGGCGACGGCTACATCTACGTCCCCGACCTCGACCCGATCGCGATGACGATCGACATGATCTCGGCCTCGCGCAGTTACCAGAACAGCGTCGAGATCCTCAATACCGCCAAGGAGCTGGCCCTAGCCACGCTCGACATGAACCGCTGAGATCGACCATGAGCATCGAAACCCAACCCCTGCTGGCCGAACTCGGCCTCACCGCCCGGCCGGTCGAGCGCAAGCGCGAGCTTGGACAGGACGATTTCCTGCGCCTGATGACCGAGCAACTGAAGAACCAGGATCCGCTCAAGCCGCTGGCCAGCAACGAGTTCCTCGGCCAGTTGGCGCAGTTCTCGACGGTCCAGGGCATCGAGTCGCTGAATGCCAGCTTCGCGGCCCTGGTGTCGGGGGTGGACAGCGACCGCACCCTGCAAGCGGCCGCCCTGGTCGGTCAGTCGGTGCTGGTGGCCGGCGATCGTTTCCGGTTGTCCGAGGACGGCGGCTTGTCCGGCGAGGTCGAGGCACCGGCGGCCGGACCGATCACGATCGAGATCGCCGATGCTGGCGGGGCGGTCGTGCGCCGCTTCACCGTCGAAGCCGATGCCGCCGGACCGCTGGCATTCACCTGGGACGGGCTCGGCGACACCGGCCAGGCCCTGCCTGCCGGCGATTATCGGATCGCCGCCCGCTTCGCCCAGGGCAGCCAGACGCTGGCCGTACCGACCTACCTTTCGACCCGCATCGACAGCGTGTCGCTGACCGCCCAGGGACCAATCCTCAATCTGGCCGGACTCGGCCGTGCGTCGCTCGCCGACGTGCGCCGGTTCGGCTGACCCACAGTCCGCCAGGAGAACACCGCCATGTCGTTCCGCACCGCCCTCAGTGGCCTCAATGCGGCCCAGACCGATCTCTCGGTCACCGCCAACAACATCGCCAATGCCAACACCTATGGCTTCAAACAGTCGCGTGCCGAATTCGCCGACGTGTTCTCGGTGTCGCCACTCGGGGTCGGTCGGCTCCAGGTCGGTGCCGGTGCCAGGGTCGCCAATGTCGCCCAGCAGTTCGGCCAGGGGACGATCGAATTCACCGGCAACAGTCTGGATCTGGCCGTCAGCGGCAATGGTTTCTTCACCCTCTCCGATGGTGGCACGCCGGTCTTCACCCGGGCCGGCAACTTCGGCACCGATCGCGACGGGTACGTGGTCAATCCCAGCGGCCACCGCCTGCAGGTGTTTCCGCCGAATGCCACCGGTGGTTTCGACACCGGTCGGACCAACGATCTGCGGCTGGCACTCGGCGACAACGCCCCGGTCGCGACCACCCGCGCCGAGATCGGCACCAACCTGCCGGCCGATGCCAGCGTGCCGGCGGTGGCACCGTTCGACCCGAACGATGCAGAAAGCTACAACCACACCACCTCGCTGACCGTGTTCGATTCGCTCGGGGTTGCCCACGTCGCCACCCTGTACTACGTCAAGACCGCCAACCCGAACGAATGGCAGGTCAGCACCTACATCGACGGCACGGCGGTTGGCGGCGCCCAGACACTCCAGTATTCCGACAGCGGCGCCCTGACCACACCGGCCACCGGCGACATCACCCTGCCGGGGTGGGTTCCAGCGACCGGGGCAGCGCCGATCAATCTGACCCTCAACCTGGCCGACTCGACCCAGTTCGGTGAGGCATTCGCGGTCAATCTGCTCAGTCAGGACGGCAATACCACCGGCCGTCTGGTCGGCCTCGACATCAACGCCGAGGGCGTGGTGTTCGCGCGCTTCACCAATGGCCGCTCGACCGCCCTGGGCCAAGTGGCAATGACCGCCTTCAGCAATCCGGCCGGTCTCCAGAAGCTCGGCGACAACGCCTGGGCCGAGACCTTCGAGTCCGGTCAGGCCCTGCGCGGTGCGGCGGGTTCGGCCTCGTTCGGACTGGTCCAGTCGGGCGCCCTGGAGGGCTCCAACGTCGAATTGACCGAGCAACTGGTCAACATGATCGTCGCCCAGCGCAATTTCCAGGCCAATGCCCAGATGATCACCACCCAGGATCAGGTGACCCAGGCGGCCTTGAACATCCGCTGATTGCACGCCCTGGCTGGCCTGCGCCAGGCCAGGGCCGACCCGTCACGCCGGCTCCGAGTGTACGGCCACCCCCTCGGCGCACGCTCGGCGTCCGGCGGCCTCGCCGTCGCAGTGACGGCGAGCTTTCCGGAGCGTCTCGATGGACAAGGGCCTGTACACGATCATGACCGGCGCCGGCGCAACCCTGCGCGCCCAGGCGACGGTCGCCAACAACCTGGCCAATGCCGACACGGTCGGCTTCAAGGCCGAGCGGGTCGAGACCGAGACCTTTCGGGTGCCGGGCGTCGGTCTGCCGACCCGGATCGACGCGGTTGCCCGTGTCCCCGGCTTCGATGCCAGTCCGGGGCCGATCGTGCAGACCGGCAATCCGCTCGATGTGGCGCCCCATCCGAACGTCTGGCTGGCGGTGCAGGCGCGCGACGGCGGCACCGCCTACACCCGAGCCGGTGCCCTGCGTCTGACCGAAACCGGCCTGCTGACCACGGCCGGCGGGGTACCGGTGCTGGGCGACAACGGCCCGCTCGCGATCCCGCCCAATGCGGCGCTGGAAATCGCCAGCGATGGCACGATCTCGATTCTGCCGCTCGGCCAGGGGCCGGAAACCGTCGCCACCATCGGTCGGCTCGGGCTGTTCCGGGCCGACGATCCCGCCCTGCTGCGCCGAGGCGAGGACGGCCTGATGCGCAGTGAGCAGCCCTTGCCACCGGCATCCGGATCGGCAGTCACGGTCGGCGCGGTCGAGGGCAGCAATGTCGATACCGCCCGCAGCCTGGTCGAGATGATCGAACTGGCACGCCAGTTCGAGATGCAGGTCAAGCTGATTCAGAACGGCGAGCGTCTGGGCCAGGCCAGCACCGGCTTGTTGCGCATGGGCCGGTGATCGCCGGTACGTGATCGACACCGCGCTGGTTCGGCACTGGCACAGCACTTGCAGCAGCGCTCGTGACCCCGAACCCGATTCGACCGGAGAACCGCCATGAACAAAGCCCTCTGGGTCGCCAAGACCGGACTGGAAGCGCAGCAGACCCGGATGTCGGTGGTGGCCAACAACCTGGCCAATGTCAACACCACGAGCTTCAAGCGCTCGCGCGCCAGCTTCGAGGATCTGCTGTACCAGAACACCCGCCAGCCCGGCGCGGCCAGCTCACAGCAGACCCAACTGCCGACCGGCCTGCTGGTCGGCACCGGGGTGCGGGTGGTCGCGACCGACAAATCCTTCCAGCAGGGCAATGTCCTCCAGACCGGCAATGCCCTCGATATCGCCATCAACGGCCGTGGCTTCTTCGAGGTGCTTCTGCCGGATGGCAGTCCGGCCTACACCCGCGACGGCAGTTTCCAGATCAATGCCCAGGGCGAACTGGTCAGCAATGCCGGTTATGCCATCCAGCCTGGCATCCAGATTCCCGAGGGCGCGCAGAGCATCAGCATCGGCAGTGACGGCACGGTCACCGTGCAACTGGCCGGACAGGCCCAGCCGGTGCAGGTCGGCCAGCTCACGGTCACCGATTTCGTCAACCCGGCCGGCTTGCAGGCACGCGGCGAAAACCTGTTTCTGGAGACCGCCGCCAGCGGTCCGGCGCAGACCGGCACCCCCGGCCTGGCCGGCGCCGGCACCCTGGCGCAGGGTGCGCTGGAAAGCTCGAACGTCAATGTCGTCGAGGAGTTGATCGCGATGATCGAGAGCCAGCGTGCCTACGAAATGAACGCCAAGGCGATCTCGACCACCGACCAGATGCTGGCCTTCCTCAACCAGAACCTGTGATATCACCATGATCACTCGCCATGCCTTCCTGCCGGCTCATCGGTCGCGCCGCGCGATCGCCCAGCAACCGCTGCCCGCTCCGATCCTGAGAGTCGGTCTGCTGGTCGGCCTGTTGGCCGGCACCGGCTGCGGCGGCGGCGATGCCCTGCACCGACCCTGGCAGCCGCCGACCGCGCCGACCGTCGAGCCCCGCTACACGGCTGCACCAGCCAGCGACGGTGCGATCTACCGCGCCGGCGCAGGCATGAGCCTGTTCGAGGACGACAAGGCGCGCTACCCCGGCGACCTGCTGACCATCGTCCTGAGCGAGCGCACCAATGCCAGCAGCCGGGCCAGCACCAGCACCAGCAAGAGCAGCGACACCAGCCTGTCGGTGCCCTTGCTGGCCGGCCGTGCGCCGAGCCTGGGCGGCGGCAACGTCTTCGACACCGAGATCGCCGCTGAACGCGAATTCGATGGTGATGGCAGCAGCGACCAGAGCAACCAGCTCACCGGCAGCCTGACCGTCACCGTGGTCGATCGCCTGGCCAACGGCAATCTGATCGTGCAGGGCGAGAAGCGTCTGCAACTGAACCAGGGCGATGAGTTGATCCGCTTCCAGGGCATCGTGCGCAGCGCCGACATCGGTACTGACAACCGGATCGACTCCAGTCGGGTCGCCGATGCCCGCATCCTGTACGCCGGTCGCGGCGCGCTGGCGTCCGCCAATGCCCAGGGTTGGCTGAGTCGGTTCTTCAATTCCGGCTGGATGCCGTTCTGACATGCGCGCCCTGCTGCTGCCCTTGCTGCTGCTGGCACTGCCGGCCTCGGCCGAGCGGATCAAGGATCTGGCCTCGGTGGCCGGCGTTCGCGGCAATCCCCTGGTTGGTTACGGCCTGGTGGTCGGCCTCGACGGCACAGGCGACCAGACCTCGCAAGCGCCATTCACCGTCCAGAGCCTGCGCACCATGCTCAGTGAGCTGGGCGTGACCGTGCCGGCCAATGTCAATCCACAGTTGAAGAATGTCGCGGCGGTGGCGATCCACGCCGAACTGCCGGCATTCGCCAAGCCCGGTCAGGCGATCGATGTGACCGTGTCATCGATCGGCAATGCCGGCAGCCTGCGTGGCGGCAGTCTGCTGATGGCCCCGTTGAAGGGCGCCGACGGCGAGGTCTATGCCATCGCCCAGGGCAATCTGGTGGTCGGCGGCTTCGGCGCGGCTGGTCGCGACGGCTCGCGGGTGTCGGTCAATGTCCCGAGCGTCGGGCGCATCCCCAATGGCGCCCAGGTCGAACGCAGCCTGGCCAGCGGCTTTGCCAGCAGCGCCGAACTGGTGCTCAATCTCAATCAACCGGATTTCACCACCGCTGCCCGCGTGGTCGAAGCGCTCGAACGCACCCTTGGCCCAGGTGCCGCCCGCGCGCTCGACGCGGTCTCGATCGCCCTGCCGGCGCCAACGGAAGCCAGCGCCCGAATCGCCTTCATGGCACGGGTCGAAGCCATCGAGATCGATCCTGGTCAGGCAGCCGCCAAGGTGGTGGTCAATGCCCGCACCGGGACGGTGGTGATGGGTGGTCAGGTCAAGGTCTACCCGGCTGCGGTGGCGCACAGCTCCCTGGTGGTGACCATCTCCGAATCGGCGGCGATCAGCCAGCCGGCCCCGTTCGCGGCCGGCGAGACCGTGGTGGTGCCGCAATCGACGGTCGCGGTCGAACAGGCCGGCGGTGATCGCATGTTCCTGTTTGCCGGTGGCGCCTCGCTCGAAGACATCGTCCGCGCGGTCAACGAAGTCGGCGCAGCACCCGGCGATCTGGTGGCCATCCTGGAAGCGCTCAAGCGCGCCGGAGCCCTGCGCGCCGAGTTGGAAGTCATCTGAGATGAGCGATCCACTCGCCCCGATCGGCCTGCCGCTGCCGAGCATGGCGCCGCCGGCCATGGCCAGCGCGAGCCGCGCTGCTGCCGCCGGCAGCGATGCCGCCGAAGCCGCGCGCGCCCTGGAGGGGGCCTTCGCTCAATTGCTGATTCGGGCCATGCGCCAGACCGCCCTCGACCCGGACAGCAGTTTCCCCGGCCAGTCCGGGCATTTCCGCGAATTGCACGACCAGCACCTGGCCGAACTGATCGGACGCGGACGTGGCCTTGGCCTGCGCTCGCTGATCCAGAGTCAACTCGAAGCCCGGCGTGCGACCGGTGACCCGGTTGCGCCGATCGGCGGTTCCTTCGCCCTCGACAGCTACCGGCGCAATCTGTTGGCGCTCGATCCCGGCAGCCGCAGCGATCGCGTTGCCGGCGCGGATGTCGGCAGCGACCGGAGCAGTGGCCGGTCGCCGGTCGCGACCGACCCCGGCGTGGATGACTGGTTCGCGACGGCCGATCCGAGCCGCCGACCGACGCGAGTCCTGGGCGGCAGTCCGCTGCCGGCGTCGGCAGCGACCCCGGCGACCCGCCCGATCACCACCCACGCGACCGTTACCGAACCGGCGACCCGGCCGGACAGTCCCGAGGACTTCGTGGCGCGCATCTGGCCAGAGGCCGAACGGGCCGCCCGCGAACTGGGCGTCCCGGCGCGCAGCCTGGTCGCCCAGGCCGCCCTGGAGACCGGCTGGGGCCGACACCTGCCGCGTGCCAGCGATGGCCGGACCAGCTACAACCTGTTCGGCATCAAGACCGGCGGCGGCTGGCACGGTCGAAGCGGTACCCACGCCACCCAGGAATTCGTCAATGGCGCCTTCACCGCCACCCGTGCCGATTTCCGCGCCTATGACTCGCCGGCCGACAGCTTCCGCGACTACGTGAACCTGCTCAAGACCAGCCCGCGTTATGCCGATGCTCTGGCCAGCGGCGGCGACGGCGCCCGTTTCGCCCATGCCTTGCAGAAGGCCGGCTATGCCACCGACCCCCGCTATGCCGAAAAACTGGAAGCGATCGCCAACGGCCCGACCCTGACCCGCGCACTGGCGCGGATCGGCCAATCGCCATCGACCGCAAGGGCCTGATGCCATGAACCTGCTCTCGACCGGAACCTCGGCCCTGCTCGCCTTCCAACGGGCGCTCGCCACGGTCGGCCACAACGTCGCCAATGCCAACACCCCCGGCTACAGCCGGCAACGGGTCGAATTCGCCAACTTGCCTGGTCAGACCAATGGCGCCGGCTTCATCGGGGCCGGCGTGCAGACCACCTCGGTGGTTCGTCAGGCCGATGCCTACGTGTTCGCCCGTCTGCTCGACGGCGCCGCCGAGACCGGCCGATTGGATCAACTGGCCGGTCTGGCCACGCGCCTGGATCGCACGTTCACCGACGCCGGCACCGGCCTCAACGGCCCGTTGTCGGACTTCATCACCGCCAGCCGCGCGCTGATCGCGCAACCGGCCTCGAACGCCGCACGCGACGCCCTGCTGAGCGCTGCCGGCAGTCTCGCCGACCGATTCCACACCCTCGACGGGCAATTGCAGGCGCTCGATCGCGAGATCAATGGCCGCCTGATCGGCGGCATCGATGAGGTCAACCGCCTGAGCAGCGAGATTGCCCGCGTCAATGTCGAGATCGTCCGCGAGTTCGGCCGCTCCGGTGGTCAGCCACCGAACGATCTGCTCGACCAGCGCGACCGTCTGGCAACCGAACTGAGCGGTCTGATCGGGGTGACCACGGCGCTCCAGGACGACGGCGCGCTGAACGTGTTCACCCTGGGCGGTCAGGCGCTGGTGGTCGGCAGCACGACCCAGCGCCTGACCACGATCGCCGATCCGTACCAGCCGGAGCGGCTGGAGCCGGCCATCCAGTCCCAGGGTGCAACCATCCGCCTCGGCAGCAATGCCGTCGGTGGCGAATTGGGCGGCTTGATCGAATTCCGCCGCACCGGCCTCGACCCGAGCTTCGCCCAACTCGGCCGACTGGCCATTGGCATCACCGAAGCGGTCAATGCCCAGCATGCCCAGGGACTCGACGCACTCGGCACGCTCGGCGGACCGTTCTTCACGGCAATCGCCCCACGGGTCACCGGCCATTCCGGCAACACCGGCAGCGCGACCCTTGCGGCCACGGTCGCCGACCCCCAGGCGCTGCCGCTGACCGACCTGGTGCTGCGCTTCGACGGCAGCCTGTGGACCGCCAGCGAACGCGGCAGCACGGTCGCCCTGCCGGTGACCGGCAGCGGCACCGCCGGTGATCCCCTGCGGGTCGCCGGGTTGGCCGTGCAGGTCAGTGGCAGCGCGGCCACCGGCGATCGCTTCCTGGTTCGACCGACCTCCGGCGCCGGCTCGGCGATGACCGTGGCGATCACCGATCCTGGCCGGATCGCGGCGGCCACGCCCCTGGCCGCCTCGGCCGATCTCGGCAACCTCGGCAGCGCCCGACCCGGTCTTGAAATCCTCGATGTCGGCGCCGCCGGCTTCCTGAGCACACACAGCATCGTGTTCACCGATGCCGGCAACTACACCCTCGACGGCACCGGGCCATTCGCCTACGACCCGGCGGCCGGCATCACCGGTCCTGGCTTCCGCCTGCGTCTGGACGGCAGCGTCCAGGCCGGCGATCGCTTCGAGGTCGTGCCGCGCGGTCCGGGCAGCAGCGACAACGGCAACATTCGTCGGCTGGCCGAATTCGGCGACCTCGGCCTGTTCGATGCCGGCACCGTGTCGATCACCGCCGGGCTCGATCGGATGACCGTCGCGATCGGCGCCACCGCCCGCGATGTCGATCTGGCTCGCGCTGCCCAGGCGCAGATATCGGCCGGCATCTCGGCCGAACGCGAGGCCATCTCCGGCGTCAACCTCGATGAAGAAGCCGCCAACCTGTTGCGCTTCCAGCAGGCGTATCAGGCTGCGGCCCAGGTGATCGGCACCGCCGACACCCTGTTCCAGACCTTGCTGGCGGCGGTCCGGCGATGATCTCGCGCATCTCGACCGCCACCCTGGCGCAGTCGGTCAGCCTGATCCTGGCCAAACAGGCCGAACTGGCCCAGACCCAGGTCCAACTGGCCACCGGTCTGCGCATCAACACCGCCAAGGACGATCCGGTCGCGGCCGGGGTGGTCGCCGCACTCGATCGGGCCGAAGCCGATCTCGAACGCTTCGGCAGCAATGCCGGCCTGCTTGGCAATCGCCTGGCGCTGCAGGAAAGCGTGCTGGCCGGGGTCAACGATCTGTTGGCGCGCGTGCGTGAGATCGCCATCCAGGCCAATGGCGGTGGCCTGGGTCTGAGCGACCGGCGCGCCTTCCTGCCCGAGATCGTCGAACTGCGCGAGGCACTGCTGGCCGCCGCCAATGCCAGCGATGGCCAGGGCCGCTACCTGTTCGGGGGCAGCAGCGACACCTCGCCGCCGGTGCTGATGCAATCCGGGACGGCGATCTACGTCGGCGACCAGAGCCAGCGCCGCGTCGAAGTCGCCCCGGAAATCGCGATCGCCGACACCGATCCCGGCAGCGAGGTGTTCTTCCGCATTCGTGATGGCAACGGTGAATTCACCGTTGCCGCCGACCCCGGCAATGGCGGCAGCGCAGTCCTGCGCGCGACCGGCTTCAGCGATCGTCGGCAATGGGATGGTGGCAGTTACCGGCTGGAATTCGCAGCCGGCAGCTATCAGGTGTTCGATGCCGGCGGCGCCACGATCGCCACCGGACCCTACGTGCCAGGCGAGAACATCGGCTTCCGGGGCATCCAGGTGGCCATCGCGGGCAACCCCGATGACGGCGATGCCTTCACCATCGGTCCCGCCCGCAACCACGACGTGTTCGCCATCCTCGACAGCCTGGTACAGGCCCTCGAAACCCCGGACTCGCCGGTCGCCGAACAGGCACTCAAGCAGAACCGGTTCTTCGCCGTGCTGGAATCGCTGGCGCGCGCATCCGATCACATCGTCGATGCCCGCGCCGGAATCGGTGCTCGGATGGCGGCCGTCGAGCGCAGTGGCGACGAGCGCGAAGCTGCCCTGCTGACTGCCCGGACCACCCGCTCGGAATTGCGTGATCTCGACTTCAACGAAGCGGTCAGTCGTCTCAGTCGCCAGGCAGCGGCACTGGAAGCGGCGCAACTGGCTTTCGCCCGGACCCAGTCGCAATCGCTGTTCCAACTGCTGCGCTGATCGACGGAGGTTCGCGCCCGTGTACCGGCGCCGCCCGCAGCGTCGGTCGGGCAACGGTCCGGCCTGCAACCGTCGGCCATTTCAATGGCCTGCTAAAGATTCCGCCGCCGCACTCCGATAACCCGGTCAGCAGCGGCACGGCAATGGTAGAGCCCAGGCCCTGCACCATGGGGCAGGCACGCTGCCAGCCACCCACCGAACGACGAGGAACACTCCCATGCAAGTCATCAACACCAATGTCATGTCGCTCAACGCGCAGCGCAACCTGGGCGCCAACAACACCAATCTGGCGACCTCGATCCAGCGGCTGTCCTCGGGCCTGCGCATCAACAGCGCCAAGGACGACGCCGCCGGCCTGGCGATTTCCGAGCGTTTCACCACCCAGATTCGCGGCATCAATGTCGCCGTCCGCAATGCCAATGACGGCATCTCGCTGGCTCAGACCGCCGAAGGCGCACTCGCCGAGGTCGGCAACAACCTCCAGCGCATTCGCGAGTTGGCCGTGCAGTCGTCGAATGCCACCAACTCGGCCAGCGATCGGGCAGCGCTCCAGAAGGAAGTCACCCAGTTGGTCGCCGAAGTGAACCGGGTCGCCACCCAGACCGAATTCAACGGCACCAAGCTGCTCGACGGCACCTTCAGCGCTCAGGCGTTTCAGGTCGGCGCCAATGCTGGCGAACTGATCAATGTCGATGCCATCGTCGATGCCCGCAGTGCCACGTTGGGCGGCGCCGCCTTCACCACCGCTACCTTCACCGCCACGGTCGCCACCACCGGCGACGGCGGCACGCCGGAAACCTTCGAGTTCGACGCCATCTCGATCGCCGCCTTCCAGATCAATGGCGTGAACTTCGATCAGATCGACATCGACGCTTCCTCCGGGGCCGATTACGTCGATGCCCCGACCGCCGAACTGGCCGGCCAGAACGCCGCCGCCGCCGCCCTGGTCAGCGCCATCAATGCCAAGTCGAGCGAGGCCGGCGTGACCGCAGCGTTCGACAACACCACCGGCGAAGTGACCATCACCTCGACCACCGGCGGCGAAATCGGCGACAGCCTCGACACCGATCTGGCCGGCGCCACCGCCGCCGCCCTGGTCGAGGGCGATCTGAGCTACCTGGCCGATGTCGATATCTCGACCTTCTCGGGTGCCCAACTCGCACTGTCGATCGCCGATGCGGCACTCACCCAGGTCAACTCGGCGCGTGCCGACATGGGTGCGGTGCAGAACCGCTTCACCTCGGTGATCGCCAACCTGCAGACCACCTCGGAAAACCTCTCGGCCTCGCGCAGTCGCATCCGCGATGCCGACTTCGCGTCCGAAACGGCCGAACTGACCCGCACCCAGATCCTCCAGCAAGCCGGCACCGCCATGCTGGCCCAAGCCAACCAGTTGCCGCAGAACGTGCTCAGCCTGCTGCGCTGATCGGACTCGCGCAGACCACCGCCCGGCCTCGGACTGAACCCCGGGGCCGGGCCGGATTCCGGCACCGACCGCAGCCTGCCCAATGGCCGTTCGGACCGGTGCCAACCGCATTCCAGGAGTCGCGAACATGGCCAGCATACCGGGCATCGGCTCGGGGCTCGACATCGACGGTTTGGTCAATCGCCTGGTCGCCGCCGAGCGCGCGCCGCAGTCGTTGCGCCTGAACCGGATCGAAGCCGGCGCCAATGCCCGGCTGTCCGCCCTGGCGACCGTGGCCTCCGCCCTCGATCGCCTGCGCAGTGCCAGCGATCCATTCGCCGACCCCTCGTTTTTCTCCGCGCGCGCCACCGTCTCCAGCGCGCCGGAGGTCTTTTCTTCTCACGCCAGCAGCTCAGCCGCCGTTGGTCGCTACGACATCGAGGTGCTGGCCCTGGCCAGTGCCCAGCGGCTGGTCTCCGGCGCACTGTCCGAGTCTGATGGTCTCGGCGCCGGCAGCCTGCGCATCACCGTCGGCGCCGACAGCTTCGATGTCGCGATCGAAGCCGGCGCTGACAGTCCGGCAGCGATCGTCGCGGCCATCACCAGCAGCGCCAAAGCGGCCGGCGCCGGTCTCGGCGCAACCCTGGTGCGCAGCGACGATGGCGTCCATGTCGTCCTGCGCGCCACCGACACCGGTGCCGACCAGACCATCCGCGTGGTCCGCACGGCCGGCGCCAGCGGTCTCGATGTCCTCGTCCACGATCCTGGCGTGCTCGAATCGCTGACTGAACAGAGCCCGGCCAGCGACGCCCGCGTGCGCATCGACGGCCTGATCCGCAGTGCCCCGAGCAATCGCATCGACGACGCCATCGAGGGCCTGAGCCTCGACCTGCTGACCGCCGACCCCGGCACCCTCCATCGACTCGACGTGCAGGCCGACACCAGTTCGGGCCGCAAGCGCATCGAAGCCTTCGTCACCGCCTACAACGCCGCTGTCAACGCCATCGCCACCGCTACCCGGTTCGATGCCGGCAGCGGCCAGGCCGCCGCCCTGACCGGCGACGCCTTGACCCGCAACGCCGCACTCGGCCTGCGCAGCAACCTGGGTGCCGGCTTCGCCGCAGCCACCGCATTCGGGCTGGATGCCGGCCGGCTCGGCCTGGCCACCCGCACCGACGGCACCCTGACCCTCGACAGCGCGGCACTGGCTGCGGCACTGGCCAGCGACCCGGACGCGGTCGCCAGTGCCTTCGCTGGCAGCGACGGCATCGCCACCCGAATCGGCAGCTTCGTGACCGGCCTGGTCGGCGACGCAGGCAGCATCACCGCTCGCCAGGCAACACTCAACAGCCAGATCGCCGACGTCACCGAACAGCGCGCCGACCTCGATCGTCGCCTCGAACTGACTCGCGAACGCTTTCTGCGCCAGTTCACCGCCCTCGACTCGCTGGTCGCACAGTTGCAATCGACCAGCGACTTTCTCGCACGCCAGCTCGGAGGGCTCTGAATGACCATCGACGACCGGATTTCGCAACCCCGATCGGCCATCGATCGCCGCAGCCACGAACCGAACCGGCCGGGCCGACCGTCCCCCGCAACCGACCTTGGTGTAGACCGCGCATGACTCGCCGCAGCCAGATTTCCGAATACCGCCTGACCCGCAGTGTCGGCGCCGACACCGATCCGCACCGTCTGGTCGCCCTGCTGCTGGCCGGCGTCCTGGAACGGGTGCGGATCGCCCGCGCCAGCATCGAGCGCCGCGATATCGTCGGCAAGGCCAATGCCATCGGCAATGCCCTCGAAATCATCGACGGACTGCGTCTCTCACTCGACCACCGGGCTGGCGGTGACATCGCCCATGGCCTGGAATCGATCTACGACTACGCCTCGCAGTGCCTGGTCGAAGCCAATCTCCGCAACGACCCCGAGCGACTGGCCGAAGTGCTGGCCCTGCTCGGCGAAATCGAGAGCGCCTGGTTGGCCATTCCCGATCGGCAGACCGTCAGCCCAGCCCGACCCGACCCGGCCCGACCATGAACGGCAGCGCGCCCGACACCCCCGGCAGCGACCGGCACCGCGGCGACCTGCATCTGGCCGACCTGTACGACGCCTGCGCCGAGGAGGACTGGAGCACCGCCCTGGTGATCGCCGGTCGGATCGACCGCGCCTTGCGCCAACAGGCGGAAGCCGGCGGCCGGGTCGAAAGCCACGAACGGGCCGCCTTCGAGCAGGCATGCCGGCGTCTGCTGCCAAGTCTGAGCGAGCGACGCGACGACCTCGCCGCCCTGCTCGGGCAATTCGGTCGCGACGCACTCGCCCGGCGCAGCTACCGTGACGGCAGCCCACCATGACCCCACCGGTCGCGGCCGTCGCCTCGGCCGCAGCGGCCGAACAGGAACTGTTCGCCGCCGCCGTCCGCTGCGATGATGAATTCCCGGCCAGCTTCCGGACCTGCCCGCTCGACCCGACCACCCTGATCCGGCTGGATGAGCGTGCCGAAGCGATCCTCCGCACCCTGGCCCTGACCGACGACAGCCATGGCGACGACGGTGACGAAACCGGCCCGCATGCCGCCGCCCTGGCGCGTCTCGACGCCAAGACCACCCTGATCATCGATCTGCTCGGCCAGTGGCTGGCCGAGCGCGACGGCAGTCCGGCCAGCCAGCCCCTGAGTTGGTCGCGCTGCGGCGCTCGACTCGACCATGGCGAGCCCGCCAAACCCGGTGACTGCGGCATCCTGAGCCTGCAACCGGCCTTCTGGCTGCCGATCCGCCTGGAACTGCCGGTCGAAGTCATCGCCAGCCAGCCCGATCACGACCGTCACCGACTGTGGCTGCGTTGGCTGGGCATGTCCGATCCGGTCCGCAACAGCCTCGAACGACTGGTCTTCCGCCTGCATCGACGCGCCATCGCCCGCCGTCAGCGCAACCCGTCGATCTGAACCACCACCGCGATCGGCCCGGCATGCACCGGGCGGATGCGCTACTCCACCGTCACCGACTTGGCCAGATTGCGCGGCTGATCGACATCGGTGCCGCGCAGCACCGCCACGTGGTAGGCCAGCAATTGCAGCGGAATGGTGAACAGCACCGGCGCGACGAATTCGCCACCGGTCGGCAGGGTCAGCACATGATCGGCATCGAGGTCGTGGGCCACGCCCTCATCGACGAAGGCATACAGCTCACCACCACGCGCCCGCACCTCTTCCAGATTGGACTTGAGCTTGTCGATCAGATGATCGTTCGGTGCCACCGCGATCACCGGCATGTCGGCATCGACCAGGGCCAGCGGCCCATGCTTCAGCTCACCGGCCGCATACGCCTCGGCATGGATGTAGCTGATCTCCTTGAGCTTGAGCGCACCCTCCATGGCCACCGGCCAATGGCTGCCACGGCCCAGGAACAGCGCATGCTGCTTGTTGGCAAAACGCTCGGCCAGCGCCTTGAGTTGTTCGTCCAGACGCAGCGCCTCAGCGACCAGGGCCGGCAGGCGTTCGAGCTGGCGTACCCCATCCAGGTAGCGCGCCTCCGGCATGCCCTTGGCGCGGCCGAGTTCGAGTGCAAACAGGGCCAGCGCCACCAGTTGGGTAGTGAATGCCTTGGTCGAGGCGACCCCGATCTCCGGACCGGCCCGCGTCATCAGCACCAGTGCCGACTCGCGCACGATCGACGACTCCGGCACATTGCAGACCGCCAATTCGGCGAGATAGCCGCGCTGACGCGCCAGCTTGAGCGCCGCCAGGGTGTCGGCGGTCTCGCCGGACTGACTGACGCTGACGAACAGCGTCCCAGGGCGCACCACCGGATCGCGGTAGCGGTACTCGCTGGCGATTTCGGTGGTACACGGCACGCCCGCTACCGACTCGATCCAGTAGCGCGCCACCAGCCCGGCATGGAAACTGGTGCCGCAGGCGATGATGTGGACCGCCTCGGTGCGGTCGAGCAGATCGGCCGCATCGACGCCGAGGATATTGGTCAGGATTCGACCACCGGCGATCCGGCCCTCCAGCGTATCGGCCAGCACCTGCGGCTGCTCGTGGATTTCCTTCAGCATGAAGTGGCGATAGCCGCCCTTCTGGGCTGCCGCCAGATCGAAGCGCGACTCCCGCACCGGCCGCTCGACCGGCCGATCCTCGGCATCGAACACCCGCACCCCGGTCGGCTCGATCGCGACCACATCGCCCTCGGCGAGGTAGATGAAGCGCCGGGTCATCGGCAGCAGGGCGTGGATGTCGGAGGCCAGATACTGCTCGTCCTCACCCAGCCCGACCACCAGCGGCGAACCGAGCCGGGCGCCGACCACCCGATCCGGCTCGCTGGCCGACACCACCGCGATCGAATAGGCACCATGCAACCGCTTCACCGCCGCCTGCACCGCCGCCAGCAACGACAATCCACCGGCCCGCAGATGCTCGATCAGATGGGCGATGACCTCGGTGTCGGTCTGCGACTCGAAGTGGTAGCCCAGCGCGCGCAACTCCGTGCGCAGCGACGAATGATTCTCGATGATCCCGTTGTGGACCACCGACACTGCACCGGACACATGCGGATGGGCATTGCCCTCGTTCGGCACCCCGTGGGTGGCCCAGCGGGTGTGAGCGATACCGCATTGACCGGCGACCGGCGTCGCCTCCTGCCGTGCGACCAGATCGGCGACCTTGCCCTTGGCCCGCAGCCGCTGCACCGCAGCGTCGGCGATCACCGCGATGCCTGCCGAATCGTAACCGCGATATTCCAGCGCCTGCAGGCCGGACAGCAGGCTCTGCACCACATCGCGCCGCGCACTGATGCCGACGATTCCGCACATGGACCGATACCCTCGAAAGCGAGATTGAGCGAGCCGCTAGTGTATCGGGTTCACTCGCCCCACAATCAGGCTTTCCGCTCCGGCCGCCTCCAGCCGGGCAGGCTGACTTGCCTGGCACGTGACACCGTGAGTTGCCCGGGCGGCGCATCCTTGCCAATCACCGAACCGGCCCCGATCGTCGCATCGGCACCGATCACCACCGGCGCCACCAGGGCACTGTTGGACCCGATGAACGCCCCGTCCTCGATGGTCGTGCGGTGCTTGTTGA